>CASDOO010000025.1 GCA_949282275.1 uncultured Bacillota bacterium | reverse complement strand
TGTCCGTTGCTTCAAAACTCTCGTGGAATGACGATTCCATGTTTGTTTTGGCTGGTCTTCCCGTTCAGTTTTCAAAGAGCGATCGTAATGTTTTTTTGTGTGCCTCTCTTGAGGCGCGAGGAAGAGTATATCATCGGGCAAAATACCAGTCAACAACTTTTTAAAAAATTTTTTATTTCTCATTTTTTGCGTCCTTTTATTCAATGTAATTCTTCTTTTTCCACGAATCGAATTTTGTTTTCGTCATAGTTGCCCAGGAGCTATTTCCAGGCAAACCTATGAAAACAACGTTTTCCTTTTCCTTCTCTATTTCTTCACATATTTTCTGGAATCGCTCACTTCCTACGTGATCGAGACAAGCGTCCAAAAAGATTGTCGGTTTGTCGAAATCCTTTCGTAACTTCTTTGCCGCATGAACAAGCGCGACGATGAGGGAGAATTGTGCGATTTCCTGCAATTCCATCGTACACATATTCATTGGGTTTTTTCTTTGCTTCTTGAATACATAGGAGAGAGTCAAATCTATGGAATCTTTGTTTTCAGGCTCTAGAAAATGAAGTTCCAGCTCTAGACCTGTTAGCCGCTTAAGCCTTTCGGTAGCCTCTTCCAAAACTGGAGCCAGTAGTCTTCGTTGTTCTCGGATTTCAGCATCTATTTTTGTTTGTCGATGGATATAGTAATAGCTTCGATTCGTGCCAATCATGTCTTTAATTAATTGATCCGCGCGCATATATCGTTCCCGCAGTTCGCCTAGCTTCTTGCTTTCTTCTTGAATCTTGCGATAGCACAGGATCAATTCAAATCTTTTTACTCTCTGAACATTTCTCTCTTTTTCCAGATTGCTTAGGCAGTATTGCAGATATTCTTCCCATTGCTTGCCAAAAGCATCAATTGCCTCTAGCAATTCCTTTTCTTCCTCTTTGGGAACCGGGGCGTCTGCACATTTCTTCTCTTCGCACATCCGGAATAGTTTGTCCAGCTGATTGTCTTGTTCATCCAATTGCTGAAAGATTGTCTCCGTAGGAACGGCCGTCGCATAGACCTTTTCCTTGTCTTTTAGAACGTTCTTCGTTGCGATTCGGTAACCGTTCCGCTTCTCACGAAGACACCTCTCCACTTCCTCTACGTTGACAGATAAGTCGGTAATGAATGTCCGGATATTCTTAAAGTATTGTTCAAAAATATGTTGAAAGGGATCCTGAATTACATTCTCAATATACTTTTGTGAATTCCCCTCGTCGTTCATGGGGAATTTAAAAATGAAATTCGTAATACACGTTTCCAATGGTATCTGCGTGTCCTCGAAGAAGAAATGAAGCGGTGTTCCTGGCAATGTATCAAAAAAGACCGAGTCTATGGAACCCAATTTCCGTACGACCATCCCATCATATGTTGTCTTTTCCGTTATCTGCTTATTTTGTATTTTTGCCTACCATTTGTTCGTCGGCTCAAAATCATCTCCGAGAAGTCCGCTATCAAGGTAAATCATCGCGAGCGTTTCGAATTGTCTTGTCCCGATCCTTCTCTCGGTTTCCTTTTTGGAAGGACAAGAAAGGAATTGTGCTTCTTTCGCCCTTAATGACTCGATCTCGGTTTCGCAGAGAGGGGCATTGAGATTATCTTCTTCCATCTGTTTCCGTTCCTTGGAAATATTCTCGATCATTTCCCGCAATCTCTTCGACAATTTTTGTGCATTCGAAAGCATGCCCATCAAATGGGAAATCTGTTTCATGATTGACTTATCCTGGTTGGAGCAAAGGGTTTGTCGGGAGATACGGACATCGTTTCCTACCCTTCCTTTGGAATCATACTTCTCCCCAATGGTCTTGCCCGTTATTTTCATCCTCTCGATTAACCTGTGGAAAGCTTCTATTTCCGCGTTGATTTTTCCAATCCACTTATCCAAAAATTGGATTTTGTCATCGGTAAGCTTTATATGATTGAAGGCATCAAGAAGAAGAGGCTCGTTTTCCTTCTCGAATTCTTCAAACCAACTGCACTTTCGGGCAATCTTGGCAGCGGTTTTCTTGATTTCATGGAGGCAAAGATTGTATTCCCGTTTGATGGATTTCTTGCAGCTATCAAGGCCAGAGATATATATGAAATACCTTTCCGTGTTCAAATAATATCGGAACACTGTCTGGGCCTTTTGGTTTCCACAGTCGAGAATGCTTTCTCCAAGCCCCTTGAATACAGAAAATTTCATGAATTCGTTTTTCGAATAGCCCAACATTTCGTCCCGAAGCCTTCGGGCTTCTCTTTCGCCAATCTTCCTTTTCATCCCATTACAATGTTCGATCATGTTAAAATTCTTCTGCTCTTTTCCTTCTTTGTCCGCCATTGGGGGAGCCTTCCGCACGATTTCATATTTCTTGCCCCGATGTTCCACAAACAAAGAGACATGGTAATATTCTTCGTTTCCGCGATATTTCATTTTGTTTGACGTAGATTCATAGCTTCCAAAGAGAACATAACTGATGGCATCCAAAACATCGGAGAAATAAGTCCAATGTGTGTCATGATAACAAAGGTTTTGATCAAGTCTAATCGTCAAGCCTCTTATTTGTCTGCGAAAATAATGGAACGTCAGTTTCTCTAAATGCATTGTCTTTTTTCTCCTTTATGATTTGTTTTCGTAATAACATCTGCACGAACACGCCATCATCCCTAGTAAGTTCCTCCTTTCCTATTAGTTTCTCGACCCGGGATAAGTCGCAATCTTCAACACCTGCCTGCCGGAATATCAGTTCAGATGTCGAAGGGTACATATCGGCCTTTTTGCTCAGGCATCGGCAAAAATGGGAATATCGCAGTTGAAGTTCCTTGACGATCTCGATGGGCACATCCTCCTTTTCCAAAGCCACATAGACGAAATCTTTGTCGTTCAACGGCAATTCATGCAAATTCTTCACCGTGGAAGAATAAACGACGATACGCAACGCTTCCGTAGGGATGGGCAAGAATTCCCATCGACACCGTTTTCCTTTCCCAAAATGGATGACTTCCATGAATTTTTCGTTTTTATCGCTGTAATGCATCGGATAGAGAGCACCACTGTAGACGATTTTGTCTCCGATTGACTTTGCCTCGTGAATATGGCCAAAGCAGCAATGGTCAAAAACTTCCAAAATCTTGCTATCGATCATGTCGGACCGAGGACCATAGGCTTGCCCTTTTGTTTCTTTTTCCTCACGAGAATAGACATACTGATGTCCAAGCAGGATATTTCGTCGGGTAAAGTCGATTTTCGAATTCTCAATCAAACGCGTGACAATCAATGACGCTTCATCGTGATATAAAGGATAGTGGAAGTTCGAAACGAAGCGGCTCTGCAGAAAAGGAAGAACATAGAAATCCACTGGCCCATACTCGTCCTCGATGGTAATCCGTGGAAGATAGGTTCGATTCTTTCCGAAAGTGTAGATGTTGGACTTGACCAAGAATTTGGACAAGTACTCAATGAAGGCAGGATTGTCATGATTGCCGCTGACGACAATGACGTTCGAACACACGGATGACGCCTTATCCAAGAATTCGCTGTAGACCGATAGACAAAGATCATCTGGATAGACCGATTCGAAGATATCTCCCGTGATTGTCAAGACATCCGGCCGAATTGAAGAAAGCATAGGCAAAACACCATGAATCAAGATTTCTTTCTGTCGAGGCAGCAAATCCTTATGGTCCATCTCCTTGCCAAGATGGAAATCAGATACGTGGGCGATTATCATGGAAGTCTCCTTTTTGACCATTATAAACGAATGGAATTTTCTTGTTGACTTGAAACTTTAAAAAGATTATATTTTTAATTTTTAAGCACTCAACAAATATCGTTTTTTATCGAAATATTGCGAGAGCAATCGGAATATTTCGGAATTCGCGCTCGCATTTTCCGACCCCTCACTTTTTGATCGATTTTTTAAAAACTTGTTTTTCGGTTTACAAATTTTGATAAAGAAAAACAAAAAAGAGCATCCTATCCCAGCAAGGAATAGAATGCTCTCAATGACGAGCTTGTTAATCCAGTTCTGCCTTCCCCATCCACAACTCGTAATAACGGCCCTTCTGCTCCAACAGTTGCTCGTGCGTTCCACGTTCGATGATTTTGCCATGGTCGAGAACCATGATGCAATCGGAATAACGAATCGTACTAAGCCTGTGGGCAATAACGAATGTCGTCTTACCCTTCATGATATTGTCCATGCCGTGGGAAATGAGTCTTTCCGTTCTCGTATCAACGCTCGATGTTGCTTCATCAAGAATTAGGATAGGCGGATTTCCGACGGCGCAACGCGCAATCGACAACAATTGTTTCTGGCCTTGGGACAAGGAGGCGTTCGCACCATCAATAACGGTGTTATATCCTTGTGGCAGCTTTCGAATGAATGGATCGGCGCAAGCAATCTTTGCGGCCTCTTCGCACTCTTCGTCCGTTGCTTTCAATCGGCCATAGCGAATATTATCGTATATAGTTCCGCTAAACAAATGCGTGTCCTGCAGAACCAGTGTCATGGATCTTCTCATGGAAACGCGGTCGATGTCCTTGATGTCGATTCCATCAATCAGAATGGATCCTGAATCGATATCATAGAATCTTGTTAGAAGGTTGGTAATCGTCGTTTTTCCGGCACCAGTCGATCCAACCAGGGCTATTCTTTGTCCTGGATGGGCATAAAGGGTGATGTCCTTCAGAATCGGATGTCCTTCCTGATAGGAAAAACAAACGTTTTTCATATCGACTTGGCCTAAAACCGGTTTGGTATTCTGCCCGTCGGTCCAATAGAACTTCCCATCGTCTGCCTTGAAAGAACGCCATTTTGCCTTTTGGAGACTCGGTTCCGGTTTTTGATCCATCATCTGGAAGATTCTTTCGGCACCCGCCAACGAAGCCTGAAGCATCGTCATCATATTGGAAATGGAATTAAAAGGCCGTGCGAACATGCGAATGAAGGTCACGAAGGCAATGATAGAACCGACAGACACGATAAGTCCCAAACCAGAAGCGGCATCCGTGACCAAAAGCACACAACCGACAATGGCAACCAAGGCCGTCGTAAGATTATTGATATTGTTGACAATTGGGATATTCACCGAGGAAAGGAATACGGACTTATGGTTATCGATCGTATGTCGATAATCGATTGACTTGAACAGCTGAGACATGTCCTCTTCCTTGGAAAAGCATTTGACTACCTTGAGACCAGAGAGAACCTCTTCGGCAACCCCGTTGAATTCACCCATGGAAATCTGGCTGTCGGAGAAAGCGGAAACAGACCGATGAACATTGAAAGCCACGATACAGACCGCAACGATTTCCATAAAGATGGCAATCAGGGCAAGAACCCAATTCAAAAGAAAGACAAAAATCAACAATCCCACAATCATGATAATCGAAGTGAAAATCTCAATCAGGCCCGTGTTGAAAAGCTGCGCAAGATTGTCGACATCATTGGTAAAGCGGGACATGATATCGCCATGGGCAACGGAATCGAAATACTTAAGCGGAAGATTCTGCATCTTGGCAAACATGTCGTTTCGTAGGCGCTGAAGAGAAGAGGTGCCGACCCGAGTCATGCTGAACACCTGCAATGTCGTTCCAAGGAAGGCGACAACATATAACCCCATCATAATGCCAATAAGGATTCCCAAAGTCCTTGTCGCCTCCGCCATGATTGAATCGACATCGGCCCAATCGACGCTATTGAAAAGCAAACCATAAAGTCCAATTTGATCTTTGATGACGGCATCGAAATAGCCCTGCGCATCTCCATAGAGTCCCCAATCGCCGTTCAAGGCAAAGGAGGCGGGTTGCAGGATCGAATCGACAATAGGAGCCGAAATAAAGGCTCCGATAAGATTGACGGCAATCATGAATATCGTCAATATGGTGATGCCAAAGAGGAGCCCCTTATCTGGAGCCAAATAGCTGAAAACGCGAAGCAGGGAATGCCAGGAATGCTCGGGCTTGGCATATCCCTTTCGGCGATGGCTATATGTTGCCGTGATTTGCTGATAACCTTCTTTTCCACAGGTATACTGAATCCGGACGCCATTGATCAACGGGCCTGCGCCTGTCTGATTGAAGCCTTTCATTGCCATATCAGTTCACTCCCTTCCTCTGAATCGCATCGATTTCCCGATAAATTGGGCAATCCCTCAACAAGTCGGCATGTTTCCCAAGGCCAACAGGCTTTCCATTGTCCAGAACAAGTATGCGATCACAATTCTGAACAGAGTCAATTCGCTGCGCAATCACGATTACCGTCGTATCCTTAAGCTTTGTCGAAAATTGTTCCTGGATTTTTCTTGCCGTATCCATATCACAGGCAGAAACGGAATCGTCCAAGATAAGGATTTTTGGTTTCTTGATGACGGCACGCGCAATACAGAGCCTTTGCTTCTGTCCGCCGGAAACGGATTTTCCGCCTTGCGTCACTGGTGTATCCAACCCTTGCGGGAAACCACGGACGAATTCGGACGCTTGCGCAATATCCAGAGCTTCCCATATTTCCCCGTCGGTGGCATCTTTCTTCCCCCAAAGAATATTGGAACGAATTGTTCCAGTAAAAAGAACATTGTTTTGAAGAACAACGCCAATATCGTTTCGCAAGGCCGTTACCGAATAATCCTTGACATCATGCCCGGCAATTCGGACAGTCCCCAATGTCGCGTCATAAAGTCGCGGAATCAAATTGACAAAAGAAGACTTTCCGGAACCCGTGCCACCAATGATGCCCAATGTTTCGCCAGATTGAATGTCGATGCTAACAGGGCCTATGGCCGCCTTGGACGGATCCTTATGGTAAGAAAAGACCACGTGATCGAATTGAATGTGGCCATCGGCAAGAGCGTCCGGATCGAAATCGGAAGTCTTTTCCTTTGGCCGATACGAAATATCGATTTCTTCCGAGAGAACGCGGTCGATACGCTCCTTGCTCGCCTCGGCACGCCCATAGAATTGGACAAGCATCGATAGGAAGGAGAAAGCGACCGTCAAAACGGCGGCAAAGGAAGACAACATCGAAAGCTCGCCGGCATCAAAGACCTGCCCGTAGTTCATCATCATCCAAATGCTGTTTTCCTGCTGATTGACCGTATTGAGAATTTCGAAGCCACCAAACAACTGAATAATGCCAATCGTAACATTGATTGCCAAGGTCGTAATGGCACTTGTCATGCCCATCTTGCTGACAGAGGCATAACTTATGGCGGTCAAATCCTCATTGGCCCTGCCGAACTTCTTGTCCATATATTCCTCTCGGCAGAATGCCTTGACTTCCCGAATCCCCTCCGTATCTTCCTCAACATTGCGGTTGACATTGTCCAAGGCAGACTGCGTCATGATGAATTGCGGTTTCGTCTTGATGATAATGACGCAGATAATGAAGAAGGCGAGCAAAGAAATCGGAAGCGTAATAAGACCAATTGCCCAGTTCAGAGAGAAAATGAAAACATAGCATGCAACAACCAAGATGGACTGCTTGAATCCCATGCGTACCAACATCAAGACAAAGAAACGAATGTTGTTGCAATCATTGGAGAACATCGTCGTCAACTTGCTGACAGGAAAATGTCCGATATTCGAAAAGGAAAACTGCTCGGCTTTCCAGAAAATCGTATTCCTTAGTCTTTCGATATAATCCGAAGAGATAATGGCAGAAAGCTTCATTCCGATGCTTTGGAAGAAGATGGCAAAGATCGCCATACCAATCATCAATCCGCCATATAGCCAGACGGCATTCATCGCCTCTTGCTGAAATCCCAGCAAAGGATCCAAAGGTTGAAGACCTTCGCGAATCAAGAGACCGCAAAGGTATGGAATCATGATTTCGAAAACGGCATCAAGAAAAATAACAAGGAAATCCAAGAGAACGTATTTCCAAGAAGGCTTCAAGCATTCCAGATAGATTCGCATCGTCTTCTTACTATCCTTCCGATCCAATGTGGCATCATCCTTGGTATAATGCAAGTCCTGACGCACCTGTTCCTTCAAGGCCTTCGTTCTTGTCCCCATATTGGAATCTCCTCACGTTTTTGTCTAATAAGTCTATCTCAAACCATTAGCCTTTAATTGATTTTTTGTACCATCTCGACATGAAAGCGTTTCATTAGGTTTACTTGATTTTCCGCTCTTCAATCCTACAAAGAGTTGCTTTCTGATTATTTCTCTTGTTTTTGTAGTTTTTATATTTATCTAATTTAAAAACTATATTAAAAATTATCGTCGTGTGTTTTTCTTCTTTGCTCCCGAATTCACAAACTCGAAAAGAAAAGAATTCTTTTTCTGTTTCAAAATAAGGCCCCACTTCCTTTGGATATAGAATAATTTAAAAGGAAATTCGACCTTTCCATAATGGATATTTATGGTTTTAAGTCTAAGAAACAACTTCTTTTTTGATAATCGACTTCGATAAGCAACTTTTAAAAAAAGAAGAGTCGCTACTTGCAAATTTTAACTATGTATGGTTGTTTTACCGGCATTGCCAAACTATAATAGAAGCATATTTTAACGGAGGCAAAATCAATTATGGCAAAAGAAAGATCGACTCCTCGCTACATCAAAATCGCTCAAGACGTTTGCGGAAAGATTCTCACCGGCGAGTATCCTGAAGGAACGCTCCTCAAGGGCCGTTCTATCCTCGGTGCTTCCTATGGCGTTTCCCCGGAAACCGTCAGAAAAGCCCTGAACATCCTCGAAAAGGATAAGGTCGTCTCTTCCAAGAGAGGTGTCGGCGTCTTCGTCGATTCCGTCCTTCATGCCCAGGAGTTCGCCAACAAGTGGAAGGCCGAAACCCAGATCAAGGACAAGTACGCCACCCTTGAGCAGCTTCTCAACCAGCAGAAAGAACTTCAGTCCAAGATCATCACGGCAATCGACGATATGAAGGATTCCTTCACCTACCAGACGACCGAAGCCGTCAAGTTCTCCGAAGCCGAGGTTCCTCAGGGATCCTGGATCAACGGAAAGACCATTGGTGAAGTCTATTTCTGGAACTACACCGAGGCCACAATCGTTGCCGTCATCGGGGCAGACAATATCTGCCGCCAGTCCGTTGGACCGGATTTCGCCCTTCATGCCGGTGACAAGCTCATCTTCGTCGGAAAGGACAACCTCACCTTCGACCGCGTCCTCTCCTTCCTTACCTACGGCGTCATCAATCAGGACAATCAGTAAACCCGACCATTTCCTTCGTATTATCGACGCTGCCTTGAAAAGGGCAGCGTTTTTTCTATTCCTTTCCTTTCACGTGCCTTAAAATAACGGTATGCAACAGAACATTGACCTTCTTGATCTTCACCGGAAAGCGCATTCCTTCTTGTCCGTCAAGGATATCAATACGCCTTTCGAAATCGAAGAAGCACAGGCAAAGGCCCTCATTCATGGGCAATCTTTTTTGGTTCAGAAAAGCCCCTCCCTTCCTTTTTTCTCGGTCTTTGTCCTGAAAGATAAGATGACCAGCATCTCCTATCCCCTTTTCTTCTTCCGCTGCGCCATCGAAAACGGAACCCTGAAGCGGAAATCTTCCGACGTCATTTTCAACCCGGTCATAGAAGAAATCCTGAAAACGATTGAGGCGGACATCGAGGGCGTTGGACGCGAAGACGATCTTCTTTCCTATAAACTATCCGTCGAATCCACCATCTCCCTAAAGGACAAAGACAACCGCTTTGAAATTCTTCCATTCCTGAGCTTCCATACGGAAGAAGAGCTTCTGTATGCCTCGACATTCAAAGACTTGAAAGATCTTTTGGATCCAACAAAAAGGCCATTGCGTATGCAGGGACTCTTTTCGAAGGTTCAAGAACAGGAAGAAAAAACATTGTCCACGGAAAGCGGCAATGGTGTTCTTCAGGACGAGTTCAATCGTTTCATGAGACGACTGGAAAAGAGTGCATCCTGCAAGATCACATATACCGATGTCCCAAGCCTTGTTTCCTTAGTCAAGTATGCCCTTCTCGAGCTCGGAAGGCAGGGAAAGAACGTTGCCATCGTTTCGCCCATGACGAACATCGAAGTCATTCGTTCCTATCTTTCGGAACCCACCCTTGAGCCTCTGGCATTCGATTTGTCCTCCTTTTCCCTAGGCGATGGCCTTCCAGAGGAATTTCGACGCAAACAAAATAGCGATTATGACTGCCCCGAAGCCGAGGACTTCGTCAGAAACAAAACCGAGCTAACCGAAATCGAGCAAGAAAAACACCAACACTTCTCTTTCCTGAGGAAAGTGATTTCCTCGCTTCCACAACAATTTCTTACAGACTTGCTGAGCAAGAATTGGCCTGTCTTGAAAATCGACGTTAAAGATTACGAAACCGAAGACTTCGAAAGAGACCTTGAATTCCTTCGGACTTTCTCAAGACTCTCTTTCCTCCCCATGCTCAAGCAGGAAGACGGACATTATCAAGGGTTGACTTCAAACGGAAGCGAGGAAAGCTACGAGACATTGTCCTTTCTTCTAAAGCGCCTCTCTGCAAAAATCGAAAACTTCCAAAAAAGAATCGAGGAAGAGCATTTACGGACATTTTCCGGAGAGGCAATCGACACCTTCCGCAAATTCGAGGAATTCGGAACGAGCATCCGTTTCCTTGGCGGATACAACGGATTCCCGAAAAAATATTTCGAGATTGAAAAGGATGGCACGGATCTTCAAAACCTTAAAACACTCTACCAGAAAGTTTCCTCCTCGCAGCTGCTCTTGGAAAGGCTCTTCGGCAAAGACTATGGAACAATCCCATTTGAGCAGATCCTATCGGATCACGCCTCAAAGTCATATTGGCAACGACAAAAGGCAAAAAAGACAATAAGGAAATATCGTCTATCAAAAAAAAGCAAAACAGACTTGGAACCTCTTTTCGAGCTCATAAAAGCCTATTGCGACAGTCGCGATGAATTGAACGCAAAGAAAGAGCTCTATGCCAAAATCTATGGCGAGAGCGTCAACACCATGAACGGCACGATAGAATTGGAAACAAATATCCATTATGTCTACCAATTCCATCAGAGAGAGATTAAAGATCCCGGTTTCAATCTCCAAAACCCACTCGTCAAGAAATCCCTTAAGGATAAGGCGTTCTATCTTGAGTTCCTTGCCCGTTATCAGACGTTCGAAAAAGAATATCTGCAAATCAAAAAAGACATGAACCTTTACATAGGTTTCTTCTTGGACGACAAGCAAGATTTTCTATCCATGACCTTCGACGCACTGCTCGCTGTTTTCCACAATCGAAAAAAAGGAACTTATGAAGAATTCCATGAGTATGCCATCTTCCGAAAAGAAGAAGAAAAGTGTTCCATTCAACTTCGACTTGCTCTTAGAAAGATTTTGGCAACAAACAATCCACTTGGTGATTTCCAGTACATTTTCATTCTCTCCCTTGTCCACTCCCTTTTCAACAAAGCCAGAAGAGAATTTGCACCGGCAAAGGAAAAATATGATGGACTCCGGGTAAATTTCATCCGAGGCGTGGAAAACAAAAATTGCTATCTCGATGAGAGACTGCGTTTGGCTTTCGAAGCCGGCCAAAAGAGCTTCATCGCCTCCCCGACTTTTCAAGATGACCTTCAGAGACTCGCCTTCCAATACCGAAAGGGAAGCCTTGGCGATATGCAAAAAGCCGTTCGTGCTCTCTCCCATATAAAGCCTGTCTTCTTATGCCGAGAAGAAGATCTCGGAAAAATAGGAACAAATACCTTTGATGTTGTCCTTATGTTCGATTCTGCCGAATTTTCGGATATTGCTCTTGTAAAGACTCTACTCATAGGCAAAAACATATTTTTCCTCAACCACAGCGATTCCAACGATGTCCGTACCTTTGGATACAAGGAAACACGCTTGGACAAAAAAACGCTTTACTTCTCCCGCTTCGACCATCCTTTTTTCGAGACGCTTCTTGATCCCATGCAGATCCGTTTTCAGCCTTTCGGCTATGAAATAAAAAAGGGGGAAGTCTTCCCCCTTATCTTGCAAAACCTATATAACGGTACAAAGTTTCCGTTGATGATGACCGCCACTCTTCTTGAATGTGACAAAAATGCTCCTCAAGTCAATCTTCGCGAATATCTATATCTGACTTACCGATTGCGTTTGGTCGAAATCGATATCCTTCATCTCTTCATTGATGCCGAGGAAGCCATCGAAGAATCGGAATTGCCAAAAGAAAAGGCCATCGATCCATGATGATGGCCTAAAGAATCATCGATTAGAGTGTCTTGATCCAAAGTCCGTGAAGGTTGCAGAACTCGTAGACGGCAACAGGCTTTTCCCCATCCGCAAGAACAAAGTCTGCTTCTGGCGCGCCTGTCGAAAGAAGCTTCTTCAATTCGACTTTCTGATCCGTGACAAGGGCGATGAAGGCAATATGATGTTCCTCCGTCATGGGATGAAGAGTAGATCCGACAACCGCGTGGACCTTTGTTCCTTCAACGGTAACGACAGGAACGTGCTTCTCGGTCGCGGCATCCGTCGAGTTGGCAACCAGCTCGACTTCGTCCTCTCCGACAAGATGGGAATCGCCAATGACCGAATAAGTCACTTCTCCCGTCTTGGTATTCTTATAGAATTTGACATTCATTTCTTTTATCCTCCAGGCCTAGTCTAGCACAGAAAGAAGTATCCGCCTAGCGATATGCTTACTTGAAGTAATCCCTGAAATCCAATTCGTATTTTCCCCGGCAATACTGAACAATGTCGAAGATGTTCCACAGCACACCCACAAGAATGATATTGTAGGCAAGTTTGACAAGACAGAACTTCCATCCCTTCTTGAAAGATTTCGTATAAACGAACTTATCGATTCCAAGCCATCCCAAAAAGACCAAAGTCAAAAGGAACAGCGGCGAAATCTTCTCCTTCTCCGTATTGACATAGTATTCTTCTTTTTTCATTGGGTCACCTCAAAAAACATGATGATTATAGTCTATTCCATCAAAACAGAAAAGAGAACGCACCTTTCTTTCGTCTTTTCCCATATTATCGAATAGAAAAACAACCCTAGTCTCAGCAACAAGTCAGAAATTATCCAAATGAAAGTTTGTTTTTTGCATCTGTTTTGCAAAATATTGTCGCATCGAAGAAGATCCGTGGCTATAATTGCCTTGTTAAAAAGGAGAAAGATATGCTCGAAGTCAAAAACATATTCAAAACATACCGCCCCAAGAAAGGCCAACCCGTCAAGGCAATTGACGGAGTTTCGATTCGTTTTCCCGAGAAAGGACTCGTCTTCATTTTGGGAAAGTCCGGCTCTGGAAAATCGACCCTTCTGAATGTTCTAGGTGGTCTTGACAAGGTCGACAGCGGTGAAATCATCATCAAGGGAAAAAGCAGTAAGGACTTTTCCCAAGCGGATTTCGACAGTTACCGCAACACCTACCTCGGTTTCATCTTCCAGGAATACAACATCCTGAATGAATTCACCGTCGGCGACAACATCGCCCTTGCCCTTCAGCTCCAGGGCAAGAAAGCCACACAAGAGGAAGTCGACGACATTCTTAAACAAGTTGACCTTGTCGGCTTCGCCAAGAGAAAGCCTAACGAACTATCTGGAGGACAGAAGCAAAGAATCGCCATTGCAAGAGCCTTAATCAAGAAGCCGGAAATCATCCTTGCCGATGAACCTACAGGCGCACTCGACTCAAAGACAGGTCTTCAAGTCTTCGATACCTTAAAGGAACTTTCGAAAGAAAAGCTTGTCATCGTCGTCTCCCATGACAGGGAATTTGCCGAGATGTATGGTGACCGCGTCATCGAAATGAAGGATGGAAAGGTCATCTCGGATATCGAAAAATTCTGTGAGAAACCTCGACAGACCGACAGTGGACTTGTCGAAGTCGATGAACACATGCTCGCCTTGAAGAAAGGCCATGTCCTTACCCAGGAAGACATCGATACGCTTAACAAGGTCCTTCAGACAAGCGACACGTTGATTTCCGCCGACAACAATGTCAACAAAGAGTTTCGACGAATAGCAAGAATCGACGACAATCTCAATCGGGAAGCCTTCAAGGATACCGATGAGAGCAACATCGTCTATAAGGAAGATCAGAAGTTCTCCCTTATCAAATCCTCTCTGCCGCTTTTCCGCGCTTTCAAAATCGGTGCCAGCGCCTTGAAGTCAAAGCCGATCCGTCTCTTCTTTACGATTCTCCTTTCCGTCTGTGCTTTCGGCCTCTTCGGAATCGTGGATACGGCAGGAACATACGATACGGCAAGGACGGTCTATGATGGCCTTCAGAGCAGGACTTCAAATCTCTTCTCCATCAGCAAAGAAGAAAAATACGATAATTCCGACTACTATAGCAGTGACAGTCCTATTTCCGTCGAAGACGCCAACGAATTCGAAAAGAGAATGGGCATCACGACGGACAAGGCCTTCTCTGACAACTGGCTTAACTTCAATTTCTATCTCAACAACCAACGAAACTATGCTTTCTTTAGCAACAACACGCCCGGCTTCGTCTATCTTTCCGATGAACGCATGGAAAGTCTCGGGTTCGAGCTACTTTATGGAACTTATCCTCAAAAAGCCGATGAAATCGCCTTGACGGACTATCACCTTTCCGGTTTCGAGCACCTAGGCTTCCGTTCCTACGACATGAACACGGGGGCAACCGTCGAAATAAAACCCCAAGACTTCAAGGCAGAAGACATCATCGGAAAGACCGTCAATATCGGAAACGACAATTTCACGGTCACAGGATTCATTAAGACTGGCTTTGATTTTGAAGAATACCGGGAAATTTATGACAATGACGACTATTACAATGATACCGAACTCAGAAACCTCAACAGCCAATTGGAACAGCAAGTCAACCTTTCCTACCCCAATGCTGTCTATGTCAGCAAGGCAATGGAAGATAGCCATTTTTCCAACGAAGGCTTTGTCCCTGCCGACAGACTCGATGGAGCGGGACTCCAAGCCGAGTTCGTAAAGGAAACGGAAACAAACTACATCAACATTTATGGCAATAGCCTCTCCTCCGTTGCCAATGCGAATGTCAATATCGACTTCTTCGAAGAAGGAAAGACAAGTCTCAATGAAAAGGAAATAGTCGTTTCCAGTCGTTATCTTCCCGATTTGTTCTCCATCAACGGCCTCGAGGTCGATGAATCCGATAGGATACAAAAAGGCTATGGCCTCAATTCCGTCTATGATGACACCACAAATGAGCAAATCGGCTGGGAGTTGTTCGAATATGAAAATGAAATCGAATATGTTGAACAGATAGATTCTTCTTCATATATCTTTGATTATGCAAGAGCCAACCTTCCTGTTTCCGATGAATTCGAAAGGTTTATCGAAGAATTCTACCAGATTCAGAACTGGGACATGGATGGAAATTCCTATTGGACTTTGTGCACAACCGAAATAACAGACGATCTAAAGGCCTACGCTTATATGGAATCCATTAATAATCCTTACCAAATCTATGATGATTACGAAGAAAAATACAGTCAAGAAACAAAGGATCTCTTCATCAATTATGTCATGAATCCCTATGAGACAAGAAGCAATCCCTTCGGCGGCAAGACTTCCGAGCAACTGAAAAACGAATTTCAATCCGCCATCAACGAGAAGTATCTGACACCAGAGCCTTACGAAATCGACGGCCGACTTGCCGTCATCGACTATAACCAAGGTGATGCCGATCCAACACTTGAAACCTATACAATTGTCGGAACCTTCGACGATCCTTTGGGAGAAAACCAAACTGCCATCATCGTCTGGGACAGCCTCTTCCAGCTCTATCTTTCTCATATAAATGCCAGCTATTCGTACCTTCTTGTCAACGTTCCCGATGATGCGACTCTTCAAAAGCTCATCGAAGAAACATACTCTTCCAATGATGTCCGATATTCCTTGAACAACGCTGTCTCCGATTCCATTTACAGCTTCGACAACATGATTCATATGCTGTCTGAGATATTCCTCTATGTCGGCATCGGTCTTGCCGTTTTCTCTGGTCTGTTGCTTATGAACTTTATTTCCGCATCCATCACCTACAAGAAGAGGGAAATCGGTATCCTTCGTGCCGTTGGTGCAAAGTCCAGTGATGTCTTCAAGATTTTCTTCAGCGAGGCCTTCGTCATTGCCTTTGTCAACTTCATAATAGCCTGTGTCGGAGCCGGAATCGGCGCCTTCTTCTTCAATGCCGCCATTGTCGATGCCATCGGATCCATGGGAAGCTTCTTCATCTTTGGCATCCGTCAGATAGCCCTCATGCTCGCTCTATCCTTGGGAATCGCCTTCCTTTCCTCCTTCTTGCCCGTCTACATGATTGCAAAGAAGAGGCCGGTCGAAGCCATCCGAAGCGTATAATCTGTACACTCCATTTCATTTCGGCCATGCTTTTCTTCTTTTTGTCATCTTTCCATGAAACCGCCTTTTTCCACGAGGACAAAAAGAGTAAAATACATGCATGAGGTGTCGAACATGGTCAAAGCCTTCCTGAATCCAGACGGAGAAAAAGATTTCAGCGCCAATACCTATGTCTTGGGAAAGATAGGCGGAAGCTGCCTGATCATCGATTTGGGCATGCAAAGCGACGAGCTTTTTGCCTACGTGAAAAAGCATTATGAGAAATGCTCGGGAATTCTCTTGACCCATGCCCATTTCGACCACATCCGTGGCGTCAGCGCCTTCCTGAAACGTTTCCCGGGAAAGAGCATTCCCGTCTATCTCCACCCCAATGACAAGGCTCTCATCGACGACCCCGAGCAAAATGCCTCCATCATGACCGGCGAAAAGGTTCGCGGAAACTTCGTCACTCTCGATATCGAGGATGGCGAGACGTTGGACATCAAGGATTTCCATATCCAAGTCATCCATACCCCCTTCCACACGAAAGGAAGCGTCTGTTATCTTTCCAACGATGACAACGCCCTCTTCACGGGCGATACCCTGTTCAAGAATTCCATCGGCCGTTCCGACCTTGTCGTCTCGGAGCCCGAGAAAATCGAGCCCTCCCTTCGGAAACTGCTTTCCCTAAGGGACACGCTGGTCGTCTATCCTGGCCATGGTCCCCTCTCCAATCTTGGGGCGGAAAAGAAAAACAATCCTTTCCTCTCAAGCCTGTGAGCTTCCCCGGCAAAAACGGCATCGAAAAAAGGCAGTACCTTGCAAGTGCTGCCTTTTTCTGTCGTCAGTTCTGCTTTCCGTCGATAAGTTCCGTCAGGAATTTCAGTTCCTCATCCTTCTTCAGCCTCGGGAAGAGAGGAGCAAGCTCATTGACGTGTCTTCCGGAAAGACCATCATGCCGCGCAATGCTCTCAACAGTACGGAGCTCCTCCGGAACGTTCTCCTGCTCCAAGGCAGCCTTGGTCTTCTCCGGCATGACGGGAGAAAGAAGGATGGATCCAATACGAATCAGTTCGCAAGCGGTATAGAGCGATTCCTTGAGAAGGACATCGTTTCCGTTTTTCGCTTGATTCCAGGGAGCGATGTCATCGAAATACTTGCTGGCAAGGCCAAGCATTTCCATCGCCTTTCCGGTACCTTGCGTGATATCGAACTCATCCATGAGATGGAAGTATTCGCGAATCTTTTCCTCGGCATCCTTGTAGATCTGGATCGTCAGCGGGGAGGTCGGTTCGGCATAGGCAGGAATGACGCCATCGAGATAGCGATTGACCATGGACAAAGTACGATTGACAAGATTTCCATAGTTGTTTGCCAAATCGGCATTGAGACGATCGATGAATCGCATCGGCGTGAACTCGCCATCCTCTCCGAACTGCACCTCGCGGACAAGATAATAACGCAAGGAATCGACGCTATAGCGTTCGATAAGGGGATAGGGGGAAGGAGCATTTCCAAGCGACTTCGACAGTTTGACGCCAGACTTTGTCAAGAGCAGTCCATGAACGATGATTTGATCCGGGCAGCGGAGACCAAGGGCCATGAGAAGGATAGGCCAATAAATCGTATGGAAACGATTGATGTCCCGTCCTGCCAGTTGAAGGATCTCGGTATCCTCGGACCAGTATTCCCGCATCAAATGATCATCCTCTCCCAAATATCCCAGGGCAGAGATATAGTTGAGAAGGGCATCGATCCAGACATAGACGATGTGCTTCTTGTCCTCGTCGATAGGGACGCCCCAATCGAAGGTTGTCCTGGTGATGCAGAGATCGTCCAAGCCAGGCTTGATGAAGGTGTTGATCATCTCATTGAGTTTGTCCTTGCGGCAGAAGTCCGGATGTTCCTCGTAGAAGCGAAGAAGGTCCGGAACAAACTTCTTGACGTTGAGGAAATAACTATCCTCGCTTTCCCAATGGACTGGACGATGGCAGTCCGGACAAAGATGTTCCTCGCCGACCTGACTGTCCGTGAAGAAGGATTCGCAGGGCGTGCAATACCACCCTTCGTATTTTCCAAGATAGATATCGCCTTGCTGAAGCAATTTCGTGAAAACCTTCTTCACGCATGCCATATGGCTTTCGTCCGTCGTCCGGACATAATAGTCATAGGAAATATCCATTGCCTTCCAGACTTCCTTGAAGGAAGCGGCAATCTTGTCGACATAGGCCTGCGGCTCCATTCCGGCGGCAATGGCCTTCTTCTGGATCTTCTCGCCATGTTCGTCCGACCCTGTCATGAACCGGACCGTATAGCCCATCATCCTCTTGTAGCGGGCAATCGTATCGGCGGCGACGTTGCAGTACGTATGGCCGATATGGATGTTCCCGGAAGCGTAATAAATCGGCGTGGTGATGTAGAAATATTTCTTTTTGTCTCCCATAAGCGTTCTCCTAAGCGAATCGTGACAAAAGAATTATAGCCATTTTCACTGAGAATTTCTTTATTCCTGGATGCAATTCCATCTTTTTGCTGTCGTTTTTTCTCTATTCCCTCACTTGTTCCTGCTTTGTGGCCATCGAAAAACTATAATAGAAACATGAAAGAACGCCTGAGGATTGTTCTCGTAACCCTTCTTCGCGTCGATGTTTTCAACAGAATCATCGTCTTTCTTTCCATGTGTCTTTTCCTGATTCTCCCCTCCTATATCCTCTACAACATCCACGACTTCAACAACAACATGGTCATCGTCATGCCCTGCCTGATGATGTTGGGAGTCCTTTTGGGAACGGGAAGTCTGACCCTCTATCGGCCAGACAAGACCAGTTGGTTCTATTTTCTGGAAACATTCCTCATACTCATCATCTATAGCCCCGAATGGCACGAGATCCCCGGCGTGAATGTCCCCTATGTCAACAAGACGGGAATATTCTGGGCGGAGTTCTGCTATTGCCTTGTCGGCATGATCCTCAATTTCCTTTATTTCTTCAAGTATCTCATCAAAAGACGGCGGAACTGCCTCGACGAAGGAACGAACCACGATACCTTCTACGATTTCCTCAATGCCATGGACAGCAACGAAAGCATCGAAAAGGACCTCGAAAGACTGACTCAGAAAGAGAACGTAAATCCCATGGCCCGTCTCAAGCAAATCAAGTTTTCAAGGATGACCCGTCTTTTCTCGGCACTCGTCTGCATTGGGGTCGCAATCGTCTATCTTGCCCTTCTTTCCGGAAACGCGGATGCCGAAAGGCTTCCTCTCTTCAAGGTCTCCCTCTCCGGCATCTTCATCCTTGCCCTGCTGCTTGGTTCAAGTTTCCTCTTCCCGAAGGACTTCAAGTACGTCTTTTTCTATAACGCCCTGCTTTTCTCCTTCAGCACGATCCTCTCCTGCCGCGATGCCGGGGTGTCGCCCTTTTTCGGAATCCTTGCCATGATCGTCGTCTTCCCATCCTTCCTCATTACCATGATTGTCGATGGCCGGACATGGACGGGAGCAAAGCCCGACTAAAACAGGTGGAGAAACCGTTTCTTGCCATCGAAGTCGAAAAGGATTTCCGTCTTTCTCGAAGGCAAGTGCTCTCTTGCCAATGCCTCGATCTTTTCGGCATTGGCATGCTCCAATTCGAAATAGGCTTCCCCATCTCTTTCAAGATGCTCCTCAAGCCTAGGGAAAATCCGTCGATAGGAATCCATGCCATCCGTTCCTGAAAACAAGGCCAACCCCGGTTCGAATGGTGCCTGAACGTTTTTGCTATCGACTGGAATATAGGGTGGATTCGAAATAACGAAATCAAACTTTCCATCTATGGAATCCAGAAAATCCGATTCCAGGAATTCAACGGAAAGCGCATTGTCTTTTGCCGAATCCTTTGCCAGCTCCAATGCCTTTTCCGAAATGTCGCTTCCTGTGACAACAGCCTCTGGAAATCGCTTCTTGATGGCAAGGGCGATGAATCCGGAACCCGTGCAAAGATCGAGAACCTTCTTTCCGGAAAAATCCTTTCTTTCGAACAGTTCCCGCAGGAAATCCTCTGTCTCCATCCTGGGAATGAGGACATCCGGACTGACCCGGACACAGACGGAAAGCAAATCCACATGGCCGACAAGATACGCTGCCGGGAATCCTGCCTTGAGCTTTTCAAGGACATCGAAAAAGGCCTTGTCCTCGATTTCCTTCTCGGAAAGGGCGACCCTGTCGAAATCCACGTCCCACAGGGCAAGGATCTGTCGAATGTCGTAAAGAGGAATGCCTTCCCGGGAAAGAACGAAAAAGGCCTTTTGGGGCGTCACTTCCCCTGTTCCTCGAGTTTCTTCGTTTCTTCCTGAAGCTTGTCCGTCTGATCGGCTTCGCGAAGGGCATCAAGAAGGTCATCCATGTCCCCGTCCATGAATCGGGGAAGATTGAGCATGGTATATCCGATACGATGGTCCGTCACCCTATTCTGGGGATAGTTGTAGGTACGGATCCTTTCGTTACGTTCCCCCGTGCCGACCTTGAGCCTTCTTTCCGAGCCGATCTTCTCTTCCTGTTCGGATTCGTATTTGCTCTGGAGCTTGGCCTTGAGCATCTCCATGGCCATCTCCTTGTTCTGCATCTGGCTCCTCTCCACTTGGCAGGCGACGACGATCCCCGTCGGCTTGTGCGTGATGCGGACGGCCGACTCCGTCTTGTTCACGTTCTGTCCGCCTGCGCCCGAG
>CASDOO010000024.1 GCA_949282275.1 uncultured Bacillota bacterium | reverse complement strand
TTTTGTTCATGTTTTGTATTTTGCCAAACGGAAAGGGAGGGTTATATTGCAATAACGACGGTCGATCGGAAAAAATGCCGTTGTCAAGGGAGAGGGATTTTTTATTCCGGGGATTTTCTATACCGTCTTACATCGTCTGCCCGAATTCGCTATTTTCGTATGAAGGAAGCAAATGACCCATGCTCGAACAAACAAGAACGATCCGTCTTGAGTTCTGCGTCATTGAGAAGGAATGACGACTTATTCAAGGTGAGATGCGCGGAGCGGTACCGGGAACATGGACGCATATCTTTGAAAAACGGCAAGCGAAAGGTGCCCAAGTTCGGCACGGCTTTTCCTATCTTGCAAAAGGTCATGAAAAAAGCGCCCGGATTGCTTTGTCCGGACGCAAGTCGTCAGTGGTTTAGAGGGTCGCCTTGATTTCCTTGGCGGCAGCGCGAAGCTCTTCCAGCTTCGTGTCGTCGAGGTTGGAGCGAATGGAGATGTCATGGGGCGTGAAGCGGAAAGCGGGTTCCTTGAGCTTTTCCCGAAGCAGGCGATTTGCCGCCGGGGCCCAGCTGCCGTTCTCGATCAAGGTCAGCGTTCTGTTCTTGAGGCCCATGCGAAGGATGTCATCGACGAAGATTTCGATTGCGGGATAGACGGTCATGTTGTAGGTCGGCGTCACGAGTACGATATTGGAGAGACGGAAGGCCTCGCTGACGAGATAGGAAGGCGTCGTCTTGGAGGAGTCGTAGACCCGAACGTCGCGGACGCCCTCTTCCGACAGGAAGGTCGCCAGGCATTCGGCGGCATTCTCGTTGTCGCCATACATCGAACCATAGACGATCATGACGCCCTTGTCCTCGGGCTCGTAGGTGGACCAATGCTGATACTTGTCCATCAGGTAGCCCAGGTCCTTTCTCCAGACGGGACCATGGAGAGAACAAAGCATCTGGATATCGACTCCGGCAAGTTTCTTGAGGGCCATCTGGACCTGGGGACCGTACTTGCCGACGATGTTGGTGTAGTATCTTCTGGCATCGTCCAGGAAGTCGCGATCGAAATTGACCTCATCGGCGAAAAGATTGCCGTTGAGGGCCCCGAACGTACCAAAGGCATCCGCGGAGAAGAGAACCTTGTCCGTCGGATCGTAGGAGACCATGACTTCCGGCCAGTGGACCATCGGAGCCATGAAGAAGTGGAGTTCGTGCTTTCCGAGCTTGAGGACATCGCCTTCCTTGACGGAGAGCTTCCTTCCCTCCAAGTCGAGGTCCGGATAGAACTGGCGGATGAAGGCAAAGGTCTTGTCGTTTCCGACCACGGTCGTTTCCGGATGGCGGAAAAGGATTTCCTCGATGTTGGCGCAATGGTCGGGCTCCATGTGGTGGACGACAAGATAGTCGAGCTTCCTTCCGGCAAGGACGTGCTTGACGTTCTCGAGATAGAGCCTTGTTATCGAACTGTCGACCGTGTCCAGAAGGCAGGTCTTTTCATCCAGGAACAGATACGAATTGTAGGAGACGCCTCTTTCAATCGGGAACAGGTTCTCGAATTTCTCGAGCCGCCTGTCGCTACCGCCGACGTAGTAGAGATCGTTCGTTATTTTTCTTGTGCAATGCATTTTAAGCCTCCGAATCAAGACATATAGATTATAAACGGGAAAGCGGGACAGTGTTGCAAAACGATTGTCAGAGCGAAAGGAAATCCAGGATTTCTTTTGGAATCTTTTTGAAGTCGTGGATGACGATGTCGGCAATTCCGCTGAGATCGGGATGGTCTTTGCGCTTTCTGTCATCGACCTCGACGATAAGGCCGGATCCTGCCCTCTTGGCGCTGACGGAACCGGAAAGGGCATCCTCGAAGACGATGGCATCCTTTCCTTCGACGCCAAGCCGTTCGAAGGCACGGTGATAGATCATCGGGTCGGGCTTTCCCTTCGTCAAGGTGCCATCATCGTAGATGATATCGTCGATGTCGAAATAATCCAGGAGATGGAACGTCTTGATGTACCAATCGACATTCGGCTTCATCGAGGCCGTGGCGATGGCCATCCGGATTCTGTTCTTCTTGAGGAAAGAAAGGAATTCTTCAAGGCCATCGACAAGATGGAGGTTCTCCTTATCCTCTTCGCAAAGCTTCTGGTAGTAAAGTTCCTTTTCCCTTGCGAAGCCAAGGACTTCATCTGGAGTGAAGTCCTTTCCGGTGATGAACCGGAGAATGGCCTTGTTGGAGTGGCCATGGACGTGATCGATAAAATCCTCGTCCTTGAGATCGAAACCGAAACGGGACTTTGCATAGTCCTTCCAGGAGACGATATGCTTGTCCTCGTCGAAGAACATCGTCCCGTTGAAGTCGAACACGACGGCTTTTTCCATGCGTTTTTCCTCCTTTGAGATGGTATCCGGAAAACATCTTTCGTATGTTTTTCTTAGGTCTTCGTAGGTGACGTGGGTGTAGATGCTTGTCGTATTGATGGAACTGTGGCCCATCAGTTCCTGGATGACCCTGAGATCCGCGCCGTTGTCGAGAAGTTCCGTGGCGAAGGTGTGGCGGAGCATGTGCGGGTGGATCTTGAGGGTGAATCCGGCCTTCTTCGCGGCGTTCTGGACAAGGAACTCCAGGCCGCGGACGGTAAGCCTTTCCCCGTTCCTGTTGAGGAAGACATAGCCCTCGTCCTTTCCTTTGTCTACCTTTCTTTTGGCTAGCAGTATCGGTCTCGATAGGACAAGATAGTCCGACAAAGCCTTTTGGGCAGTTTCCGAGAAGGGAATCGTCCTTTCCTTGTCTCCCTTTCCGATGATACGGAGGATCCTATCCTTGAGGTCGACGTTTCCAATTTGGAGACTGATGGCTTCCTGGGCACGGAGACCCGAGGCAAAGAGCAGCTCCAGGATGGCCTGATCCCTCTTGGCGAAGTCATCCGTCCTTTTTGCCATCGAATCCAGGAGATCGTTGATTTCCTCATGGCTGAGAAAATCCGGCAGCCTGCGATTGGCTTTGGGTGAGAGGACGGTCTCGAAGGGATTGTCGGAATAGCCTTTCTGCTCATAGAGGAAGCGATAAAAATGGCGCAGGGCGGAGAGCGCCCTCTTGACGGAGGTCCGCCCGAGGCCTTCGACGTTGCATTCCAAGAGGTAGGTGCGGATCGTGTCCCTGTCGATAGCCTTCTTGTCGATGCCGGCCTTGTTCAGGAAAGTCAGGAAAGAGGCGACGTCAAAACCATAGGCGGAAGATGTCCTTTGGGAGTAGCCGAGAATCTTTTCGAGGTATTGCCGGAAGTCCACGAGGTCGGGATCCGAGCAGTTGTCGAGGATGCTGCCTATCTTTTTCATGCTGGTGAATCGGATTCATTTTATCGCAAAACGAAGGATGGAAAAAGAAAACGTCTTTTCTTGTCGTTCCCAGTTGGTGGTAGATGGACAGGAGTTGGCATGGCTGAATGACGAACAACGGAGGAAAGGCCGAAACGGGAATGGTGTAAACAATCTCCTCGATAGGATAGAGATTTTCTGTTTGGCAAAGGACGAAGGTTGTCTCTTGGAAACAGTGATTTTATGCAAATATCCAGTACAACTGGATAAAATACGAAAAAATATCAAAAGTCCTGTCGTGAGCTCCTCAATCAGGCCTCCATGCCTTGTCTCGTCTTATTGATTCCCTCATTCGAATCCGGTCATTCGCCAAAGCGTTCCCAACGATGAAGAGGGCGATTTTCCATGGATACGAAAAGGAATTCCCCGGTTTCGAGGAATTCCTTGTGATGGTAGAGCAGTAATGGTACAGCAACGAGAGGGGCGTGACGCGGTTATCGTCCTTGTCCTTACTTCTTCTCGTCCTTGCCCTCGTCCTTCTGGATATAGCGGCACTTGGGATAGTTGGAACAGCCGATGAAGGTCTTTCCCCAGCGGCTCTTCTTCTCGATCAGGTGACCGGTATGGCAGCGAGGGCAAAGCGGCGCATCGGGCGGAATGACGATTTCCTTCTTCTCCGTGACGATGGGCTTGCCTTCCAAGGTCTCCATGTAATTGCACTTGGGGTAGTCGGAACAGCCGACGAAGGCCCCTTTCTTGCCCATTCTCTTGACGAGAGGCTTGCCGCACTTGGGACAGGACCTGTCGGGAATGGTTTCCGGCTTCTGTTTCTCGATGTAGTCGCACTTGGGATAGTTGGAGCAGCCGACGAACTCGCCATAGCGTCCCTTGCGAAGGACAAGCGGCGAACCGCACTTGGGGCAGGAACGACCGACTTCCTTGGGAGGGATCTTCTCCATGTTCTTTTCCGCGGAGGCAAAGTATTTCTGGAACTCGTCCCAGAAGGAGGCAAGAAGCTTCTGCTCGTCGATCTTTCCCTCGGCGATTTCGTCCAGCTCGGTTTCCATCTTCGCGGTATAGGAGACATCCATGTACTTGGGGAAGTATTCGTTGAGCTTGACGACGGTCAGGTCTCCCTGTTCGGTCGGGATGAGGGAACCTTTCTGGTTCTCGATATAGTCGTGGTCGAGAAGGTTTGTGATGGTCGGGGAGTAGGTCGACGGTCTTCCGATGCCGTTCTCCTGCATCATCTTGACCAGCTTACCTTCATTGTAGCGGGCAGGGGCCTTGGTGAAATGCTGTACCTTTTCGATCTTGTCCTTGTGGACGATTTCGCCCTGGGAAAGGGAGGGAAGGTCGAACTTGCTGTCCTTTTCCTCGTATTTTCCGTAGATCCTGGAGTAACCGTCGAAGACCTTGACGGAACCCGAGCAGGAGAAGGTGTAGTCGTTACCCGTCAGTTGGATGGTCGTCACGCTATCCTTCCTTCCGGCCATGAGGGAAGCGACGGCCCGCTCGTAGATCAGGGAATAGAGCTGATTCTCGTCCTTGGTGAGGTAGCCGTGGATTTTCTCCGGGGTAAGGTTGATGTCCGTCGGACGGATGGCTTCATGGGCATCCTGGACGTTCTTGCCGGCCTTCTGCGTGTGGATCCGGCCAAGGTATTCCTTGCCGAACTTTTCCGCGATGAACTGGCTTCCGGCCTGGATGAACTCGTTGGAGAGACGGGTGGAGTCGGTTCTCATGTACGTGATGAGACCGGTGGGGACGCCTTCGATCTCGATACCCTCGTAGAGCCTTTGGGCAATCGTGCTGGTCTTCTTCGTGGAGAAATGGAACTGGCTGAAGGCTTCCTGCTGGAGGGTGGAGGTGATGAAGGGCGGCTTTGGCTCCCTTGTCCGTATCTCCTTCTTGATGGCAGAGACGACAAAGGATTCCGGAAGGGCCTTTTCGATGGCATCGGCTTCTTCCTGGTTGTTGATCTTTATTGCCTTTCCCTGATAGGAGCTCAGTTCGGCCTTGAGGTTCTTTTCCTTGTCGGAGAAAAGGCCCGTGATCGTCCAGTATTCGACGGGCACGAATTCCTTGATCTCGTTTTCCCTATCGACGACGAACTTGAGGACGACGGATTGGACACGGCCAGCGGAACGGGACTTGATCTTCTTCTGGAGGATATTGGAGAGACGGAAGCCCATGATACGATCGATGATCCTGCGGGTTTCCTGGGACTTGACCAGCTTAAGATCGATTGTCCTAGGGTTTTCCAGGGCCTTGATGACCGCCGGTTTCGTGACTTCATGGAACTCCAGACGCTTGGTCGTATGGACGTCCAGTCCCAGAATCCTCGCCAAATGATAGGAAATGGCCTCTCCTTCGCGATCGGGATCGGTTGCGAGATAGACTTCGTCAGCGTTCTTGACGGCCGCCTTGAGGTCCCTTACGACGCCTTCCTTGTCCTTCGAGATAAGGTAGTTCGGCGTGAAATTGTGATCGACGTCAACTCCCAAACCCATTTTTCCGTTGGCGGCAAGGTCGCAGATATGGCCTTTGGACGCCATGACCTTGAAGTCTTTGCCAAGAAAACGTCCAATCGTGACACACTTATGAGGGGACTCGACAATAATCAGTTTCATTCGCACACTCCTAAAATACTACCTATTATTCAAAGGGGCAAAACCTTTGTCAAGAAACGTTTTTCCCTTAGCTAAAGCTAAGAATTTTCTTTGAGGGATTGAACGATGTCCATGGCATCCAGGACGCTGTGGGCGCCATCCTTGATGAGGGAATTGGTCAGATCGTCACCGCTGATGTCGCAGGGAAGGGCGAGGATATCCTTTCCGAGTTCCAGTGCTTGCCTTGCCGTCGAAGCCGTTCCGGATCGTATCTTTCCTCCGCCGATGAAGCAGACATCCCCGACGGCAGCGATCAGGCGGTTGCGGAAGGTGAAATGCTGGGGAAGGGGTTCGATCGTCGTGGGATATTCCGAAAGGATCAGGCCCTTTCCGTCTCGGCAGTAGTCATAGATGTCCCTGTTGTTTTCCGGATAGGGGTTGTCGATGCCGGAGCCGAGGATGCCGATGATGGGAGTGCCGCGGCGCATTGCCTGACGCATGGCGATGGAATCCAGGCCATTTGCCATTCCCGAGACGATGACGACGTCGCCTTCGAAATGGTCGATGGTCTCGCCGATGAGCTTCTTCGTCATCTTTTCCTGGTATTCGCTTGGTGTCCTTGTCCCGACGGCGGCAAGCTTTCGCTTTCTGGAGACAAGACTATAGTTTCCATAGTAATATAAAAGGAAAGGAGGCTGATAGACGGACTTGACGCAATCCGGAAATGAATCATCGGTGATGCAGACAAAGGATGAGTTTAGGTTTCTTAGGGCGTCCTGGATTTCCTCGTCCGAAATCCGCTTCTTCTTTTCGATGATGTCATAGATGTCCTTCCATTCGCCACGGCACTTCACCGAAAGGGCTAAGACGATGTAACGAGCTTTGAAATTGGTCATTTTCGTTCCTCCATCCTCTTTTGGGTGGAATGGACGAAAAAACAAGACAATCAGAAAAGCTTGAGCTGCTGGATGCCGTGGCTCATGCTTTTTATCGGTTCGAAGGAAGCGCGATGGATGCCTTCGATGTAGCCGTGTTCCTCCAATGCCGCAAGGTGGGCCTTTGTCCCATAGCCCTTGTTTTTGGCAAAGCCGTATTCCGGGTACTTTTTGTCAAGCTCGATCATGTAGTCGTCCCTCGTGACCTTTGCCAAAATCGATGCGGCGGCAACGCAAGCCGATGTGGCATCTCCTTTGGGAATGGAAAGAAGGGGGATTGTTGTATGCAGGGCCATGTAGTCTGTGATGATGTAATCGACCCTTGTCTTGAGGAGGATTTTCCGCAGGCATTTTTCCATGCCAAGTCGATCGGCTTCCAAAATGTTTATTCTATCGATGATTTCGACATCGACAAGCTCGACAAAGTAAGCCAAGGCAACTTTTTTGATTTCATCGAAAAGGGTACGTCTTTCCTTGTCCGTTAGTTTTTTGGAATCGTTGATTTTGTCATTGTGGTACGTCAAAGGGAGGACAACGCCAGCTGTTGCCACAGGGCCGGCAAGCGGACCTCTTCCTGCCTCGTCGAATCCAGCGATGTAGGAAACGCCTTTCTCTTCGCGGACTTTCTGGTCGAAGAGGAAAAGGCCTCCTTTAGCGGTCAAGGGAAATCCTCCCGAGCGCACCGGAACGAAGGTCCGTCAGCACGAGTTTCCTTGCCCTTTCGGAATCGGGTTGCCCCTTTGGGAGGAGCAGGTTTCTTTTCATGGCGATCTTCTGGAAGATTTCGTCATGGGTTCCTTCGATCTCGATGCCGTATCGTTCCACGAGGTTGTTCTTGTAGTGATTTGTCAAGAGGTCCAGCATATAGTCCGTCAAGGCAATGAGAGGAAGGATATCCATGCGGACGGAACCGAGAATGGCAAGACGCGCGATTTCCTCCTTGTTCTCATAGTTGGGTTCCAGGATTCCAGGCGTGTCATGGATGTAGATTTTATCCGATACCTTCAGCAAGGGTTCGTCACGGGTCTTTCCGGGACGATTCTCGACGGGTGCCTTCTTCTTTCCGGAAAGGATATTGATGAGGGTCGACTTGCCGACGTTGGGTATGCCGATGACCATGAAGCGCTTGGAAGGGGCCGGAAAGCCAAGGCGGGCATATCTCTCCTCCTGCTTTGTCTTCACCTTGGAGAGGTAGGACAGAAGAATCTTTCCGTTCTTCCTGTCGCGGATGTCGAAGGCAAAAGGCTCGATTCCGCGGCTTCGGAAATCCTCCATCTGCTTTTTCAGGACGACTGGGTCTGCCAGGTCCGCCTTGGAAAGGATGAAGACCTTTGCCTTGTTCTCGGTAAGCTTGTCCAGATAGCTTGGGAATGAGGAGTGGGGTGCCCTGGCATCGCCGATTTCGATGACGCCATCGCAAAGACTGAGCTTTTGCTGCATCTTTCCGATGGCTTTTTTCATATGGCCGGGGAACCAATTGATTTCGCGTAGTTCGTGCATGGTCTTATTTTGCCCCATTTGTTCCTTCGATGCAAAGAATATGTCGCAAGGAAAATGCCCGGATTTTCTTCCGGGCAAGGCATCGATCAGGAGAAGAGCGGTATTTCCGATTTTGTTTCGATGTATTGGGCGACTTCCTCGGGCGTCATGTCGAAGACGATCGACATCTCGTCCTGGAAGAGGGTCGTCAGGTTCTTGAGCAGGCGATTGTCGAAATCCGAGAAGGGCTTGTTCAGTTTCCTTCTTTCGTTCCGATAGGCCAAAAGGGTGAGGATGACTTGAAGGATATCCTTCCGATTTCCAGTCGAGACGATGGCTTGGAACTTGGCCTTTCTTTCATGAGGACCGATATCCTTGATGATTGGTATGCTCTTGATTTCAAGAAGAAGATTGTCAGCCGCTTCCCGACTCATCAGTGGCCGAAGAAGGACATCTGCCCGATCGACGGGGATGAAGCACTGGTATCCTGGATTGAAATCATAGGGAAAACAAGGACTCATTGCGAAATAGGGCGTTGGTCCTTGCCCAAAGTCCTTGTCGACGACACAGTCAATCCGGAAAATCTTTCCGCTTTTGTCGATGGCTTTGTCACCAATGGAAAACATCTCTCTCCTCCTTGTCAGAATCAAACGAGTCCCCTGCGACGATATTGTCTGTTGGCATTAGGAAGCCTAATGAATAGCACACATATTTTAGCACTTTTTTGGCGGATTTGGTGAATGAGGTTAAAAAGAAGGCGATTTTTGTCTCCTTTGTCTATGCACAGGGGCTTCTTTCGATAAAAGGGATTCGGAATGTAGAATATAAAATACGTTTGTCATAAAATAGGCGCGATGTGTTGGCTTCATTCTGTCTATTTTCCGTGCTTGTCTGTTTTTGCCTCCAAGGAGTGAAAAATGAAAGAAGAAGACATCAAGAAAATCATCCATGCCTACCCCCGCAACGTCTACGGAGAACTGGGAACGCGTGCCCAGGGACTGACCGACGAGGAAATCCGCCAGCGGGAAGCGAAATACGGAAAGAACGAAATCACGAAAGAGAAAAAGACTCCGCTTTGGAAGGTCTTTATCGAAAACTTCATTTCGCCGATGGCCATCATGCTTTGGGTGGCCGGAATCCTTGCCTTGATTTCTGCCTTCATCAGCGAGGAAACGCCACAGCACTTTGGCCCCTTCAAGGATCCGCAGATGTTCTATCTTTCCATTGCCATCTGGCTGGTCAACATCGTCAACGGAATCTTTTCCTTCATGCAGCAATTCAAGGCCGGGAAGATGACCGATGCCTTGGCAAAGATGCTTCCGCAGTATGCCAGGGTCATCCGCAATGGCGAGGAGATCCGCATTTCCGCAAGCGACCTGGTTCCCGGCGACATCATGATTCTTGCCGAGGGCGACCGCATTTCCGCGGATGCCAGGATATTGATGTGCGATGACTTGACCTGCACCCAATCGGCCTTGGATGGTGAGGCGACTCCCTCCAGGAAGACGCACGAGCCGCTCAAGGAAGAGCCCGATTCCCTTGTCGGCGCGAAGAATCTTGTCTTTGCCGGAACAAGCGTCTCGACTGGATCGGCCCGCTGTGTCGTCATTGCGACGGGCATGGATACCGAATTCGGCAAGATCGCTTCCCTGACCCAGAACATCAAGCCCAAGAAGTCTCCTCTTCAAAAGGAAATCGATAGGGCGACGAAGACGATCTCGATCATTGCCTTGACCGTTGGTGCCATCGTCTTCATCCTTGGCATTCTCGTCAACGGCATCCAGAAGGAAATATTCAATCAGCCCAGCCTCTACCTGACGCAGTTTGTCTTTGCCTTGGGCATGATCGTCGCCTTCATTCCGGAAGGACTTTCGCCGACCGTCACGCTTTCCCTTGCCAAGGCGGTGCAGAGAATCGCAAAGGACGGCGCCTTGATCAAATCCCTGACTTCCGTGGAAACCCTTGGCTCGGCAACGGTCATCTGTTCCGACAAGACCGGAACGCTGACGAAAAACGAAATGACCGTCAAAAGCATTTATCTCCCGACTGGCGTCCTGACCGTGACGGGAAACGGATACAATCCCGAAGGCCATATCGTCGATGCTGCCGGCAAGGAACATACCGGACAGAACGACAAGGCGCTGAAGAAGCTTCTGACGATTGGCGGCCTCTGCTCCGATGCCCGTCTCATACCGCCTGATCCCAATGGCGAGAACAAGCATTACACCGTCCTGGGCGATCCGACCGAGGCCTGTCTTGGCGTCGCTGCCGAAAAGGGCCTTGTCAGTCCCGGCAACCAGCTCAACCTCATGCCTCGTATCCGCGAACTGAATTTCGATTCCGTCCGCAAGATGATGTCGACGATCCATCAGCTGGATCGGACGATCGATGGCGCCCAAAGGATTGCCATGACCAAGGGGGCGCCAAAGGAAGTCCTTGAGAAGTGTTCCTATATCCTTGACGGCGAAAACGTCCGTCCCATTACCGACGAGGACAGGAAGAAGGCCATGGCCCAGAACGATAGTTATGCCAGGGATGGTCTGCGTGTCCTTGCGATGGCCTATCGCCTTCTGAAGAAGGACGGCGAAGGAATCCCTCTTGCCCTCTCCGACTACACGCCCGAGATCATCGAGCAGAACATGGTCTTCGTTGGCCTTGAGGCCATGCAGGATCCGCCGCGCGAGGGCATCAAGGAAGCCATCACGCAATGCCATCGTGCCGGCATCAAGGTCATCATGGTGACTGGCGACTATGGCCTGACCGCCCTTGCTATCGCAAAGAAGATCGGCATTGTCCGTTCCGACAAGGACGTTTCCATCATCACCGGCCTCGAATTGAGCCGAATGGATGATGCGACGCTCAAGGAAAAGCTGAAGGGCGAGGTCATCTTTGCCCGTATGGCGCCGGAGCAGAAATATCGCGTCGTCACGTGCCTTCAGGAACTTGGCGAGATTGTTGCCGTCACGGGCGATGGCGTCAACGATGCCCCGGCCCTGAAGAAGGCGGATATCGGCGTTGCCATGGGCATCACGGGAACCGACGTTGCCAAGGATGCCGCCGACATGATCCTGACGGACGACAACTTCGCCTCCATCGTCAAGGCCATCATGGAAGGAAGGACGGTCTACGACAATATCAAGAAGTTCATCACCTATATCTTCAATTCCAACGTTCCGGAAGCCATCCCCTTCCTCCTTCCGACGATCACGGGAAACCTTGTCCCCCAGCCGCTTACGATCATGGAGGTCCTCTTCATCGATCTTGGCACGGACCTTGTCCCGGCCTTGGGTCTTGGCTCCGAGCTTCCAAACGATGCCGTCATGGATCAGAAACCGAGGTCGAGGGATTCCCATATCATCGACAAGAGGCTTCTCGGCCGTGCGGGAATCTATGGCCTGATGACTTCGGCCCTTGCCATGGCTGCCTACTTCCTCTTCAATCTCTTCTCCAGTCAGGCAAACGGCCTTCCCTATACCCTCTTTGGCAACACGGGAAACATCAATGATCCCGAGACACAGCTGTGGATGCAGTCGACTGCCGTCGTTCTGACTTCCATCGTCTTCTGCCAGATTGGCATGGGATTCAACTGTCGGACCGATAGGGATTCGGTCTTCAAGCTGGGCCTCTTCTCCAACCGCCTTCTTCTCATTGGCCAGATCCTGGAGGTCGTCCTCGTCCTTGCCATCACCTTCATTCCGTGGGTCAATGCCGAGATCTTCCAGGCAAACATGATTACTTCCTGGCAGACATGGCTTATCCTCGTCACCTTCCCGTTCATCGTCTTCTTCCTGGACGAGGGCAGAAAGAAATTGTTGCGTAACCATTCGGCGAAAAAACTAATAGGAAAGGAGAAGGTACAATGAAAGCTATCGTCATCGGCTGTGGCAGATTAGGCTCTGCCATTGCCTTGGAGCTCTACCGAAAGGGAAACGAAGTGACCGTCATCGACAAGGATGTCGACAGCTTCGCCCTTCTCGGCAGCGAATTCAATGGCAATACCATCGTCGGCATCGGCTTCGACAAATCGATCATGGAGGAGGCCGGCATCCAATTCCAGGATGCCGTCATCTGCACGACCGATTCGGATGAGGTCAATGTCCTCATCGGCAAGATCGCCAAGGACATCTTCATGGTTCCCCTTGTCGTGGCCAGGCTTTACGATCCCAGGAAGGCCAAGATCTTCGAGAGCCTTGGCATCAAGACCATCTCCACGACGGGCTATGGCGTCGATCGCGCCATCGAGCTGCTCAGCTACGACAAGATGGATTCCGTCTCCCTCCTTGGTGCGAAGGGCGATACGGAATTCGTGCGCATCCATGCCACGGCGAATGTCGAAGGCGCGACGGCAAAGGAACTGACTTCCGTCGGCGACTACGCTCTCATCGCCATCGTTCGCGGCAAGACGTCCTTCCTTCCGAAGCCGGACGAGATCATCCGGACCGACGACATTCTCTATTTTGCCGTCGATGTCACGAAGAAACCCAAGCTCAAGGTGTTTCTTGGAATCTAGGAGGCAAGGGAAATGAAAGTCATCATCATCGGCGGCGGACAGGTCGGCATGTACATGGCAGACCTTCTGGAGCGGAACAAGTGCGAGTACGTCATCATCGAGGAGAACCGCAACCGCGTCAAGAAGCTCAAGGAAAAATACGGCGAGAAGCACGTCATCCTCGGAAACGGCACTTCCCCGACCATTCTGGAATCGGCCGAATGCGAGAAGGCGGATGTCGTCACCTGCGTCACGGGCGCGGACGAGGTCAATCTCGTGGCTTCCACGATTGCCAAGTTCGAATTCCAGGCTCCGCGCGTCATCGCCAGGGTCAACAACCCGGTCAACTCCTGGCTTTTCAACCTCGGCATGGGCGTCGATGCTTCCGTCAATCAGGCCGACATCATCTCGCACATGGTCGTCGAGGAAATGTCGATGAAGTCCCTCATGACGTTGATGCAGCTCTCCAGAGGCGGCTATTCCATCATCCAGCTTACCGTCCAGGAGAACAGCCAGACCGTCGGCAAGGCCATCAAGGATATCCGTCTTCCTTCCTCCTGTCTCATGATCGCCATCTATAGGGGCGAGACGATGCTGATTCCCCACGGAAACACGACGATCTTCCCTGGAGACAAGATCATGCTCTTCTCCGATAGCAAGGCACACGAAAAGCTTAATGATCTCTTCGGAAGCGCAAGGGTCGGATGAAAGAAAGGGCGGCAAGACCGCCCTTTTCCTTTGCGAAAATCCTCTTTGCTTCAACGTCACTTCAATATCTACTTCAACATTACTTCAATATGATCTTGAAGTAACTTCAATATCCGTTCGACAGCTGTTCGTCCGTTTTTCCTTCATAGATGTTTCGTAGGGTCGTGACAAGGAAAAGGAGGTCCTGGAGGTATTCCTTCGTCTTGGTCAGGGTGAATTCGAAACGCCTCTGGTTGATCTTCACGCGGAGCTTCGAATACATTGGCTTGAGGAGGGTTTCCATGGTCTTGTAGATGGATGGCCTCGCGGAAAAGGTATCGCTGGTCGTGATGGTATAGACGCCAAGACCTTCGACAAAACCGGAATAGAGATTTCCGTTCAGTTCGATTTCTATTTTCCTTTTCAGAAGCAGGTTGCTTACCTCTTCGGGATAGGGACCATAGACATCCCTCAATTTTTTCGAAAAGGCGTCAAGTTTTTCGTCCGTGTTGCAGTCGGAAAGCTCGCGATACATCGTGATTCTCTGTTCTTCGTTCCCGTAGTCGGATGGGATATGGGCATCCAAAGAGAAGGAAAGCTCGAAACGGTATGGGTTTGTCTTTTCCTTGGTGGCGTTTTCGGCGAATTCCTTTTCCCGGACGACTTCTGTAAGAAGATCCATGTAGGCATCATAGCCAAGCGTGTCCACGAAACCGGCCTGTTCCGAGCCGAGGATATCGCCGGCACCGCGGATGTTGAGGTCCTGCATGGCTATCTTGTAGCCGCTTCCCAGTTCCGTGAAGTCCTTGAGTGCCTTGAGGCGCTTTCGTGCCTCGTCGGTTAGCTTTCCGGAATCCCGGAAGAAGAAATAGGCGTAGGCGAGGCGATCGCTTCTTCCCACGCGGCCCTTGATCTGGTAAAGCTGGGCCAGGCCGAAATGGTCGGCGTTTTCCACGATGATGGTATTGACGTTTGGAATGTCCAGGCCGGCTTCGATGATGGACGTGCAGACGAGGATGTCGATGTCCGCACTGTAGAAGGCGTTCATTGTCTGCTCGATCTCGTCCTGGTCCATTCGGGCATGGACGGCTTCAATCCTCTTTTCCGGGAACTTCTTCCGCAGCTTGTCGCGCAAGGTAAAGATCGACTTGATGTCATTGTGGAGGAAATAGACCTGTCCCTTTCGCTGCAGTTCCTTGTCGATGACTTCGTCGATCAGTTCCCAGTCCATCTTGGCGACGTAGGTCTTGACCGGCATCCTGTTGATCGGCGGCTCTTCCAGAAGGGAGAGGGAACGGACGTTGAGCAGGGACATCTGCATGGTTCTCGGGATGGGCGTTGCCGTCAGCGTGAGGCAGTCGATGTTCTTGCTTTTCTCCTTTATCTTCTCCTTGTGGGCAACGCCGAACTTCTGTTCCTCGTCGATGACAAGAAGGCCAAGATCCTTGAAGACGATATCGTCCGACAGGAGACGATGGGTGCCGATGACGAGATCGATTTCTCCCTTTCGGATCTTTTCGATGTTTGCCTCTTGCTCCTTTTTCGAGACGAAACGGGAGAAGGAGCAGATGCGGACGCCGAAAGCGGAAAGACGTGCCTTTGCCACCTTGTAGTGCTGATCGCAGAGAATCGTCGTCGGGCACAGGAAGGCGACTTGCTTGTGGGCAAGGATGGCCTTGAAGGCGGCGTAGAAGGCGATTTCGGTCTTGCCGAAACCGACGTCGCCGGCGATGAGACGGTCCATCGGATACGAGGATTCCATGTCTTTCCGGACCTCGTCCATGGCGGAAAGCTGGGAACGGGTATAGGGATAGGGGAAGGTCCGGAAGAAGGCGTCCTCTAGCTCCTTTTCGGATGGGAAGGAAAAGCCAACTCGGGCTTTCCTTTCGGAATAGAGAGAGAGGAGCTGGTCGGCAAGGTAGGAAATCTTGCTTCGGATCCTTGCTTTCTTTCGCGACCAGGTCGAACCGCCGATCTTGTCCAAGGTAGGGGCATAGCCTTCGCGGGAGGCATATTTCCGGATAAGGCGGTACTGGCTTAGCGGAAGATAGAAGATGGCATCCTCGGCATAGAGGATCTTCAAGTATTCCAGGCCATCGACCGTCGTGACGCCGACGTATTTTCCAACGCCATGGATTTCGTGGACGACATAATCGCCTTCCTTGAGGTCTTCGTAGCGGCGGATGATCTTGCTTTCCTTGTAGCGGGAGAGGAAGCGGGACTTCTGATCGGAAACGCCATAGATTTCCTTGGCGGACAGATAGACGTGTTTCTCCTGCGGGACTTCAAAGCCGTGCGTGATCTTGCCTTCGATAAGCATGACCGGCGTGTGCTTGGGGAAGAGGGAATGCGGGATTTCCTTTTCGATGAGGAAGTTCCTGAAATTGGAAAGGTTCGGCTCCGGAAGGACGATGCGGACCTTGTAGCCTTCCTGAAGATACTGTTGGATTATCCTGTCGCTTTCGCTATAGGAAAGGGCACGATAGCTGTTTTCCCGGAGAAGGAAGCTCTCGCCTTCCTGGAATGTCGCCTGATGATAGCCGGTCAGGTCCATCTTCCTTTCGCAATAGACCCTTTCTTCCGGAAGGGAGAGTCCGGAGCGGATGCTTTTTCCGAAGTAGTCTCTCTCTTTCTTGAGGATGTCCTTATGGCTTTCAAGACAGGACTTGGGGGAATAGACATAGAGACGATAGTCATCAAGGTAGTCCAGAAGGCAGCTTTCCTCAGGGCGGAAGAAAGGATAGAAGCGCTGGTCGATGGCGGTGAGATAGCCTCTTTCCGAATCGGCAAGAAGGTTCTGCATCCTCTCCTTGGCGTCATCGAAGGCAAGACGGTCGACATTTTGCTCAACCCTCTTCAAGGAAGAAAGGATGGCTTTCTCGCCTTCTTTCTTTTCCTCATTCGAAATCAAGAAAAGGGAACATGGATGAACGGACAAGGAATCGATATGCTGATACGAAAGCTCGTCATTGGCCTTGAAGAAGCGGATATCGTCGATTTCGTCGCCAAAGAATTCGATTCGGACGGGATCGGGATAGGCAGGATCGAAGATGTCGACGATACCGCCGCGATGGGCAAACTGTCCGCTTTGGGCGACACGATCGACGAGGACATAGCCTATTTCGGAAATCCGGCGAAGCGTCTCTTCCATGTCGATGAAATCGCCCTTGTGGAAGGAGAGGACATTTCTGTCGTAACGATCCTGCGGAAGGATTCGCATCGTTGCCGAGGAAACGTGCGAGACAAGGATGGAAGGCTTGTCGCTGCGGATGGAAGACAGGGCAAGAAGCCTTTCCTCGTTCATTTCCGGCGAGACGCCAATGGCGGAAGTGCGGAAGATCTCATCGTACGGGAAGAAGTAGCATTCGTCCTCGTTGACGTAATCTCCCAGGAACTGATAGAACTTTTCTGCCTCATAGATGGTCGGGAAGAGGAAGAACATCTTTCTCGGGACATCGTTGAAAGATAGGGCGGCAAGCATCGCCAAGGCTTCCGGGGAGGAGACAAGGACATCCTTGTCTTCGTTTATTTTCTTGAAGTTCTCGTTTGCCAGGAGGTAGGCAAAAAGGGAAAGCTTGTTCAGGACGGCCATCAGCGGTTATAGACGTTCATCGCCTTGTCGAAAGAGAACTTGAGGGAGTATTCCAAGGCTTCCGTCGCCTTTGAGATGCCATCCTTCCAGGCTTCGTAGACGTCCTTGTCCTTGGGAGCGGAAAGGACATAGTCGGCCGTATTGGGAATGTCTGGCCTTCCGATTCCGATGCGTATGCGTTTGAACGTGTCCGTTCCCAGGACCTGGATGATGGACTTCAAACCGTTGTGTCCTCCGGCAGAACCCTTCTGACGAAGCCGGATATGGCCGGGATCGGTATCCATGTCGTCCACGAGAATGGTGATGTCTTCCTTCGGGATCTTGTAGAAATTCATCGCTTGGATCAAGGCCTCTCCCGAAAGGTTGACGTAGGTCAATGGCTTGAGCAGGAGGACGTCCTTTCCGAATGCCTTTCCCTTTCCGACCAGGGACTTGAAATCCTTCTTCCGGATTTCGATGCCGAGGTCCTGGGCAAAGAGGTCGATGGCCTGAAAGCCAGAGTTGTGTCTGGTGTCTTTATAGAGATCGCCGAAATTACCGATTCCCAGTATCAGTTCCATTGTTCGTACCTCCTAGGAAAGAGACAACCTGTTTCAATGCCCGTCCCCGATGGGAGACTGCGTTCTTCTCGTCGTCGCTTGAGGCGCCATAGGTCTTCTTCAGGGCGAAGGAATAGAAGATCGGATCATAGCCGAAGCCATGCTGTTCTCCCGTCGGAAGCTCGTCGATGATGACACCCTCATCCCGACCGACGAAGGTCTTCTCGATGGTACGGTCGGGCGAAATGTAGGTCATGGCCGTGACGAAGGCCGCCTTTCTGTTCGTCATGCCTTCCATCTTCTCGAGGATGGCCTTGTTCTTTTCCAAATAGTGCCTTCCTTCCATGAAGCGTGCCGAATGGACGCCAGGAAAGCCGCCAAGGCCTTCGATAGACAGGCCGGAATCATCGGAAAGGACGGCGTAATCGCATTGGCTTGCGATGTCCTCGGCCTTGATGCGGCTGTTTCCTTCAAACGTGTCGGCCGTCTCTTCCTTCGTCTGCTTCAAATTCACGTCCGAAAGCGTCAGGACGTCAAACCCCAGGGGCGAGAGCATTTCCCGGACTTCCCTGGCCTTGTCCGGGTTGTGGCTTGCAAATACGATTTTCTTTTCCATGGTCGATAATGAACGTTTTTCGAGTCCTCTTATTCTAGCAAGAAAGAAAAGAGTAGAATACATTCGAGGGAAAAAACATGGAACTCAAGGAAAAGAAGCTGTCCTCGAAGGAAATCTACAGCGGAAGGATCGTCAATCTCTATGTCGACGACGTCCTTCTTCCGAATGGACAGCAAAGCAAAAGGGAAGTCGTTCGCCATTGCCGTGCCAGTGCCGTCCTTGCCTTCAATGACAAAGGGGAGGTTCTCCTGGAAAGGCAGTATCGGTATCCCTATGACGAGGTGATCACGGAAATCCCGGCAGGAAAATGCGATGGCGATGAAGACCCGTTGGAGACGGCAAGACGCGAATTGGAGGAAGAGACCGGATATTGCGCCAAAAGCCTGAGCTATCTCGGGAAAATCTATCCGACCTGCGCCTATACCGACGAAGTCATCCATATCTATTTGGCAAAGGACCTTGTCCGGACGCATCAGCATCTGGACGAGGGAGAATCTTTGGAATATGGCTTCGTTCCTTTCCAGAGCCTTCTTCAGGACATTTCCGAAAACAAGGTTCCGGATGCCAAGACATTGGCAGCCGTAAGTTTCTACCTTGCCGGAAAAGAAAAAGCGGGGCAATGATAGGCGCGATCGTCGGCGATGTCATAGGTTCCGTCTATGAATGGGACAATATTTTCGATACCGATTTTCCCATACCCGATTCCAGAGGACATGTCACCGACGATTCTGTCATGACCGTTGCCGTTGCCGAGGCGTTGGAAAAAGCCTTTCCCCTTGATTTCTCCAAGGGAGGAATGGCACGGTTTCGGATGGTTTTGGTCCAGGAATTCCGTCATTGGTATCGACTTTATCCGAATGTCGGCTATGGGAAAGGCTTCCGGAAGTGGCTGGACGGTGAGAATGGCTATCAACCCTATGGATCCTATGGAAATGGGGCGGGAATGCGCGTTTCCCCTGTCGCCTGGGCGTGTGCCACGGAGGAAGAGGTTCTTCTGCTTTCGGATGCGGTAACGGCAATCACCCACGATCACCCGGATGCCATTAAGGGGGCGAGGGCAATATCCCTTGGGACTTTCCTTGCCCTTCACGGCTTTGACAAGAAAACGATTGCCGATAGGCTTTCTTCCTTCTATCCGGAGCTTTCGGACGCAGGAGCTGTTCTTGTCAACGGGAAAGGGAAAGGATTCGATTTCTCCTGCCGGGGAACCGTGCCTCTTGCTATTGCCGCCTTTCTCGAAGGGAACAGCGAGGAGGCGGTCATACGCCTTGCCGTTTCCTTGGGCGGGGATAGCGATACGATAGCCTGCATGGCCGGTTCTCTGGCGGAGGCCATCTATCATCCTTCGACGCTCTCTTCCATGGAAAAGAGTATTCTTCTTGGAATCCCGGAAGATATCAAGAACACCATTTTATCCTTCCATCTTCGTTTCGAAACAAAGAAAGCGGAAGCTATCGAAGAATATTTGAAAAAGCCCCATTAAGGGGCCTTGATCATTCGTGGATATTGTAACGGCAGGCGTTTGGAAGATCGATGTCTACCGAACAAGTGTCCGTGGTCTGGAAGTCGATGTCCTTCGGATTGTAGATGGAATAGGGAAGGGTCTTTAGCGTTCCCTTGGCCGTGGTCTGCTCGAAGGCGCGATCGGTGTTCTTGATGAAGGTGCAGTCGATGAAGGTCAGGTTCTTGGATTGGACGAAGGGCTGTGTTCCATCGATCGTGCAGTTGACGAAGGTTAGGTCTTTGGCATACCAGGCGATGTACTCGCCCTTGAGATAGCTGTTCTTGACGGTAATGTCATGGCTGTGCCAGAAGGCATCCTTGGTGTCGAGTCGGCTGTCTTCAATAAGGATATTCCGGCAATGCTGGAAGGAATACTTTCCGACCATGTCCAGGTTCTTGATCTTTCCGTCGGAACATTCCATGAAGGGATAGTAACTCCTAAAGCGGAAGCCATCGATGTCGAACTTCCGGACCTGCCAGAAGGATTCGATGCCGTTTAGCGTGCTGTTTCGAATGGTGATGTTGTCGCATTCCCTTATGGACTTGGGCGAAGCCATGCGGCAATCGACGAGCGTGGCGTTGCGGACATACCAAAGGGGAGCCCTGTCCGTATTGGCAAAGGAACAATTCTCGATATGGATGTTTTTGCACTCCCAAAAAGCATATCTGGCCTTGAAGCGGCAATGGTAGCTGACGATGTCTTGGCATTCCTTGACGGGGCTTTCTCCGGGACCTTCGAAGACGCAATTCTTCAGGACGATTCCCTTTTGGCGGAAAATCTCCCTTTCCTCGTTCCCATGGTAGCCGACAATGGCTTTGCGTATGGGACGCTGGAGTTCTTCCCGTGCCTTTTGAATCAGGATTTCTTCATTTTTCACTGGAATTACCTTCCTTCCATTGTTCGTGTATCGATTTCAGGATGAGCTGATCGACCTCGTCCTGAGGAACCGGGTTCTTTTTCTTCTGTTGGGAAAAACCATATCCGACGACATCCTGGGCCTTCATGATGGTCATGAAAGCCTTTGGATCGACCTTATGGACAGTCCTCTCCAGGAGCGAATAGTCTCTCCTGTCGAAGGAAACCTGAATGACCATCGTGTCCAGTCGGCTATAGCCGCCCTGGGCCTTGACCAAAGTCGTTCCTCTTCCGACCGTACTGTTGATGGCGTCGTTGAGATAGACCCATTTGTTGGAGACGATAAGGGCCATGTAGGATCTGTTCTTGCTCGAGAAGACGACATCGATCATGATGGAACAGAGAATGGAACCGCAGATGCCGACCATCGTCGCCAGCAGGTTGCAGTCGTTGGTCAGGAAGAAACCGACTGTCATGATGATGACATCGCAACAGAGCGAGGACGTCCCGACTTTCACATGGAGATATTTGTGTGCCGTGATGTTGATGATATCCGTGCCGCCGCTTGATCCGCCACCGATCAGCGTGAATCCAATGCCGCATCCCATGATGGCTCCGCCTAAGGCAGCGCCGACAAGATAGGCGATGGGATTGAGCTGTTCCGGCGTGAGGACGAGATTTTCGTTGATGACGATTTCCCTGAGCTTTGAAATGTCGAAAATATATACCAATTCTCCATCGATATTGAAGGAGACATTTTCAATGATATAGGAGAAGAGCATGATGAATAGCGGATTGAATATCGTGAAGACGAGCGTCTTGAGGGAATATTTGATTCCGAGTATGAAGAGACTCAGGATGAAGACGAACCAGTTGAGAAGGAGGATGTAGGTATCGACGCTCAGGCCGTGGAGCTGTCCTTCGAGGATGATTGCGATGGAGGCAAGGCCACCGGAGATGATGTTGAGCGGGACGGTGAAGAAACTGGTGCCGATGGCATAGATGAGAGCACCAAGGATGATGTAGAGATTGTTCTTCAGAAGGGACTGCCAGGTTTCACCGGCAAATTCCTCCTTGAATTGGTTCGCGATGTGCTTGGGCAGGTTCTTGATCTTGCCTCCTAGGGAGGCAAGCATGGCACGCGGCTTTTCCATTTCAGGCGACTTCCTTGACCTTCTGTTGGCGCATAAAGTCCCAACGGAGATAGGAGTCGATGAAGTTCTGGATGTTCCCATCCATGACGGACTGGACATTGGTTTCGGAATATTCCGTCCGCAGGTCCTTGACGAGCGTGTATGGGCAGAAGACATAGGAACGGATTTGGCTGGAGAAGGAGATGTCCTTCTTGACGCCTCCGATTTGGTCCATCTTTTCCTGGCGCTTCTTTTCCTCGAGCTGGAAGAGCTTGGAACGGAGCATGTTCATGGCCATCTCCTTGTTCTGCATCTGGCTCCTCTCCACCTGGCAGGCGACGACGATCCCCGTCGGCTTGTGCGTGATGCGGACGGCCGACTCCGTCTTGTTCACGTTCTGTCCGCCTGCGCCCGAG
>CASDOO010000023.1 GCA_949282275.1 uncultured Bacillota bacterium | reverse complement strand
CTTGTACCATTCCTCGCCATCGGTATGTCCTCTCGTCTCGTAGTAGCGATAGCCGACGTAGATGCCTTCCTCGTAGTCGACGAAGTAGGCATCCGTCGGATCGCCGGCCTCGTTGGTGTACTGGTGGCCAGTCTTTGGGACAAGGTTGTCGCCGAAGTTGTTCCACGTCGGATTCTTGGTGAAGTCCTTGGCATAGGTATCGACAAGCCTTCCGCTGGGATTGACTTCGCCCTTGAGGACCTTGCCCAGGGCATCGACGCCCTTCGCGCCAGGATTTCCGATCCATAGGGCCGCCTTGATCTTGTCGGAGTAGTCCGGATCCGAACTGTCGGTAAGGAAGGAAAGCTCCAAGGGTGCGGCGGAATTGATGACAAGCACGACCTTGTCGAAGTTTTCCTCGGCCATCTTGAGAAGGGCCTTTTCGTTGTTGTCGAGTTCCAGGTAGTGGCTCTCGGGGTCGGCCCCTTCCGTGTCGACCATCTTCCTGGGAAGGTCGAAGCCCTCGCCGCCGATGCGGGAAAGGACGACGATGGCCGCATCGTTGTAGTCCTTGAAGGAAGACTTCACGCTATCGGTATATTTATCGACGGAAGCCTCGTAGGTCGGATAACCCTGAAGCTCGGTTCCCATGTCGGGCGCCTTGAAGGGACGTGCCGCGCCGGAGTTCCCGGAATTGTAGAAATCCTCGACGGTCTTGTTGACGTCGAATCCGGCATTGCGGAGGGATTGATAGAGAGTGACGGCGTTCTCGGGATTGACCTGGCTGCTTCCCGATCCGCCATAGACAAGGTTGACGGAGTTCTTTCCCAGGACCGTGATCTTGCTTCCCTCGGCAAGCGGCAGGGCCTCGCCCACGTTCTTGAGAAGGACATAGCCTTCTTCGTTGATCCGGTCGTTGACCCTATTGGCGTTGTCGTAGGCATCCTTCTTGTTGTGGATTCCCTCGTCGGTGTGATAGCGGACATACTCGGGCTTGGAACCCTGCGGGACGACGCGATAGTCGCCGAAGACCGTGATGAGGGTGTTCTTGAAGAGGAGGACGTTGGTGGCAAGGAGCGTGACGGTAAGGAGGACGGCTCCCGTCGCCAGGGTCGCAATTCCCCATGGCCTGCCTTTTTTCAGCAGGTACTTTGCCTTTGAGTTCTTCATGGCTTAGAGGTTGCTCACCTTGGGGCGATAGGAAGTCTTGCCTTCCGTATCGTTGAGCTCCATGTAGTCGACGACCGGGGCGCCGGTGCTCGTTCCGTTGCGGAGGGTATTGGAGACGATCTGAATGCGGATGGTGTTCTCGCCCTTCTTGAGGGAAACATCGTCGGCAATGTCGAAGGTCTGGAAATCGCCCTTGCTCTGGTTGCCGCCGGCGATGGTGATCGGATCGTATTCGATTTCGGTCTCGTTGACATAGAACTTCATGTCATCGGAAGTAAAGACCGTGCTTTCGCCAATCTCGGAAGCCAGGCAGAAGGTCATCGTCAGGCCGGTAAGATCCTCGCTGGACTCCACGACGAAGTCGAGATAGATCTCGGTGAACAGATAACTGACGCAGGCGCCGTTTGAGGCATCGTCGAACTTCTGGATGAGGCCCGTTCCCGTCGGGTTGGAGGAATAGCCCGCGCCACTCTTTCCGGTAAGGTCGACATATTCGGCCTCGAAGCGGTTGGCAACGACAAGCTTGTCCTTGCAGAGGAAGGACATGGTTCCCGTAGCGGAATCCAGGCCCTCCTTGGAAGCCGTGACGGAGAAGCGGATCGTTCCGGAAGTCGAATCCTCGGGAACGCCATAGAGAACGCCGCACGCATCGAAGGTAAGGCCGGCAGGAAGGCGTCCGGAAACGTTCTTTCGGGTGTAGGTCAGGCCACTGGCACCGGTCGCCTGAATGGCAACGGCATAGGGAGATCCGACCTCCGCCTCGGGAAGGGTCCTGTCCTCGAGAGCAATGGTCGTGTCCTCGCCGATTTCCGCATCGGCAATCGTGATAAGCGTCTCGACTTCGCTGTCGGCAAAGCCTTCGCCGGAAATGACGATGGTGAAAGCATGATCCGTCACGCCCTTTGTCGGCGTGCCGATGATGAAGCCATTCTCGGTCAGGCGGAGGCCTTCCGGAAGCGTCGTTCCATCCTTGACCTTGTACTTGAGGGCGGCATTGTAGCCTTCGGCGGTGAAGACGGGCTGTGCATAGGTCTTTCCGACCGTTCCATTCTCAAGCTCCACGCCTTCGACTTCGATTTCGCCGGCCTTGACGGTCATCGTGAAATCGGCATAGACAGTCTTGCTCCCCTCCGCAGAGGCGGCAACGGTGAACACGAAGTCGCCGGCCTCCGTGGGCGTGCCGGAAATCTCGCCATCCGAAGAGAGCTCGAGGCCTTCGGGAAGCCATTGTCCGATATCGAGCTCGTAGGTAATGCCCGTCGCGCCCGTCGCTGTCGCGATGTCTGCCGTGTAACTGACGCCGACTTCGGCTTCGGGAAGGGCCTTTCCGACATAAGTGATCTCGCCACCGACAGCACCGCCAGTGTCACCCGTCGGGCTGGAAGTGCCGTTGTTGCAGGAAACAAGGGGGAAGCCAAGAAGCAGGATGGCGGCAAGGGATATCTTTTGAATATTCTTTTTCATTTTCGTGAACCTCTTTCAAAGAAAGACTCTCCGCCGGCTTTCCGGCGGAGAATCCTTTTGTCTTAAGCGACTTTCGGCTTAGTCCTTCTTCTTCTTTCCGAGGAAGGTCAGGACGAGGGCAACACCGGCGACAACGGCACCAATGATGCCAATGACGATTCCGGCAATGCCAAGACCGGCGGAAGCATCGATGCCATCCTTACCGTCTTCGCCATCCTTGCCATCGGCGCCATCCTGTCCGGCAGGGCCCTGAGGACCTGTCTCACCGGCAGGACCCTGAGGTCCGGTCAGATCGGCGGCAGGCTTGACGTTGAGGGTGTATTCGACGGCCGTCGTGCCATAGGCACCGGCATCGGCAGTGACAGTGAAGGTGTAGGTTCCTTCCTTGGTGGCCGTACCCTGGATGGTTCCATCCTTGGCAAGGCTCAGGCCTTCGGGCAGGTTGCCCTTGGTGACGGAATAGGTGATTCCGGGCTTGTAGGAGACGTTGGAGACTTCGGCATTGGCGACGGAAGCACTGTAGCTGGTTCCGACATAGCTGTCGGCAAGGGTGACGGCGGTGTAGGAAATGCGACCGCAACGGATGGTGATCTCCTGCTCATACTCTTCATTGCTTACGACCTTGGTGGCCGTCACCGTGAAGGTATGCGTGCCTTCGGGAAGCGTACCAAAGAGGATGCCGTCATCGGAGATGCTGATGGTCGTGGGGAGGGTGGAGGCGGAAGAGAGGCTGTATTCGAGCTGCTCCTCGCTGGCAAAGGCGGCGTTGAGGCTGAAGTACTCGCCGGCGGCGACATCGGCATTCTGGATGCCGGTGTAGTAGGTGTCGCCAAGGACCTCGATGGTGAAGTTGGCAATACCCGGGGTCGAACCGAATCCGGCAGGTCCGGCAAGGAGGGCGTAGTTCTCGCCCTCGCCGGCATTCTTGTCCATCTTGGCGACGGAGAAGGAATAGGTACCTTCGGCCGTGTTGGCGATGGTTCCGGAAAGCTTTCCGTCACGGGTGATGGCAAGGCCTTCGGGGAGTTCGCCAAGGAAGTGGCTGTAGGCAACGCTCGTATCGCCGTCGGTGATGTCGATGCTGACGCTCGAACCAGCGCTGACCATGCCAAGATCGCTCGTGCTGGGAGTATAGGTGGAGGAGCCGGTGGAAAGGCCGTTTCTCATGGCGTTGGAATTGACGACGGTGTAGAAGACGTTCTTGGCCATCTGCTGGAGGGCAGCGACCTGGGTAGGCGTATTGCTAGCCTCGGAGTTGACGAGAGTGGCGATGGAACCGTTCTTTCCGTCGAGGGAGAGGTCGTTTCCGCAACGGATCATCTGGTTGGCGTTCATGCAGCCATAGCCCGAGCCATGGGCATCGGTGATGACGACGCCCTTGAAGCCCCATTCTTCGCGGAGCAATTGGACAAGGGTCTCATAGCTGGCGCCGACCCAGTCGAAGCCGATACGGTTGAAGGAGGACATCATGCCGTTGGCTCCGCCTTCCTTGACGGCCATCTCGAAGGGCTTGAAGTAGATCTCGCGCATCGTCTGCTCATCGGCCCAGGTGGCAACGCCGTTGGTATCCCTGTTGGTTTCCTGGTCGTTGAGGACGAAGTGCTTGACGAAGGTGACCATGCCCTTGGAGCGGGCGCCCTTGATGAAGTTGGAGACCATGATGCCGGAGAGCGTGCCGTCTTCGGAATAGTATTCGAAGTTACGTCCGGAGAAGGGAGAGCGATGGATGTTGCAGGCCGGGCCATAGAGGGCCGTGACACGGAGCCAGAGGGACTGGTTGCCGATGATTTCGCCTTCCTTGAGGGCAAGATCCTTGTTCCAGGTGGCACCGACCATGGCATTGGTGGCGAAGGTGAACTTGAGGTTGCCGCTCATCGGCTTGAGGAGGGCGTTTCCGCCGCCGACCCAGGCACCGGAGATGCCCATCGGGCCGTCGGAGTGACCAGCCTTCGGCGAACCGACGGAAGGCATCTCGTCGAATTGGAACTGCGTCTGGTTCATGTCGTAGAGCTCATCGAGGGAGAGCTGCTGGACGAATTCGTCCCACTTGGCATCGTCATAGTCGACGCCGGCCATGTCGATAAGCTGGATTGGGGCCTTTCCGGCTTCGTAGGCGGTTTCCTGGTATTTGGGCATCGTCTCGACATACCACGGCTTGTCCTTGTCCCATTCGGGAAGGATGACGGCATTCTCGCTTGTCGCATCCTCGGCAATCGGCATGTCGAAGTTCTTCAGCCAGGCTTCGCTCTTGACAAGCTGGGCCTTTTCCTGCTTGAGGTAGACAGGCGTGGCAAGGCCTTCCTTCTGGGCGGCTTCCTCGGCCGTAAGATCCGCATCGCCGTACTTGTCGCGCATCGCCATGAGCCACATCGGATCGACGGTCGTGGCATTGTCGACGTCATACCAGAGAGGACGGCTCGGCCAGGTGCCCTCCCAGTCGTTCCTGGAAAGGATGTGGCCCTTCATCTCATCGGAGACTTCCTGGTAGAGGGAGGTGATATCCTTGCCGGTGACAGGATCCTTGTCGATGTTGATGTCCGCGGCGGCATTGGCCTTGGCCGTGACGACGTTCTCGTCGGCCCAGCAATGGGCACTATCGCCGATGTAGAAGGTATAGTCGCCGCTGTCGAGCTCATAGCCGACATGCTCGTCCTTGTCGGAATCGAAGACATCGTAGGAGGCCATGTCGAAGGCACTGACGGTAAGCGTCACCGTTTCGGACTGACCGCTTTCGAGGATGCCGGTCTTGGCGAAGTCGCCGAGGACGACATGGCTCTTTTCCGTCTCGCCCGCAGTATAGGGTGCGGAGAAGTAGAGTTCCGCGACGCCCTTTCCGGCAACATCGCCGGTATTGGTGACCTTGACCTCGAAGGTGTATTCCTTCGTGGCAGTCACGGCCTCACTGACGTTGCTTGAGACAAGCTCGTAGCTGAAGGTGGTGTAGCTAAGGCCATAGCCGAAGGGATAATTGACGTTCTCGGCATACCAGGCCGTGCCATCCTCTTCCGTATAGGCACGGGTCTCGTAGTAGCGATAGCCCTGATAGATGCCTTCCTCGTACTCGACGCCATAGACACCTGTCTGGTCGATATTGTTGAAGTACTTGTCGCCGGCCTGCTCGCCGTCGGCAGCGATGTAGGAGTTGCCCGTCTTGCCGTCGGCAGAATCGTTGAAGTAGCCGACGTTGTTGTTTCCGTAGTTGTTCCAGGTGGGATCCTTGGTGAAGTCGCTGGCGAAGGTGTCGACAAGCTTTCCGGAAGGATTGACCTCGCCATTGAGGATTCTTCCAAGACCATCAAAGCCGTTCTCGCCGGCTCCGGGGGCCCAAAGGATGGCGCCGACCTTGTCGTTGTTGATGAGCTTCTCGCGGCTGACTTCCATCGCGTTGGAGGAGTTGAGGACGACGATGACCTTGTCGAATCCCTTGGTCACCTCGTCGATAAGGTCGATCTCGTTCTCGTCGAGTTCCAGGTAATGGGCAAAGGGCGTATTCTCGCGTCCCTCGCCGCCGAAGGCCTTGAAGGTACCGTTCTGGGCTTCTTCCTGGGTCGGATAGGCGCGGGCGTTTGCGGAAGTGGGGACCTTGCCTTCGTCCTCGGCCTTGACGAAGGAGGTACGCGGAAGGTCGGTTCCTTCGCCGCCGGTACGGGACACGACGACGACGGCCGCATCATCGAAGTCGGCATAGGAATCCTTGACTTCCTGTGTGTACTTGCTCTGGGGCGTCTCGGCCGTGGGGAAGAAGGAGTTGTAGTTGTAGGAAGCAAAGCCCGTCTCCGGACGGGCAGGACCGGAAGCCTCATCGTCGTTGTAGAAGGCCTCGAGCTTGTCGTTCGTCTTGAATCCGGCGTTCTTGAGGGAAGTCATGATATCGACGACATGGGAACCCGTCGAGCCAGAGGATCCCGAGCCCTTCAGAACAGGGTTGACGGAGTTCTTGCCGAAGACGCTAATACTGCTACCTTTGGCAAGGGGAAGCGTGGCGTTCTCGTTCTTGAGCATGACGATGCCTTCTTCACCGATCTGCTTGTTGAGGTCCATGGCGGCATCCATGACCTCCTGATAGGAGTCGTAGTCGGACGTAAACTTCTTCAGCTGGTCGACGCTGGCAGTGACCGTTCCTTCAAGTCCCGTGGCGAGACTCATCGTGGAAGCTGCCAGGACGAGGATTGGAAGAGAGAATAGCTTTTTCCGTTTCATCGAAAGCTCCTTTCTTGAGCGTTGGCTCTTTGGAAAGGCTACTGAAAGGGCTTTCGAAAAACGATAGAATTGTCAAAGTCGGTAATCAAAACGGCAAAGTCGGGAAATCCACGACCAAGAAAAAAGACCCGTCAGGGCCTTTCTGGATAACGTTTTGCTTATTTCGTCTTTTTCAAACTTGTTTCTTTGACGGAAGAAGAATATCGACAACGAATTTGTCCCCGATTTTCTTGGCACTCATCAAGCCTTGGTAGCGCTCCACAAGAAGACGCATGCTCTTCAGGCCATAGCCATGGTTGGCATGGTCTTTCTTCGTCGTGTCGAGATTCGGAAGGATGCCTTCGGCAAGGCAAGGATTCTCGATATGGATGGAGACGTAGTCGCCCAGTTCCATGCCCCGCAGATGGATGCTCCTCTTCTCGACAGGCAGCTTCTCGACTGCTTCGATGGCATTGGAAAAGGCATTTTCGAAAAGCGAATAGAGGGAATGGCGGGGAATGTAGGAAAGGGAGGCGATATCCGCAAGGCAGGAGAAGCGGATCTTGTGTCCGACAAGATAGGGACTCTTCTCCGAGATGACCAGATTCAAAGCCTCCAGCCCCGTCTTGATGTCGCTTCCGTAGATGTCCACGGCGTTCTTGAGCTCCTCGAGCTCGCCCGAGTCGACGCTTTCCTTGAGATTGTCCAGCCGATGCCGAAGGTCGTGGACCTTGATGTTGATGAGGTTGATGTTCTCCCGGCTGAGCTCATAGGCCTTTCTGTCCTTGGCCCATATTGTCCGCACCTGTTCCAGTTCGCCCTTGGCCCGTGAGCTGACGATGAGCTCGAATTCGGACGTGAGAACCAGGATGCCCACGAGGATGGAAATGATGTCCGTCAGGAAGATAACACTTGAGGTCCCGCCGGAACGAACGATAAGCTCCAGAGTCACTGTGCCCGTGACGGCAATGACAATCAAGCTGATGATAGTCTGCCTGGGGTTTCGGATGGATGCAAAAAGCTCATCGACGTTCTTTTTGTAGACGTAGGCAAAAAAGACGACGCAGAAGACGATGAGGAAATAGACGAGATTGATGAGAATCTCCAGATACCAGAAACCTTCGGGTATCGGAATCATCGTCATCGTGGTTAGGGAGTAGGAAATGTTCTGGATGGCATAGCCGATCGTCGCCGCGAAGAAATAGCTATTCCATGTCGCCTTAAAAACAAAGGACATCAGACCGATGGAGAGGAAAAAGAGGAAGAAATACCAGAAGCGGCCGACGGAAAATGGGAGCCACTCCCTTACCATCGCAAGGCCAATAAGAATCAATATCGCGCCGGCAAGCTTCAGCGGAAAATATTCCCTCCTGGGAAGATGATGGCAAATAAGGCCTTCTCCGAGAAGAAGGTAGACAACGAAGTTCAAGGAATCGTATATGGCTTTTGCAATCATAAGAGGCCTCCATTGGTACTTAGGAAATCCAGAAGCGACGTCGTGAAGCTCTTCGTCCGGGAGCGGGAAATCGGGATCTTCGTATCGCCGACAAGGACCTCGCCATCGACGATGCCCCGGCAATGGTGGAAGTTGACGATGTAAGAGATATTGCAGCGGGCAAATCCCTTCTTCGACAGGATGCCTTCCAAACGTTTGATATTCTTGTCGCGGACGGTGAATTCCCCGTCGACAAGGTGATAGACCATGTCATGGCCAAAGGATTCAATGTAAACAAGGTCGGAAAGAGGAATGATCTTTACGCCTCGCTTGTAGGGGATGACGATTTTCTCCTCCTTGAGTTTTGCAGCCTGGAAGAGGGAATTCAGGCGATTTGACAAGTCATCGTAGACGACCGGCTTGACGAAATAGTCCGAGGCGGAATACTTGTACCCCTCCACGGCAAGGGCGGCAAGCTGGGTCGTGAAGATGATGACGATTTCCTTGTTGTCCTCACGTATTCTCTTGGCAACCTGCATGCCATCCATGCCCTTGAGCTGGACATCGAGAAAGACAATGTCGCCAGGCTTCCGATGGAAAGCCTCAAGAAAGGCCTCGCCACTCGAAAAGGACTGGAGTTCGATATCGGAATGGCTTTCCTTGCGGTATCTTTCCAAAAGGGAAGTCAACGCAAAAAGGTCTTCCGGACTGTCTTCGACAATCGTAATCTGAATCATTCTTTCATGAACCTTCGGCAAGTTCCTTGGTGAAAATGGCCTTGCCCCCTTGAGAAAATAGAATGATTTCCATGCGTTGTCAACAATGAAAGTAAAACGCTTACATTCCGTTTTCTCGAGCCTAAATATATATAAACTCTAGTATTTAAAGAACAAATATTTTGCCAATGAAAATTCTTCTACGAACAATGGGACTATGTCATCTTTTTTTCAAGAAAACACCGAAAAGAAAGACAATGCCTTACGCTTAAGACCTGGTATATTCACATAGGGATAAAGACAGGAACTCTTAGCCGAAATGACAAATATTAAGACGTTTTCTCTTTTTAAATAGAGATTGTCGATTATTTTTATAAATTATTGAATCAAAGTTTATCAACAAGAAACATCTTCCTGACATCAGCCTTTTTGACAAGGACTCCGTGGGCGATGCCTTCACTGATATCAAGAATACTGGATATGGCATAGATGGCATAGAAGGCTATGAGACTGATGCTCCTAAAGCCTGTCGTCAGGAAATTCATGACATCAAGCAGTATGAAAATGACGAACAGCTCCGCGACTACCTTGAGGATTCCGGTCACTATCCAGATCACGCCTCTTGTTCTGTCGTTCTTCGAAAAGAGGGCAAAGGCCTGTATCAATGTCAGGAGCAGGAAAAAGAGCAAAGCCAGCGAATCATTCCCGAATTCCCAATAGGAAAACGTGCCAACGATTTCCCAGCTATAAACAAGCGAGTGGATAATGCTGAAGACAATGGTCAATCCCCAAAAGACAAGGCAGGTCTGCTGGAGTCTCGTCGTTTCTCTTTTCATGGGCTTTGGTCCTTTTGACCATTCTAATCGTTTGAACCTACCCTTTCAATCGTTTCCCCAGTTCATAGGCCAGCTGTGGATAGACGGAACGGGAAGTCATCGTCGGCGTCCCGCATCCCTTTCCCAGAATCATTCCCATATCCTCGAAGTCCAGATAGCGCACCAGAGTCCGATAATGGACGGTGAGTGCCTCGAATGTCCAGTCGTCATCGTTCCAGGCGGCAGCAAGCAATGCCGATTTCATGTGTTTCCTGGTCAGGCTGGCATTCATCGCACAGAAACGATCGATCAGGATCTTCAGTTGGGCGGACATGCCATAGTAGTAAAGGGGCGTCACGAACACAAGCATGTCAGATTCCAAGATCTTCTTCCGGATCTCGACCATGTCGTCCTTTTGGACACAAGTCCCTTCATAGCCACAGCGGATGCAACCAAGACAGGGATGGAGATGGGTCAATCTTCTCAACGACATGGCCGGCTTCCGTTGCGCCGCGGGCAAAGGATTCCGCAAGCATGTTCGAGGAACCCTTCCTGTTCGGGCTTCCTTCCAAGACGAGTATTTTCATGTCTTTTCCTCCTAGAGACCCAAGCCATCGATCCACGACTGGATTTCCTCTTCCGAGGCACCACGGGCAATCCTTCTTCCTTCCAGCCAGTTCCCCGATCCGGCTTGCTCTTCAAGGAGTCGTGCACTGCTTCCGATGCCACTGCTGCCGGAAGTGCAGAAGGGAACGACAGTAATGCCATCGAAATCGACGCTCTCGACGAACGTGCTCAAGATCCTCGGGGCCTGCCCATGCCAAATGGGATAGCCAAGATAGACGATGTCATAGCCATCCAGGGCGATGGGTTCGCCCTGTATCTCAGGACGGGAAGAGGGATCGTCCATCTCGAGGGAAGAACGGCTCTGATCATTTCCATAATCCAGGTCTTCCGCCGTATAAGGGACGGCCGAAACGATTTCATGGAGTTCGCCCGATGTCACTTCGGCAATCGTTTCCGCAACGCCCTTCGTGGTTCCCGTCGCCGAGAAATAGGCGACAAGAGCACTTCCTTCGTTAGCCTGGGCCGTGCTCCCGCTGCTTGACGATTCGTTTGCGCAAGAGGCCATGCCGGACAAAAGAAGCATTCCGAGAACGAAGCCGACCCTTCTCCGGATTCCGTTTTTCATCTTTGTTCTCCTTCCTTTCAGAGAAACCAGTGCGCGAAAGAGAAAAGGAGGCTGGTATATTCTGACAAGTTGTCAGCCTCAATATAAAGAATTATTGACATCATGTCAACATTATCTTTTGACCTTCATCAATCCAAAGCAAAAGCCGCCTGGGCCAAACGGATTCCAGGCGGCCAACGGCATTTTCCCGGGCTAGATCGTCAACTGCGTATCGATCTTTTGAAGTTCTGCCATCAGGGCTTCGTCATCGACTGTTTGCCCTTTTTCGAGAAGCAAGAACAAGGATTCCGGAGCCGTCCACAATGTCTCCGGCATGAGGCCTTGGACAATGGCGTTCTCTCCCTGAAGCAGAAGCGCCCCTTCGACACTTCCCTTCTCGATTCCGCAGCTTTCGCCGGTTTCGGAATCCAAAGGAAGGATGCCAAGCTCTTTATGTCTTTTCTTCTGTACTTCGGGACGGACAAGGTGGACTGCCATGTCGTGAAGAAGGCCAAGTCTTCCGGTATCCTTCTTGCTTGGAAGCGGGTTGACTCCATACATTTTATAGGAGAGATAGGACTTTAGCACAGCCGTTTTTCCGTCATAGGATATCGATGGAAGCGGAGCGGCGCCCAGATTCTCCTCTCCCATTGCCTGGATATATCTCTCCTTGCTCCAGGAACCATCGACGACAGCAGCAAAGCCATTGGATTCGCTCGGTGCGGCGGTGGCCTCCGTCGCGAAGACATTGGGGTCCTGGACGAGAGACATCATCGCCTTGGCGGTCAGTAGGCCTTCCTCCGTGGCAAAGGCAGAGGTCAGTGTCGATATCCTTCTCTCATCGCGATTCCATTGGATATCATAGCCGGCACCAAAGCTCTGCAGAAAAGCCATGGAATAGAAAGGATCGCCCAAGGGATAGCAGAACTCCCTTCCCGATTCCCGACAGACTTCAAGGATGCCCTCCACCGTTTCAAGCTTTTCCTCCCTGCCGGCAAACAGTTCCCGGTCATAGTAAAGGAAGTATCCGTTGTCTCCGGAATAAGGGTAGGCAAAGTGAGTATCATCGATAGCAAATCGTCCATCGATATCGCCATCCTTTGAAATGACATCCAGGACGCCTTTGGAGAGCAATGAGCCAATAGCGTCGGAGCAAAAGGCAAAGAGATCCGGACCGGAATTCCAATCCTCGACTCGATTGACGATATCACCAGTCGATATTGCCACGACTTCCAAAGTCACGTTGACCCAATCATTGTCCTGAAGATACTTCTCGAGTTGCTCTTCCATGAAAGGAATTTCCCTTTCAGGGCAAGCGATTTTGAAGGCGTATCTTTCTTCATGAACTACTGGTTTCTCTGTCGTTTGGATGATCGGGTCGGGCGAAGAAGTCGTCAAGGGAGAAGACGTCGTTCCGGTCGAACAACCGGTAGCAAGGAATGAGCCAAGAAGAAGGGCGGAAAGAAAATTTCTTTTCGTCATGTCATGACTCCTTTTTAAATTGTCCTCACCTTAGCGAAGTATCCGGCACGGCTAAAGAATCTCCATCGTGAGGACAAATGGACCGAGATTTTTCATCGGCTGGATTCCTTGCCAATTGCCCCAATTGTAAAGTATCAATTGACAAAAATCCACAAAAATGACACTTATTTCTCCAGTTTCCCATGGCCGAAGGAACGTATTGACCATCTAGTAGGGGAGGATATGAAAAATAATATTTTTCATAGGTCAGCCTACTATGCATAGAATACACGTGAAAAAGTTTAATAGACATTTTGTCATGTTTGTAATTTCAAATCCAAACTTGACAGCTTTTCCTCTTCCAGAAAGACACAAACCTCTATCGACAGGACTAATTTTTTGCATTCGCTGTCATTCCACCATATAAAACCTTTGTCTCACAATTGAACTTGGCTTTTCTTTTTATATTTTTTTCTAGCGATTTTAATATGAACTTTCTTAAAAATTAGCAGACTTATTTTTGTTATATCCAATTGAGAATATTTTTGACAATGGCTTTGTCCAATGTGCACACCCAACAACCGAATGCCGAATGCCGTTTTTTTAACACTATTCTTTTATTTGAAGATTACTTCCTAGGATGTCTGCCTCGGAATCCATCAATCGTTTTTTGGGCAAGCAAAATGTTGACTTATGCTAACTTTTTGATATTCTATTTTCGTTAACACTGTTTAACGGAGGCAAACATGATCTACATCTATGCTTCAAGGACCGGCAATGTCGCTTCATTGATCGCGAAGCTGGGATTGGACGCAACTCAGATTTCCGACGGAAACGAAAAGGTAACCAAAGACTATGTTCTTTTCACCTATACCGATGGCTATGGGGACATCCCTGCGGAAGTCGACGCCTTCCTCCAGAACAACGGAACGCATATCAAAGGTGTCGTTTGCTCCGGAGACCCCTCCTATGGCGATGCTTTCTGCGGTGCCGGGGAAAGGATCTCCCAGATCTATTCCGTTTCCCTTCTTCGGAAGGTCGAGATGGACGGTACGGACGAAGACGTCCAGGCCATCAAGGCGTCTCTTGAAAAAGTCAATCAATAACAAGGAATAACCAATCCTACAGGAACGGAGAGGGCCCAAAACGGGCCCTTTTCTATATCAGTCTCTTCCTTCCAGTTCCCTTTCGAGCCTTTCCAGGTCCAGCTTGTCGTCGATGAGGATGAGTTCCAGGTCATTGAGCTTTGCAAAGAGCCTTATTTCATCAAGGGTGACCTGTGTCGTGACGACGGAATGATGGGCCGCCCCGGAAAGAAGCCAGGCCTTGATGCCGTCTTGGAAGTTCGGCTTTATTTTCCATTGGATGGAGGCGATAGGAAGGTTTGGCATCGGCCGTTCCTCGGCAACGAGCGTGATGCCTTGGGCAACAAGCCGGAAATGCGTCCCCATGTCGATCAGGGAAAGGGCATAGCCCTCGCCTGTCGTCCCACGGAAGACCAGGCGGGCCGGATCCTTCTTTCCGCCGATGGAAAGAGGGTGGACCTCGATGGAAGGCCTTGTGGCGGCAAAGCGCGGCGAGACTTCCAGCATATGGGCGCCAAGGACGCGTTCTTCGGCGAAGTCATAGGTATAGTCTTCCATGAATCCCGTGGCCCCTTCTCTGCCTTCGCCAAGCTTCATGATGACCGAGTCCAAGGCAGCGGTCTTCCAGTCGCCCTCGCCGGCATAGCCGATTCCCTCGTCCATCAGAAGCTGCGTGGCAAGGCCGGGAAGCTGTTCCATGCCATAAAGGTCCTCGAAGGTGTTGGAGAAGGCTTTGGCATTGTGCTCCTGCAGGAATGCCTTCATCGCGAGATAGTAGCGGACCTGGACCTTGACGGCATGGACGTCCTTCGTTTTCAGTTCGTAACGCTCGATAAGTTCCAGATATGTCTTCTCGACCTCTTCTTCCGGAATGCTTGCCGCTTTTTCGACAAGATCGCCGACGGCATAGGTGTCGCAGGACCACCCAAGATTGATCTCCGCCTGGACCTTGTCCCCGTCGGTGACTGCGACTTGGCGCATGTTGTCGCCGAAACGGAGGATATTCAGCCCCCTCGAAAAGGAAAGGGCACGGCAGACATCGGCGAAGGATTGGATCTGGCCGACGACCTTTTCGTCCTTGTAATGGCCGATGGCGATGGCATGGGGAACATGAAGCCTTGCCAGGATATGGCTATGCTCCTTGTCGCCATGGGCGGACTGGTTCAGGTTCATGAAGTCCATGTCGATGGTATCGTAGGGAATCCTTTCGTTGAACTGGGTATGCAGATGGAGATAGGGCTTTTGGAGAAGCTTCAGTCCCCGAATCCACATCTTGCTCGGAGAAAAGGTATGCATCCATCCGATCAGGCCGATGACGCTATCGTCATGGTTGGCTTCCTTCACGATCCTCTCGATGACATCGCTTTGGGTGCACAGATCCGTCAGGACGACTTCCACGTTCTTGAGGTGCCGGTTGAGGAAGGAGACGATGGCATTGGCATCCTTGCGGACGCTATCGAGGGCTTCCTCGCCATAGAGATACTGGCTTCCCGTCAGGAAATAGATCTTTTCCATTTTCTTTTCCTCCTTTCTGGAATCAATCCTTCTTTTGGCCATAATAGGCATTCTTGCCATGCTTGCGATGATAGTGCTTGTCCTGGATAGCGGCGCTGGCTTCCTTGAGATCCGGGGAGAGCGTCCTTGAGAGATAGGCCATCTTCGCGATTTCTTCCAGGACCAAGGCGTTCTCCGTGGCCTTCTCGACAGTCGGGGCAAAGGTGAAGACACCATGGCTCTTCAGGAGAATGGCGCCGACGGCCTCCGGATCGATGGCATTCTTTAGGAAGTGCTCGACGATGACCTTGCCCGTGTTTCTCTCGTAGTCGTCGTCGATTTCTTCCTTCGTCAGTTCCCTGGCGCAGGGGACGCTTCCGTAGAAATAGTCGGCATGGGTCGTCCCGTAGCAGGGGATGGAAAGTCCTGCCTGGGCAAAGGCGGTGGCAAAGGTCGAATGGGTATGGACGACGCCGCGGATGTTCGGGAAGGACTTGTAGATTTCCAGATGGGTCTTCAGGTCGGAAGAAGGACGAAGGCTTCCTTCAAGGACATTTCCGTCCTGGTCGACTATGACCATGTCCTCGGCCTTCATCGTCTTGTAGTCGACGCCGCTGGGCTTGATGGCAAGGACCTTCCTTTCAGGATCGTAGGCACTGGCATTGCCCCATGTCAGGACGACAAGACCATGTTCCACCAGGAAGAGATTGGCCTTGTAGGCCTCCTCTTTGAGTGTGCAATAGGACGAGTCGATAGATTTCGTCTTCACGGAAACCCTCTCCAGCGCCAGATTCCTTTCGTAGTTCTCGAGATAGCGCACATAGCTTTCGTGTCTCTTGGCATCCGGAAGGGTCTTCCGCATGGGGATATCCTTGAACATCCTCTCCAGGAACAGGAAAAGCGGTTCATCCTTGAAAAAGAGATAATAGCTAAGCAAGGCCATGCCATAGGGGCCGCCTTCGTTTGCTTTCTCATATGTTATGAGAGGGATGTCCAGTGCCGAAGCGAACAGTTCCGAAAGAACGCCTTCGGTCTTGAAGAGGCCTCCTTGTCCGACTAGGGAATCGATACGGACATGCTCCTTTCGAAGCGGTGCCATGCCAAGAGCAATGGTATTGAAGGTCGGATAGAGAAGCGAGAGCATGAAATTCCTGAGATCGAGCTTTCCTTCTTTGTCTCGGACGACCATCGGCCTTCCGTCCTCGACCTTGAGGATCGGTTCCCCGGAATAGAGATTGTAGGAATAGATTTGAAGGTCGCCATCGCTCTTCATGGCCTCGGAGAAGAGAAGGCGATAGCGGTCGTCATCCGTCCGTGGCGCCCCGCAGAGTTCGTCATAGTCCCTGAAGAGGGACATCCATTGGTCCAAGTCCGTGGCGCAGTTGTTGGCGTGGATCATGGCGCAGTCTTTGCCATCGGGCGTGCTGACGATGTCGATTGTCCTTTCATGGGATTCCAGTCCTTTGTTGAGGACAGCCATAAGGAAAATCGAGGTTCCGATCGAGACATTGCCCTTTCCGGGAAGGATGGCGTTTGTGGCAACCATTCCCGTCTGGGCGTCCCCTTCCGGTGGAGCCATCCGCGTTCCGGGAAGAAGGACCCCGGAAGGATCGAGAAGAAGCGCCCCCTCCGAGGTGAGCCTTCCGGCCTCTTCCCTGGCCATGAGGATCTCCGGCAACAGGGAAAGAAGGGAGAATCCATACTCTTGGCACAAGGCGGTTTCCTCGAACTTCCGTATCCTTTCGGGATCAAAGGTTTTCCCCCTTATTGGGAACATTCCGGAAGCATCGCCGATTCCCAGGACGTTCCTTTGCGTAAGCAGGTAATGGACATATCCGGCAAGGGTCGTGAGATGCTTCAGATGACGAAGATGTTCCTCGTGCCGAAGCATGGCCTCATAGAGATGGGCGATGGACCATCTTTCGGGGATGTTGAAACCGAAGAGTTCGCTAAGATATGCGGCCGCCTCCTTCGTGTTGGTGTTGCGCCAGGTGCGGAAGAAGGATATGGGACGGAAATCCTCTCCCAAGGGAAGATAGCCGTGCATCATCGCCGAGACGCCCATGCTGTCGATCTCCTTCAGAACAAGTCCCGTCTTCTTCCTGTAGTCCTCCTTCAGATCGGCATAGGCTTCCTGCAATTTCAAGACGATCCTGTCGTAGCCATAGGAATAAAGACCTTCGACAAGGACATTCTCCCACCGGCTTTCGCCACTGGCGAGAAAACGGCCCTCCTTCAGAAGAACGCACTTGACCCGGGTCGAGCCAAGTTCGATACCCAAGGACAGTCTTTCCTTTACCATGCCCAATCCTCCTTTCTAGCTTTCATGATAGGAAGGAATTTGCGTTTTAAAAGAAATAAAATCGCTTTCTTTGGCTATCTATTGCTAAAATGGATTTATGTTGCCACGGTATGAAAGACGGCTCTACGAAGAGGGAATGACTCTCTGGGCTGCCCGCTACAGAAACCTGAGAAACATCGACCACTACCACGACGAGGTCGAAATCGTTTTTCTCGAGGAAGGAAAAGCAGACGTCATCACGGAGGACGAGACCTATTCTCTCCATCCCGGGCAAGCCTACTACATCCCACAATGGATGATTCATCGCATCGTCACAAACACGGAGAGCCAGGTCATCACCTTCCTCTTCTCGCCGGAGTTCGATCCTGTCCTTCTTCGTTACCGCCCAAAAAACGCGCTTTTGAAAGTGGACCTTCCATGGAGAAGGCTCTTTGCGCTCTACCATGACGAAAAGAAAGGGAAGGAGGCCTTCCATTCCAAGAAAATCGAGGAGGCCTTCCGCCTTGCCTTCGTCGAGCTATTCCGTAAGGAAGGTTTCGTTCCTGTCGTCGGGAAAGCGAAAAAGACGATGCGCCTGATGCAGGAAATGGCAAAGGCAATCGAGGAAGATTACGCCTCCTTGACCTTCGAATCCCTCTGCAAGCGTTTCTCCTACTCGCCGTCCCATTTCTCCCGCCTCTTCGAAAGCATGACCGGACTCACCTTCACGACCTATCTTTCCTATGTCCGCATCGAAAAGGCCATCCAGCTTCTCAAGGGAAATGAGCTTCCAATGACGGAAATCGCTTCGCGCTGCGGCTTTTCTTCCATCCGCAATTTCAACCGTGTCTTCAAGAAGATCACGTCCTATTCTCCGACAGCCCTTCCCCGCGACTATGAATTGACGAAGGCGGAGGCACGGCTCTTCCCGGAGGCCTTCGACCCGACGGAAAGGACATCCATCCGCATCGACTAGGAACAAGGACTATTCTTCTATTCTCTCGATCTTGATGATGACAGGCCGAAGGCCATCGTTGCAGGAGACGATTGCCGTCCCGGGATGCCTTTCCGTATCCATCCAATCATCGTAGTACCATCCTTCGGCCCCATTGGCCAAGGCAAAGACATATTGATAGATGGCTTTCCAGGCCTCATCGCAGAAACCTTCCGGCTTGGCATAATCGGCATAGAAGACCTGGCCTTCCTTCATCAAGGGACAACGCGGAAGATTCTTGATGCCATACTCCTTTGCCAGTTCTTCCTGGTAGGTCGTCTTTAGAATCGTGATCTTGCATTTCTTCATCATTTTCGTTTTCTCATCTCTGCAACGTTTTCGATCTTCAGCAATGACTTGCTTTCGACTTGTTCTTCCTTTCGAATTTCAATAGCCACTTCTTTCTCTCCAAGCCGCCGGCATAACCCGTAAGGCTGTTGCCCTTTCCGACGACGCGATGGCAAGGGACCAGGATGGAAATCGGATTCCGGGAAACGGCATTCCCGACGGCACGGGCGGACATCTTCTCGATACCTTTCTCTTTAGCCAATGCCTGGGCAATCTGGCCATAGGTCGTGACTTCCCCATAGGGGATTTCCAAGAGCTTCTTCCAGACGCTTTTCTGGAACGGGGTTCCAAGGGGATTCAGCGGAAAGGAGAATTCCGTTCTCTCGCCGCGGAAGTATCCATCAAGCCATTCGATGGCGGCATCGCAGATAGTGTCGCCCTCCATGTTGATGGACTCCTTTATCTTTCCTCTGTCATGCTTCTGCCCGACAAACCAGATGCCGACAAGGGCATGGCCATCGGAGACGGCAAGAATCCTTCCCAAGGGAGATTCCTGGAGCTTTCCTTGATACATGTCACTCTTCCTTTCCCAAAGAACAATCACGAAGGCTTTCCGGTATCGAGCGGGAAATAGAGTTCCAATCGGACTTCCCTTCTCTCGACGTCATCGTTGCCATAGCAAGTCCTGTCAAAGCCGCCGATTTGGAATCCCTGACTTTTGTAGAAGTCGATGGCCGGAACGTTCGAGGTCTGCGTCTCAAGAATGACGCCCCTGTTTCCGTGTTCCCTTGCCTTCGTCTTGGCAAGGTCCATGAGCCGGCTTCCGATGCCCTTTCTGCGCAAGGCGGGATCGACATAGATGTTGGTGACGCGCATCCTGTTGGACCAAGACTCTTGGCAGAGCTCGATTGCCGCCAAGAGCTTCCTTCCCTTCCGGATTCCATAGGCTTCTGCTTTTTCGTAATAGTCCTCGTAGAGCCTTGCCGGGAATGCGCATTCCGAATCCCTGTGGACGAAGGGCGTCGCAAGGGCGGTACGGACAAAGGAAACCGTCATGTCCCTCTCCTCGTCGATCCGGACGTCATAGCATTCCCGCGATTCGTAGTCCAATGGAAGAAGATATCCCTTCCATTCCTTTTCGGGAAGAAATTCGATTTCCAAGGTATCCACACTCTTTTCCTCCATCGTTAAGACAAATTTTCACAATCACAAAAGATAAATATCGCACTAACCTCATGGGGATTCTATCACACGTCGTTCTCTGCCCTAAAGACAAAACGCAAACGAAGCATCTATCCGAAAGTCGATGCACGACCGGCAATGTCGTCATAACGCAAAAGCCGTCATTATGTGTCTTGACCAACATCATCATTTCACTCCGGAAATCGATGAAATGATAAGATAAATGATAAGATAAACGTACAGTTCGGAGGAAAGCCACAATGAAAGATGAGGATGTCACCACAGAATATAAAAAATCCTTGTCACAGCTCAAGGAAGGTGTCATTTCGCTTAGTCAATGTTGAACAAAAAGAACAAGGGCGAACTTTATTTCGGAATCACCTAGAAAAGAAGCCATGCAAATTCAACATCTCGAAGAAATCCCTGGCAGACATTTCCGATGAAATCCGGACAAACTTAAGACCTCTTCCATCGGACTTGGAAATCGAAATAGTCCCATATGAAAACGTAGATGTCATCCGTGTCTATGTCGAGGGCAATGATACCCCATACTCCGCCTATGGGCGCTATTATACTAGGGTTGATGAAGGGGATATTCCGATGACAAGCAACCAGCTTCAACGCTTTTTCGAAAACAAAAAAGAGGATTATTCTACATGGGAAGACAAGCCCACAGATTATACTTACGACGACATTGACGAAGACCTTTTGATAGATGTCATTCGAACGGCAAATGATAAAGGAAGACTGAATTATGTCTACAAAAATGTCGGAGAAGCTTTGACGAAATTGAATTTGATTGATGAAAATGGTTCTATAAAGACTGCTGGCTATTATCTTTTCGGAAAAGGAAGACCAATCACATTAAAGGAAGCAAATTATCAAACAGATTCCAGGAGTGAGTTTGGCGAAATAAAGGAATTCCACGGAAATATCTTTGAATGCATCCAGGTGGACATCACTAAATTTTAGACTTAATGTTGACACACTTTTATTATTGTTAAATGATTTTTTTAATTAAAAATATTTAAAAGATTAACATATATAAATTGGTCTTAATTATTCCATTCAACAATAATTTTAACGTTTTCTTTAT
>CASDOO010000022.1 GCA_949282275.1 uncultured Bacillota bacterium | reverse complement strand
GTCAAGGACTTTGTGGTCATAGCCCTTGAGACGAACTCTGATGGATTTGTTTTCTGCCATGTTTGTGTCCTTCCTTGCCTAAGATCTCTGTTTAGGCATCCGTTCGGTATGAATTACCCGAATACATCGACAACCGCTGTCGGCGTTTCGGCAACTTCATACGTCAATACGGGCTGAAATGGCGTTCAGCGTGCTCTATCCTATCATTTCGCGAAAAGGCAGTCAACAAAAAAATCGATATTTCCCGACTTTTTTATATATAAGGATATATAGGGACCAGTCATGGCCACCTTTTATGGTGTTTCCAAGCCTTATTCTTCCAGAGAAGCTTCGCTTTCGCCTGTCTTTCCGTCATCAAACGTCTCCCGTTGGGAAAGAAACTTCCGATTGACCTTGCAGGAGAAGGCGAAAGTAATGATTCCGACCCCAAAAAGGCAGGCAATCGGAATCACGCCGAGGTTGATGTTTCCCGTCAGGTCGATGACAAGGCCGGAGAGGAGAGTGCCAAGGAATGAAGCGCCCTTTCCAAAGATGTCGAGGATGCCGAAAAGGCATCCGGATTCCTCCTCGGGAACGATCTTGGCAAAGTATGAACGGGAAAGGGCCTGGATGCCGCCTTGGAAAAGACCGACAACACAGGCAAGCAGCCAGAATTGCCAGACCTGCGTCATGAAGATGGCGAAGACGGCGATTCCGGTATAAGCAAGGATGCCAACGAAGATGAGTAGGTCGTTCGAGATCCTCTTGGCGAGCTTTCCATAAACGAGGGCAGCAGGGAAGGCGATGATCTGGGTCAGGAGAAGGGCCAGAAGGAGTTGCGTGGCGTCAAAGCCGAGCGCGGTCCCGAAGCTGGTTGCCATGTCGATGATCGTATAAACGCCATCGATATAGAAGAAGAAGGCAATGAGATAAAGGAGGATTCCCTTGCGGTTGGGGAGGTCGTGCTTCTTGGAGAAGACGCCGAAAAGCCGGCGGAAGTTGTCGCGGACGGCTTTCGGCTTGCGGGGAATGTAGTGCTTTTGGCGATAGGAAAGGAAGAGGGGTATCGTAAAGCCAAGCCACCAAAGGGCATTGATGGCGAAGGCTATCGGCATCGTGATGGAGGCATCCAGGCCGGAGAGGACGACAAGGGCGACGGAGATGAGGAAGGAAAGACAGCTTCCGATGTAGCCAAAGGCGTAACCCTTGGAGGAAATGTCGTCGGCCTTCTCGAGCGTGGTGATGTCGCCAAGCATCGAATCGTAGAAGATGAGGGAAACGGAGTAGAAGATCTTTGCGAAAATATAGACGATCAGGAAAGCGACGTAAGGCATCGGCACAGACAGGGCCAGGCATCCGAGAATGCCAAGGATCGCGGCCAAGAAGAAAAGCGGCCTCTTGAATCCGCGATAGTCGGAAAACGTGCCAAGGACCGGTCCAAGGACGGCGACGATAAGGGTGACGATGCTGGTCGAATAGCCCCAAAGCGATGTCGCGTCGGCACTGCTTAGACCGCCGCTTGTCGCGATGCTGCTGAAATAGATCGGTATGATGGCGCTGGCAAGAAGGGTGAAGGCGGAGTTTCCGACGTCATAGAGTATCCACTTGATTTCCAAAGGGGAATCCTTGAAGAAACGTCTTCGGCCATTTTCGGTGTTTTCGTTTTTCATGCTTCGTAGTTCCTCTGGAATCTTTCGTCCAATTCGGCAACATCCTTGACATAAAGATTGTAGTTGGCTATTAGGGAGATAGCCGTTTCGACAGCTTCATTCATCTTTTGATATAGGATTGAGTCGCTATCGTCCAAAAGATGGAAGCTTTTCTCCGGGATGACCATCGGATAGATCGATCGATAGACGCCTGCGATCTTAGTCCCGATGCGAAGGAAAGACCTCTTGAGAAGGTTCATCGGCCTTAGGAAACGGGAATAGAACCCAATGGAACGAAGGCACTTTTCCGCCTCCTTTCTTTCCAAGGATAGATAGGAGACAAGATTCTGGATCGTGGTTTCCGTCAGATGGACATGCTTCGCCGTATCGTAGGCCTCCGGATTCTTTCCCGTCTTCTCGAGAAGCTTCCTGTCGAAGGAGGATTCGACGAGAACATGCGGAACGTTTTTTGCCTTCATCGTCTCCTCGACAAGGGGATGACAGGCGCTGTCCAAAGCAAAATGGCAGATGAAGCCGAAAAGATAGGCGAGATCCTCTTCCCTGCCGTTTCTCGCCTTGTAGATTCCTTTTGCCTTTTCGAAAAAGGAAAAAGCCTTTTCCTCATGCATCCGGTTTCCGAGTTGATTGATTTTGTTCTTGTGAAGTGGCTTGTAATAGAAAAGGACATCTGGTCCGTGAACGCCGACATTGAAGGAATCCATGGCATCGAGGACGATTTTCTTTTCCTCGACCGGAAGAGAAGTCAGGACAAGCTTTCCGAAGCGGTAATGCGCATAGTTTGCCGGCATGGATAACCTCCGAGATGGCATTATTCTAAGGGTTCTTTCTCTGACAAAAAACAGGCAATTTCGAAAAAACCGGTAAAGAACCCGTAAGAGTAGGGACGTGACTTTTCTGATAGAATAGAACCATGAAATTCCAATTGGACAAAAATGCCCAGGAGATGCTCGAAAGGCTCCTGGAAATCAATGCCTACTCCCAAGAGGCATCCGACCTTCTCTCGGCTTTCCTCGACGGCCATTTCGATGCCATCGACATCAACCTGCTTAACCGACTCAGGAAGGAACTTTCCTGTTCACTCGAGGATGCCTATTATCCCGCCTTCCTTTCCGTGCTGGATATCGATCCGGAAGACGAGGAACTCAAGAAGATCGAGCAGAACACGGCCATCAAAACAATGGCAAGGCTCGATGAAGGCGAATTCCTCGCCAACCCCTATTTGAAGGCCATCCGCTTCCCGGACCGGAAGGAAGGAAAATGGAAGATGACGAAGAACTATTATCTTCCCTACGAAGCCTTCCTCTACAATCAGACAAAGGCAAGACGGGAAGACCTGTATCTCCCCGTGGACTTCCTGGGCTATTTCGACAAAAAGGTCGACTACCCGCTCGTCGAGGAAAACAACCACGTTTGGATGAGCGTCACTCCCTACGAAGCAAGAACCATGGAAGAGGGAATCCGCATGGCACACGGGAAAGTCCTGGCCCTTGGCTTGGGCCTTGGCTATTTCCCCTACATGGCCCTAAGAAAGGAAGAAGTCTCCGAGGTCGTCATCGTCGAGAAGGACCCCGGAGTCATTTCGCTATTCAAAAAGAATATCCTCCCCCAATTCGGAAAGAAGAAGGTCACGATCGTAAAGGATGATGCTTTCTCTTTCATGAAAAAGAAGGAAGCAAAGGATTTCGATTTCTATTTCTTCGATACCCACAGCACGCCTGAGGATGCCCTGATTCCTTACCGGGAATATCTCCTTTTCAAGAAGGAGAATCCGCAAAAGGACATGGCCTTCTGGATTGAGAATTCCACCCTTGTCTACCTCCGTCGTCTTCTCATGGTTCTTCTCCAGGAAGAAAGCGAGGGCCTCTACAAGGAGACCTTCTCAAGGGATTTCACGGACCGACTGCTAAGCAGTTTCCACCATCAGCTTGCCGAAACAACGCTCAAGACGACAGAAGATCTTCTGGACATTCTTGATGACGAAAACCTGCGCCAGATTCTACGGGAAAGCAAATTCTAAAACTTTAATTCGTTTTTCCAACCCTTTTCTCGATTTTGAAATTGTCTATGGCAACATCCTTGCGATAGACCGTTTGTCTTTCTATCACCCGATAACCCCGTGATAGGAAAAACGGCAAAGCGGTGATCGAGGATTCGGCAAAGATTCTTTCGTTTGTCTTTTCAAGGTAATCGCATATAATCGTGGCGATTTTCCTTCGATGATGCCTGGGCGAAACATAAAGAAGGTCGAGATGGCCATTTCCTTCGACATTGCCAAATCCCACGATCTCCCAATCCAAAAGAGCGACGACGGAAAGGCTTTCGGAAAGTCTTTTGTCCCATTTCCCGGCATCGGCTCCGGAAAGCCAAGCGTCAATCTGTCTTTCATCATAGTCGCCCAAACAGCTTCTGACGGCATCGTCGAAAATCCTTAGGATCGCATCGATGTCTTGAGACGCATACTTTCGAATGGATACAGGCAGGGCCTTCTCTTCAGAAACTTCCATCATCTGATTTCTCCATGGATCGACAGACAAAATCACCGGCTTTTGAAGCTAAGGGCTATTCCGCAAATAAGATAGGCGACGATAAGGACACTGGAAATCGTGGTCATGATGATTCCAGGAATGCGAAAGTCATCGCCTGAGGCAATGAAAAATGCCCCGATCACAAGACTCAGCATTGCGGCAACGATGAGTATGGCGACGATGATTTGGATTGCGATTTTGCTCTTCTTGCTTCCGCCAAAGTACTTGAGCAAATCCATGACAGGCGTAGCGATCACTTCCAGCAGGATTTCCAGCACGATATCCATGTTTCATGGTCTCTTTCCCTGTCCATTATACAAGGTTTCTACGCTTGTTTTCCTTGAATTCTTTTTCCTTTCCGACACCTTTCAAAGGCTATTCCTATCAAACACCTGACGAAACTGCTATCATTTTGTCAGAGGTAAAGCATGAAAAACCAGAAATTGTATAACGGCGTCGAAATTCCAGAAGTCGGATTGGGGACTTTTCAGTTGATGATGGGTTCGCAAACCAGCAAAACCGTTTCGGAAGCGCTGAAAATCGGCTACCGTCACATCGATACCGCCAAGGTCTATCTCAATGAAAGGTCCGTCGGGAAGGCCATCCGGAATTCCGGATTGCCTCGGAATGAATTGTTCATCACGACAAAGATGTGGAATTCCGACATTGTCAAACGGAAGGGAGAAAAGGCATTCCAGGCTTCCTTGAAGCGTCTTGGGCTGGAATATCTGGATCTCTATCTCCTTCACTGGCCGATGGAAGGATATATGGATGCCTATCGCATCCTTGAGAAGCTCTATGCCGAAAAGAAAATACGCGCCATCGGCGTCAGCAATTTCCTGATTCGGCATTTGGAAAACCTTCAGAAAAAATGCCTTCAAAAGCCCATGGTCAATCAAATCGAAGTCAATCCCTATTACCAAAACGAGGAACTCGTCGAATATTGCCAGAAGAACAACATTGTCGTCGAAGCCTACTCGCCTCTTGGCGGAAGCAAATTCAGTTGCCTTGGTGACCCGACCCTTGTTTCTATAGCAAACAAGTATCATGTCTCCACGGCCCAGGTCATCCTGAAATGGCTGACGCAGAGAAATATCGTCGTTTTGCCCCGTTCGAAAAACCTCAGTCACTTAGCATCGAACCTGTCGCTGGACGACTTTGTTCTTTCCGACAAGGATCTTGACGACATCAAGGGACTGAACAAGAACTTCAAGACCGGAGACGATCCCGAAAAATACGAATAATTCCTCCCTTATCCAAAAATTCATTCACTAAAATCTTTTCGACGGTATTAAAAAGCGAAAATCATTGAGCATTGTTTTAGGCTTCCCGATTGCAATCGTTTGTAATCGGGAAAAATGTGTATGTACACATTTTTGTCGATTTAAATTAAGAAAAACTTTGCCTTTACAACGTTTATGCTTTAGGTCCCAAAGCCATAATGCCGGCCTCTCCTTTGTCCAAAAAGGAATACCCAGCCATATTTCTCGTGCTAATCAGCCCTTCGGGGACCGGAGTTCTTCCTTTAGTTCGCATGCTCGCTCGAAGAAGAAGCCAAATCCCACGGACTTACATATACTTCTGTGCCATTATCGAGACCAGAGAATCACCCTAGAACAATCATATGAAAAACCTCAGGCATCAACGCTCAGGGTTCCTATAATCGATAATGTCCCTCCTCAATCGGGTCAATACAACGGGACAATTTCAATAATAAATTAAAAGTCAATTGTTAATCAAAAGTCTTAAAAATGCGCTCTTTATCGATATTTTCCAAAGAACTTCTCCTCTCCTGCCTTCCTTGCTTTGATGGCGTCCCTTTTATATTTGAACCTGCCGAGCAGATAGGCCTTGCGTTGGAACATGATCTGGGCAACCCATAGTCCTCGTCGCCTATCGAAATGGACGCCCCTAACGCCCGACGTGTTGTTTCTGTTGAGCTTCCTGTCTGCTTTGATCCCGCACTTCATAGTCCCATCGACAAGTCCCCTATCAAGGTTG
>CASDOO010000021.1 GCA_949282275.1 uncultured Bacillota bacterium | reverse complement strand
GATCAGCCAAAGAATATCCGAATCCGGAAGATTCCTTAAGAGACGGGAACTTCGACTAAGGCAGCAACACTATTGTTGATCCTTCTCTAAAAAAACACGGAATGAAAATCAAAAAAGTCTCGGATTGGATTTGATTAAAACCACGGGTTATTTTGGAGTATAGCAAAGTAATTGTGGCAAAATTAAAGTCCTATTTGGAGACATTAAATCATTCATGAAAATAGCAGAGGATCGTCCAGGAATAGTCGACGAAAAAATACGATTCTATTTGCAGACGTTGTAGTGACCTCTCTGGTTGGACCAAGCAGGACGTAGCTGGATGGGGAGGGAGATTCCACTCCCCATCCCTTTGCTGTGCTATAGTTGATCTAAGTCCCAACAATTGATGTTCAGTACATTTGACTGATGAAAGCTTTAATTATGTGGACTGAAAAAGGCCTCCTTTTGGAGACCCAGACGGTTTTAACCATCCTTTATGCGGACGATTGTCTCTTCTCCGAACACCGATTCTCAGGGCTAATGTCCTGATTTTCGGGGAATGGAAGCCCGGGATGATGGCGATGCAATCCCCTTGGACGAGACGTTCGAACATAGGCACGGTGGTGACCCAAGAAGGATTTGAACCTTCGGCACCCAGTTTCGAAGACTGGTGCTCTATCCGGGCTGAGCTATTGGGCCGTGGCCATTATTGTAACGCAAGTGAAAAAGGGACGAAAGAAGAAATCTTGAAGCGATAGAAAAAAGGCCGACATTTCCGTCGGCCTTGTCATGGATGTTACCAGATGATGATTCGCTTGTCTTCAGGCATATACATGCCATCGCCTTCCTTGATGTCGAATGCCTTATAGAATTGCGGGAAGTTTCTCACCTGCATGTCGGCGCGATAGTAGCAAGGCGAATGGACGTCGATAGCCAGAAGGAGTTTTGTGTATTCGGGACGGGCTTTCGTGCACCAGATGCGGGCGAAGTTGAGGAAGAAGGCGGAGTAGTCGGGCTTGGCGATGTTCCTTTCCATGGTCTGGAGGGAAGAGGCGACGCCGCCATTGTCGGCAATGTTCTCGCTGACGACGAGCTTGCCGTTGACCTTTCCGTCAAGAAGAGGCAGGCCATCGAATTGCTCGATCATGGCCGTGGTCTTCTGCTGGAAGGTCTCGTAATCCTTCTTCGTCCACCAGTTGTTGATGTTTCCGAACTCGTCCATCTGGGCGCCGTTGTTGTCAAAGGCATGGCTGATTTCGTGTCCGATGACGGTTCCGATTCCGCCATAGTTTTCCTCAGGCTTTTGGGAAAGACTATAGAACGGGGCCTGGAGGATGGCGGCAGGGAAGGTGATGTCGTTGTAGCTGGGGTTGTAGCAGGCATTGACAAGATGGGCATCCATGACCCAGCGCGTCCTATCGACAGGCTTGGAATAGAGGGAATCGGCATAGCGGCCTCTTTCGATGATGAGGGTATCGACGATCTCGGCGAGGGAGAGATCGGGGGAGAAGGTCAGCGCATAATAGGAAGGATCGACCTTGTCCGGATAGCCGATCTTGAGAACCATCTTGTCCAGCTTGACGATGGCCTTTTCGCGCGTCTTCTTGCTTAGCCAGGTGTTCTTTCCAAGTCTTTCCTTGTAGGTCTCGATGAGATCCTTCACGATCTTGATGACATCCGTCTTGGCATCCTCGCCGAAATACTTCTTTCCATAATAGATGCCGATGGGTTCGCCATAGAAATTGTTGACGAGACGATAGGCGAACTTCTCAATCGTCGGGCTGTCCTTGACGCCGCTGAGGGCCCTGCTATAGGCCGAAACGGCAAGGCGTGTCTCCTCGTCAAGATAGGAAGCCATGGACATGGCGACGTGGAGTTTTGCCCAGGCGACGTAGAATTTGATCGTATCCTTGTTGACAAGGGTCTGGAAGCTTTCAAAGAAACGCGGATCCATGATGATGACTTGTGCCGGAAGAGCTCCAAAGCGCGCCTTGAGGAAACTTCTGAGCTTGAAGGGCGAGACCATCTCGATCACGTCCTCTGTCTTGTAGGGGTTGTAGGCCTTGATATAGTCGGCCCATTCTTCCTGGCTCTTGACGAGAGCGGAGATCTTCCTGTCGAAGGCAAGACCGTCGCGGACGATTCTCTTGGCTTTGTTCTCGTCATAGATCTTGGAAAGAACGCTGTTGGCGCTTTCGGCATAGATTTCCAGAAGCTTCTTTCCGGTCGGATTCTTGTAATACGTGGTATCGGGAAGGATGATGCTGGGGCTCGTCATCATGACGACATGCCGGCTTGTATCCTTCATGTCGGTATCGATGCCAAGCTGGAAGGGAAGAGGATAGTTATGATCATAGAGATAGTAAAGGGAGCCGACGAGGTCCTCTATCGTCTTGATGCTATCAAGATAGGAAAGCTTCTGAATCAAGGGCGCATAGCCGTTGCTCTTTCTTTCCTCGGCATCGATAGCCTTCTTATAAAGAAGAACGGCTCTCTCAAGAAGCTCGTCAGGAGCCCTTCTTCCCTTCGCGAAGGAAGCAAACTCCTTGAGCATGATCTTCTCGACATTGTCCCTGAGTGTGATGAATCCGCCGACAGAGGGGTGATCGGAAGGGATCTTTGCCTTTTTGATGAAATCGCCGTTGACATATTCATAGAGATCGTCTTGTGGACGAATGGTCTTTTTTTCTGCCATCTTCAAATCCTCCTAATGCCCATTATTATGCCATATCAAAGGAAAAAGGGATAGAAAGATACAATTTCTTTGCAATTGATCGTCGTTTTGTTTTTCTTTCCCGGAAAAGGGAGGAAACACAACGAAAGGATGGCTTTGCCGGTGTTTGAAACCTTTCCCAAAGAAACAATAGAAAACGATTTGTCATAAAACAATCTGTCGAAACCGCAAATAATCTGCTGAAATCATCAATAATCTGCTGAAAAAGCATATAATCTGTCGAAAGATTCCGAAAGATTCCAGTAGAATCCGAGAATGCAAAGGCAGAAAAGCCTTTCTTTCCGTCTTCTTCTCCGGGAGTTTCAAAAAAGCTTTGACAAGTCCGGAACCACTTTATATAATTTTCGTTGCCTATGTTCGCGGGAGTCCCGCTTCTTTTTATGGGGAGAAGCGGAAACGCCCGGGGATGTGGACAAAGGTATTATTCAAAATTCGGAGGAAAAGAATGCCTACAATCAACCAGCTCGTGAGAAACGAGAGAAAGAGAACCGTCTCCAAGTCCAAGTCTCCGGCCTTGGGAAAGAGATGGGATTCTCTCAACAAGAGGGAGAGACAGATTCCTGCTCCCCAGAAGAAGGGTGTCTGCACCCGTGTCGGTACGATGACCCCCAAGAAGCCGAACTCTGCTGCCAGAAAGTACGCCAGAGTCCGTCTCTCCAACGGTTATGAAGTCACTGCCTATATCGGCGGCGAAGGTCACAACCTTCAGGAGCACAAGGTCGTCCTCATCCGCGGTGGCCGTGTCCGCGACCTCCCTGGTGTCCGTTATCACATCATCAGAGGCGCCTTGGAGTGCTTCGGTGTCGAGAACAGAAAGCAAGGTCGTTCTCTCTATGGCACCAAGAAGGACGGAAGCGTCCAGAAGAAGTAAGGAGATTAACCCACAATGCCTAGAAAAAATGGTTCTGTCACGAAGAGAGATGTTCTTCCCGATCCTATCTATAACTCCAAGCTTGTCACGCGTTTGATTAACCGCATCATGCTCGATGGAAAGAAGGGCGTTGCCCAGACCATCCTCTATGGTGCCTTCGACAAGGTCGAGGCCAAGACCGGAAAGCCCGCCCTTGAAGTCTTCGAGATCGCCCTCGGCAACATCATGCCGGAAGTCGAGCTCAAGGCCAGAAGAGTCGGTGCTTCCAACTATCAGGTCCCTGTCGAAGTCTCCCCGGAAAGAAAGGTCACCCTCGGTCTCCGCTGGCTTGTCACCTATGCCAGGCTGAGAAACGAGAAGACGATGACCGAAAAGCTCGCCGGCGAGATCATCGATGCCGCTAACGGTACGGGCGGTGCCGTCAAGAGAAGAGACGATATGCACAAGACCGCCGAGGCCAACAAGGCCTACGCTCACTATCGCTGGTAGTCCACTGCCAGTCGATTACCACAGAGAGGAAATCTAGAAAATGGCAATGGATAGCGATCAGGCGATGGTAGCGACCTATGAGGCCGTCCCGCTTGAGAAAGTAAGAAACATCGGCATCATGGCTCACATCGATGCCGGAAAGACGACGACTTCCGAACGTATCCTCTATTATACTGGCAAGACCCATAAGATCGGCGAGGTCCACGAAGGTGCCGCCTCCATGGACTTCGATCCCCAGGAGCAGAAGAGAGGCATCACCATCTATTCTGCCGCCACGACCTGCCTTTGGAAGGGATATCGTATCAACTTGATCGATACTCCTGGCCACGTCGACTTCACGGCCGAGGTCGAAAGATCCCTTCGTGTCCTCGATGGCGCTGTCTGCGTCCTCGACGGCAAGAACGGTGTCGAACCTCAGACCGAAACCGTCTGGAGACAGGCGGACAAGTACAACGTCCCGAGAATCGTCTTCGTCAACAAGCTCGATGCCACGGGCGCTAGCTTCGAGATGTCCGTCGCCTCCGTCAAGGAAAGACTCGGCGGAAATGGTGTCGCCATCGCCTATCCTGTCGGTCTCGAGCAGTCCCTCCTTGGCCTTATCGACCTTGTCGAGATGAAGGCCTGGCTCTGGGATCTTGATTCCAAGAAGTCTTCCGAAATGGCTCCCAACATCGTCGAGCTCTCCGAAGTTCCTTCCCAGTATGCCCACGATGTCGAGCAGGCCAAGTTCTATCGTTCCATCCTCATCGATCAGCTTGCCAACTTCGATGACGAAATCATGAACTGCGTCCTCGAGGAGAAGGAGCCCACGACCGAACAGATCAAGGCCGCCATCCGTAAGGGCGTTATCTCCGGTCAGCTCTATCCCTGCATCCCGGGTTCCGCCTATAAGAACAAGGGTGTCCAGTATGTCCTGGATTCCGTTCTTGCCTATCTCCCCTCTCCGTTGGACATTCCTCCCTCCGAAGGTACTGGTGCCAACGGCGAGAAGGTCATCTGCAATCCCGATTCGAAGGCTCCCTTCGTTGCCCTCGCCTTCAAGATCACGACCAACCAGTTCGGAAACCTCTGCTTCTTCAGAGTCTATTCCGGAACGGTCAAGGCCGGTTCCTACATCTATAACGTCCGCAAGGGAACCAAGGAGCGTGTCTCCCGCCTTCTCCTCATGAATGCTTCTTCTTCCGAGAGCATCACGGAAGCCAAGGCCGGTGAAATCGCCGCTGCCATCGGTTTCTCTTCCACCCGTACGGGTGATACCCTTGTCGGCGAGAACGACGAGAAGGTCACGCTGGAATCCATCAAGTTTGCCGATCCTGTCATCTCCGAGGCCATCGAGCCTGTCAGCAAGAAGGATCAGGACAAGATGGCTGCTGCCCTTGTCAAGTTCACCGAAGAGGATCCGACCTTCCATTACTACACCAACGAAGAGACCGGCCAGGGCATCATTGCCGGTGTCGGCGAACTTCAGCTCGACGTCAACGTCACCAGACTGAAGAACGACTACAAGATCGATGTCAATGTCGGCCGTCCCCAGGTTGCCTATAGGGAAACCGTCCGCAGGGAAGCTTCCTGCGAAGGAAAGTACATCAAGCAGTCGGGTGGACATGGTCAGTACGGACATGTCGTCTTCAAGATCGAACCCAATCCTGGAAAGGGCATCGAGCTTGCCGATGCCATCACCGGCGGTGCCATCCCCAAGGAATTCATCAAGCCTTCTCTTGAAGGTCTCAAGGATGCCTTCCAGCGCGGTATGGTTGCCGGCTATCCCGTCATCGATGTCAAGGCGACCCTCGTCGATGGTTCCTACCACGACGTCGACTCTTCGGAAGCTGCCTACAAGTTGGCTTCCGCCCAGGCCTTGAAGGTCGCTGCCGAGAAGTGCGATCCTGTCATCCTTGAGCCGATCGTCCGTGCCGACATCACGACTCCGCTCGACTATGTCGGAACCGTCATGGGCGACATCAGCTCCAGGAGAGGTAGCGTCGAAGGCATGGTCCAGAAGGCCAATGCCCAGGTCATCTCCGCCATGATTCCTCTTGCCAACATGTTCGGATATATCTCCGATCTGCGTTCCATGACGCAGGGTAGAGGTATCTACACGATGGAGTTCGACCACTATCAGGAAGTCCCTCGTTCCATTCAGGACGAAATCATCAAGAAGAGAGGCTAACACGACCCCTCTTCTTGAAAAGAAGAAGTCAAAAGTGTATAGTCATTAAGAATCTATATTTGGAGGAAAAAACAAATGGCTAAGCAGAAATTCGACCGTTCCAAGCCGAATGTCAACATCGGCACCATCGGTCACGTCGATCACGGCAAGACCACCCTCACCGCTGCCATCACCCTGACCCTCGCCAAGAAGGGTCTCGCCACCGCTATGCGTTATGATCAGGTCGATGCCGCTCCCGAAGAGAAGGCCAGAGGCGTCACCATCAACGCTGCCCACATCGAGTACGAAACCGACACCAGGCATTACTGCCACGTCGACTGCCCTGGTCACGCCGACTACATCAAGAACATGATCACCGGCGCTGCCCAGATGGATGGAGCCATCCTCGTCGTCGCTGCTACCGACGGCGTCATGCCCCAGACCAGAGAGCACGTCCTTCTTGCCCGTCAGGTCGGTGTCCCCTACATCGTCGTCTTCCTCAACAAGTGCGATGCCGTCGATGATCCTGAACTCATCGATCTCGTCGAGATGGATGTCCGTGAGCTTCTCAGCAAGTACGGCTATCCCGGAGACGAAGTCCCTGTCGTCAGGGGTTCTGCCCTCAAGGCCCTCAACGAGGATGCCGAGGCCCAGAAGAGCATCATCGAGCTCATGGATGCCGTCGATCAGTACATCCCGACCCCGAAGAGAGATACCGAGAAGCCCTTCCTTCTCGCCGTCGAAGATGTCATGACCATCACCGGTCGTGGCACCGTTGCTACCGGTAGAGTCGAGAGAGGCGTCATCAAGCCGAACGATGAAGTCGAAATCGTCGGTATCCTCCCGACCAGGAAGTGCGTCGTCACCTCCCTTGAAATGTTCCGCAAGACCCTCGACTACGCCGAGGCTGGCGACAACGTCGGTGCCCTTCTCAGAGGCGTCGATCGTGACCAGATCGTCCGTGGACAGGTCCTTTGCAAGGTCGGCTCCGTCACTCCGCACAGAAAGTTCAAGTGCCAGGTCTACGTTCTGAAGAAGGAAGAGGGCGGAAGACACACTGCCTTCGCTTCCAACTACAGACCGCAGTTCTACTTCCGTACGACCGATGTCACCGGAACCATCGCCCTTCCTGAGGGTGTCCAGATGGTCATGCCTGGCGACAACGTCGAGCTCACCGTCGAGCTCATCCACCCCATTGCCCTCGAAGCCCAGACCAAGTTCTCCATCCGTGAAGGTGGCCACACCGTCGGTGCAGGAACCGTCTCCGAGATCCTCGACTAATCTTCGCTTCTGAAAAAGCAAGCCCGCTTCGAAAGAGGCGGGCTTTTCTTGTCTCATTATTCCGAAATCACCCGCTTTTCTTGGTATAATCTATCTGTTTCTTTATATCGAATGAACGAAAACAACGAAAACCCGATTGAAAAGGTTGCCATCAATCCGAAATTTCTGGATATTTCCCCTATTACCAAAGGCAAGCGGATTTTAGCCTACCTTGCCGATCTTTTCATCTCTTTTATCATTGCCGTCGGCTTTTTTTCCGTAGCGGTATTCCCTGCTTCGCAGGCAATTGGCAATTATTCCGGAATCATCGAAGAATCCAATAGATATCAGAACCGCATGATGGATGTTCTTTATGAAAATGATATCCTTTTTTACGATGAGACGAATGAAACCACATCGAAATATGATTTCACGTCCTCCCTTTCCTATACGGCGGATTGTTATCTCAAGGATCTTGTTCGGGGCAATCCGGACTGGCTTGTTTCCTTCCTCCGCGAAAATTTATTGATGAGTTCGGATGAAATCCAAGCTGCATTTCAAGAAATGGATTCTAACGGGTTCTTTTCACAAGAGGGCGATGTACCGGCCATGAAGGCAGAATTTATTGAAGAATTTCAGCCTTTGCTTGATGAAAAAGATCAATTATCATCCCAAGGTCAAACAGATTATGAACGCTTTGTCGGGACTTTCTTTCCGAATCTCTATACTGTAGTCATTCGCCAACTGGAGAGCTCGGAGAGCCTTCAACCGGATAATCCTCTTTATGACTATCGTCGCTATCTCGAAGGAAGAAAAGAGTGTGATGAGCGTCAGGACATGATTGTGGTCTATGCTACCTATATTTCCTATCTTCTTTCCGTTCTTGTTTGTTTTCTTTTGATTCCCCTTCTTAGTCGCTATGACAAGACAATAGGGATGATGGCTCTTCGAACTGTCCGAATCGATAAGGATAGATTGGCGATACGTGCAAGGAAAACCAGATGGCTCTCTTTCTTTTTCTCGATGGTTTTCTCTTTGCCTCTGATTCTTTTTGTTCCTGTGTTCTATGTTCCCTTCGGTGAACTTTTCTCCCTTCCGTATCTCACTTATTTGACTTTGATTTCCGCTATTTTTGTTTTGGTTTCTTTCTTCTTTATTCTCTTCCACCCACTTCATATTTCTCTTTCGGATTTCCTGTCGAGAACAGTACTTGTCACAGGTGAGACGATGGATGAAGTATACAAAGCCAGAGGTTACCTGAAATGTCCGAAATGAACGCCTATGATATTGGCAAAGAGGAAAAAAAGCAGAAAATGGATGTCCGTTATACACGGGCAAAGCTTTATCGACGAGTCTTTTCAAGGCTCATCGACTTAACTCTTTTTGCACTTGTTGGAATCCTTCTTTTTTTGGGGACGAGAGAGATTATTCGAACAATGCCTTTCTATCGCGAAGTTGAGCAGGAAGTCATGCGTGTCATGGTGGGCTCGGGAATTTATGTCGAGCTAGATGGCGGCTATCAGGATGTCGTGACTTATTATACGAACGATGTCTCTCTCTCTGCGCTTCAGAAAAAGCAGCGATACGAGGGAACGGTCAACACCTTCTTTTCGTTTGCGAAATCGGAAGCAAAAGAAGAAGACTATCTTCAGGCAAAAGAGGATTATGATAAACAAAGACTGGATTTCCAATATGAAGGGACTCCCATGTTTGCTCTTTCGGAGAACGGGGAGGTCATTGACAATCCAGAATTTATTGCCAAAGAGAATTCTCCGTATGATATTTATAGCCGTGAGTTCTATGTCCCATATATCGATAATGTGCTAAGAGGATACCTTCTTTCCCTATTTCCGACCTATTATCAGGGAACAAGGATGATGTCGAACATGGTCATATTTGCCGAGCTTCCCATCGCCGTTCTTCTTTCCTGCTTCTTGGTTTATTTTCTTCCCCCGCTTATTTTCAAGAGAGGTCGAAAAACGATTGGCATGCTTGCATACAAGATAGGTCGGATTGATTCCCGGCTTCTCAATGTCTCCACGAAACAATATTTGATATATTCGGCTATATTTGATTTTGGAATCATAGCCCTGTCTTTTTTGACGCTTGGAATCCCCCTTCTTGTTTCCGTTACGATGATGGCAGTGACCAAGAGGCATCAGGACTTCCCGGAGTACATGCTTCAAATCAATGAAGTCGATGTGTCCTCAAGCAAAATCTATTTCACCTTGGAAGAACTTGAAATCGATTATCAGAAGACGCAGAGGAAACCTGTCGAATTCCGGAATATCACTGGCGAGGATGAATAACGGTAAAGAAACGGAAAAATGCCATGTTTAACGCTTTCCATGCCATTGGCGTGCTAGTATTTCCGTTTTTAAAGCCATATAATAATAGAGCTACATGCGTGACGCTCCATTTCTGTTATCTGTCTACCTGCCGATTCGATTTACGAGGATATAATCAATGGCTCACAGAACAAGAAGGACTATCTTCGCTACGCTAATGGTTTGCTTTACCTTTCTTTTCTCCTTCCTCTTGCCGACTGGCGGCACTCATCTCGAGGCCCGGCCCGGTCAAGCGAAAGAGGTCTTGAAAGGCTCCGAAGGCGTTCCCGGCAACGCCGTCGAGGCGTCTACCTACGACTCCAATCTTAAAGCGACCGTAACCCAGACGATGTATACGGAAACATCGCAGTCTTTGACGATTTCCCTTACTTATGACAAAAGCGCTGGGGAGGCGAATTATATTCTTGGCTACTACACGGAAGAATATGATTATCCTCTTTCTGCGGAATATGTCGCCAAAACGGCTGATGGCAAGGAAGAGACAAGACAATTTACGGCCAGCAAGAACAGTCTTATCAATGATTACGATGGCATAGGAGCCTCTATCGGATCTTCTTCCTTCATCGTGACGATCGATATCCTTCTAAGCCCTGGGGAAACCGTTGATCCTCATTCCGTCGTTCTCTATAACATTTTCCCGGCCGTGACCTCCGAGGCGACTTTCTTGCCGGACGAATCCCATCCGCTCAAGGTCTCTCAATACGAATGGGCGTACACTGCCCAAGAAAACGTCAGTCTGACGGAGTACTTGGATTCCGAAATCGTGGAAATGAACAGCTTCTCCGGATATGTCTCGATTTCGGTGCGTTTCTTGAACAACTCCGATGAGCTTTACAAGAAGATGAAAGCCAGCACCTATGCGAGCAATCAGATGATGATTGAAAGCGGCGATGTCTATTTCGAATATAAATTTACGTCGATTGCAGATTCCTTCTTCCGCTTCTATTATGAGGACGGAACTTCAAGGGATGTTCCGACAAACGAAGGCGCAATCAATAGCACCCTCCCTCTGACTGGCGAGGAAGACACGTTGCGTTTTGTTTTCACGGGAATCGCCCTCGACAATCTTGTTGGCATCGGTCTCTGCTCGGCCAACTATAGCATTCGTCTCATGTATGCTGCGACTCAGAAAGAGGTTGTCGGATCTACTTATTCAACGCGATTCGGCTCGATTTTCTTCCGCTCTCCCGATGGTGAGTTCAAGAATGTTCCGACTATTTCTATTGACACATCGCTTCTCATCGCCTTCGCTGTCATCACGGTAGTCCTTGTCGGTACCACTCTTGGTCTTTACTTTTATTTCAAGGAAAAATACAAGAACGATGAATTCCGCCGCATGGATACCAAGGGGTTTACAAAACTTGCTATCTTGGCCTATCTGACGATTGGCGGCCTAATATTCGATATCCTCTTTATTGTCTATCGATCGACCGTCTTCATGAATTCCCTGACCGTCTTCAATCCGTTTGACAACTACATCGTTATCTTCTCCGTTGCCTTAATTCTTCTTATCGGCTACTTCATCCGTTTCTTCATCGTCATGATCAAGGACAGCCTGGAAAGAAAGGCGACGCAGAAAATGAAGCTCAATGAGTTCGAAAAAGAAGACGACGGAACGAAATAGGAGATAGAAACATGGAAATCAAGCTGAAGAATCTCACGAAGGTCTTCCCTGGAAACCCGAAGAAGAACATCCGGGATACCATTGCAGTTAACAACCTCGATTTCGAAGTTCCCGACGGAAAGCTTGTCGGCCTCTTGGGCCCCTCTGGATGCGGAAAGTCCACGACTCTCTACATGATTTCCGGACTCCTTAAGCCGACGTCTGGCGAAGTCTGGTTCGGCGATCAGGAAGTCACGAATCTTCCTCCTGAGAAAAGAGGCATTGGACTTGTCTTCCAGAACTACGCTCTCTATCCGCACATGACGGTCTTCAAGAACATCGAGTTCCCTCTCACCAATCTGAAGGTCGAGGTTCCTCTTGTTACATTCTTCAATTTTACCTTTTCCTACCATTATCCGATGAAAGAGGATGATGATCTTAATGGCATCCTCTATAGCGTTCGGACTTTGACTAGGAAAATCGGTCTTTCCAAGCGCGCTGTTCGCATTGAGAATGCTATTGATGAAAACAATGTCCTGACCCTTGTCATCACCCTTCTCAATACCTCTCCGGAAGTGCGGGACATTTTCCGTGAAAATTTCAGCAAGATTATCGACTTTACGGATGTCGATATCCAAGAGGAGCAGACTTCCGATGCCCTCTTCGATGCAAAGATCCGTGCCGATGTCACACATGTCAGTGAAGCCGAAAAAATTGACCTCAATTTTACTGGCCGTCTTGATAGCGCGTTCACGACGGATCACATGGATGAATATATCCAGAAAATTCGCGAGTTCGGAAAAAGCTTTGGAAATCCGGAGGCTGTTGCCATCATTCGTTCGAAGGTTGGATATGAACTTCTTGCCCGCATTCTTTCCGTTCCGGCTACCCGCATGGCGGAATTCGAGGAAAGCATCAAGAACGTCCTTCCCTTTGCTTCCACCATCATTGCCACGACGAAAGTCGAAGACAGGCTTTTTGAAAAGGAAATAAAGACACTTCTTCGTCAGAATAAATTCATTTTCTCGGACCTCAAGCTTTATTACGAAAAGAAGCAGCTCAAGGTCTTCCTCATCCTCAAGAAGTCTTCCAAGGAAAGAATTCAAGAGGCCATCGACCTCTTGACAGAGAAATTAGGACTCGTCGCCTTGAAATCCGACATTCGAACTGCCGTCACTCACCGCACCTTGACGAAGGAAGAACGTGCCGATATCGTTCACGAAGCAGCAAGGCTGGTTCAGGTCGAGGAGTATCTTGAAAGAAAACCCAGCCAGCTCTCCGGCGGTCAGCAGCAAAGAATCGCCATTGCCAGAGCCCTTGTCAAGAAGCCGAAGGTCCTGCTTCTGGACGAACCGCTTTCGAACCTTGATGCTCGTTTGAGGCTTCAGACAAGAGAAGAAATCAAGAGAATCCAAAGGGATACCGGCATTACGACCGTCTTTGTCACGCACGATCAGGAAGAGGCCATGTCCATCTCCGACAAGATTGTCGTCATGAAGCTTGGCGAAGAGCAGCAGATCGATACGCCGCAGAATGTCTACAACAATCCCGCCAATCTCTTCGTCGCCCAATTCCTCGGAACGCCGCCCATCAATGTTTTCAAAGGCAAGATTCAGGCGAGAAAGATCTATATCGGTGATGAGGCCGTCTATGAAACCGAAAAGAACATTCCCGATCAGGAGCTCTATATCGCGATCCGTCCGGAAGGAATGATTGTCGGAGCAAAGGAAGAAGGGGCCTTGGGTTTCCATGCTGACGTGGACATGCTCCAAGTCCTTGGAAGGGATCTTTTCATCGTCGCAAAGAATGGCCAGTGCACGAAGCCGACATTCAAGGCCATCGTTTCTTCAGACAATACCGTTTCCCACGGAAGTATCTTCATCCAGCTGAAGAAGGACAAGTTCTTTATCTTCGATACCAAGAACGAGAACCGCATCTATTTGGATTGAGGACAGCATCATGGCAGAACCAATCTTGAGAGAACAGAAAAGCCTGACGGCAGTCAATGACTTCTTCGAGGAACGGCCCGAGCATGAGGAATCCTTTCTTGCGGAAAAGAACACCGTCATCCGTCTTGTCGCTCCTCCGAAAAAGAACGCCAAGCCCTACAAAGTGACTGGAATCGAGGATACGGCAAGCAACAACAATTGGAAAGCGTGGCTCTATCTTGGACCTGTGCTCATTCTCCTTGTCGTCTTTCTTCTTTATCCTTTGATCAATACCCTCTTTATCTCCTTCTTGGACAATTACAGCTATATCGATGGCAGTTTCGATGGCGTCACCTTGGACAACTTCGGCGTCATCTTCGGCTTGACTCCGACCTATGGTGGGGGTTATGAAACAAATTTCGTTCGCTATGCTATTCCCAACACGTTTATCCTTGTCGCCCTTACCGTTCCGATTTCGACCTTGATTGCCCTTCTTATCTCCGTCGGCCTCAATTCGCTGAAGTGGTTCAAGAAGTTCCTGCAGACTGTTTTCTTCCTTCCTTATGTCACGAACGCCATCGCCATCGGCATGGTTTTCTCCGTCATGTTCGATACCAATGGTATTATCAACTGGATTTTCCATACGGACACTGTCTGGGTCTATGGCGCCGATCGTTGGACAGCAATGGTCCCGCTTTGCTTCTATATCATCTGGTCTTCGATTCCATTCAAGATTCTCGTTTTCCTTTCCGGTCTTCAGGGAATCGATGCCCAGTATTACAATGCGGCGAAGATCGATGGTGCTTCCCATGCCAAGACGCTTTGGAGAATCACGGTTCCCCTTATGTCTCCACAAATTCTTTATATCGTCGTCACGTCCTTTATCGGAGCCTTCAAGGAATACACCTCCATCGTCGGTCTGTTCAATGGTCCTGGAACGACGAACGGCTCCTACAATATGTATACGATTGTCTACTATATCTACAATAACCTTTCCTCCCATACCTCTTACGCCGCTGCCGCCGCTGTCTTCCTCTTTGTCGTCATCCTCGTCTTCACCGGAATCCAGCTGTGGGTCTCCAAGAAGCGGGTCTATTATTGATGGAGGAATCGAAAATGGAAAACATTCGTTCGCTCAAAAAGACCTATACCGACTTCACCCATGTCAAGGTCAACGACAATATCACGCTTTCCCTTGCCGATTCCGGCAAGACGGTCGAATCGATGCAGAAATCCGGAAAAATCGGTTCCATCGTCTCCATGGTCTTCCTCTATCTTATCATCGGCGTTCTTGCCTTGCTGATGATCTTCCCCTTCTACTGGATGATCATCACCTCCCTGAAGTACAACGATGAAATCATCTCCATCAACCAGACTCTCTATCCGACAATCATCATGTGGTCGAACTATGTCTATGTCTTCCAGACGTTCGATTTCGGCCAATATATGTGGAATACCATTGTCGTTGCCGTCTTTTCCACCATCGGTACTCTTATCACGACCGTCATTGCCGCTTTCGCCTTTGCCAGGCTGAAGTTCAAGGGGCGTGAGGCTCTCTTCCTTGTCTTCCTCATGACGATGATGATTCCAGGCGAGATGATGGTCATCTCCAACTACATCACTGTTGCTTCCTTTGGCTGGATTGGTACAGGACAGACGATTTATGAGGCCTATGCGGCCATGATCGTTCCCTTCTGGATTTCCGTCTTCTACATCTATCTTCTCCGTCAGAACTTCAAGCAGATTCCGAACGAACTCTATCTTGCCGCGAAGGTCGATGGAAAGTCCGATTGGTCCTTCCTTTGGAAGGTGATGGTTCCCTTGGCAATGCCTTCCCTCATCTCCATTACCATCCTCAAGTTCATGGGAACATGGAACTCCTATGTTTGGCCAAATCTCATTTGCAACGACGATTCCTTCCGTCTCATCTCCAACGGCTTGAGAGGATCGGCATTCACCGATCCGGATACGGGACGTGTCTCCTACGGATACCAGATGGCCGCGACCGTTCTAGTTACCGTTCCTCTCTTCTTGCTCTTTGTCTTCTTCCGTAAGTATATTATGAAGGGTGTCGGCAGAGCCGGCATCAAAGGCTGATTCAAGGTTCTATTTCTCTTATCGAGAATGGACATAGATTCGTGTTCCCTTGTGTTATTGTTTTCAAAAAGGAGGAAAACAGACATGAAAAAGAACGTTCTTCTCTTGCTTCCGATGCTTGCCATGACGTTGATTCCCGGATGCTCCAATGGTGGTGACGATGCTATTACCATTTGGACGACGATTGGACAGAACAACCGTCCTGTCTTTGAGAGCCAGATCGAAGCTTTCAAGAAAGAGACCGGTGTCGAGGTTAACGTCCAATACATTTCCGGAGATTACAACACCCTCAAGGAAAACGTCATCCAAGGCTTCCCGGCAAACAACTATCCGGATATCGTCCAGTGCTATCCTGATCACGTTGCCGAGTATATCGAAGCCGGCAAGGCCGTCAACCTCGATCCCTATATCAACGACTCGGAATATGGTTTGACCGCCGAAGACAAGGCCGATTACATCCAGACCTTCCTTGACGAGGGAAAGGAGTATACCGTCGAGGGAACCTACTCCCTTCCTTACTGCAAGTCCACCGAGGCCATGTACTACAATGCCGACGTTCTCATCGGACTTAACCTTTCTTCCATCGATTCGGAAATCAACTCCGGAAAGCCTCTTGATGCTGCTTACCTCAACAACCTTACATGGGAAGAATTCTTTGGTCATCTTGCCCCGGCCATCATTGAGTATGATGAGACGGTCAAGGACATTCTCAAGGATGATCAGGAATACCATGCCGTCATGGGCTATGATTCCGATGATAACTTCTTCATCACTCTCGCCGAGCAGTATGGCTATGGCTATACCGGAATCGGTGCGGATGGAAAAGGAGAGATTCTCTTCAACAATGATGAGATGAAGAAGCTTGCCAAGGATCTCAATCACTATGCCAATGAAGGCTATATCCTTTCCAAGGGTTCCTCCGGCGGAAACTACACCAACGAGCTTTTCACAGTCCAGAACACGCTCTTCTCCATCGGCTCCACTGGTGGTGTCAAGTATCAGTTCTCCGACCAGAACCCGATGAATGTCGGCGTTGCCAAGATCCCCCATGCCGAGGGAAAAGATCCGAAGGTCATCAACCAGGGACCTTCCCTTACCATCCTTGATCACGGCAATCAGGCAAGGACGATGAATGCCTGGAGACTTTACAAGCATCTGACCAACTCCGAGAACGCCCTTGCCTGGACGCTCAACACGGGCTACATGGGTATCCGTCAGTCCGTCTATGATTCCGAGGCCTACAAGGAAAAGTGCGTGACGGATGAGTCTCAGCCGCGTACCTTGGATCATCTCATGGCCCTCAACAACACCTATGTCACGACGGTTTCCGATGATCTCTTCGTCTCTCCTGCCTTCCGTGGTTCCTCCGGCGCCAGACAGGCTGTCGGCGGATTGATGACTTCCATCCTCACGCTTGGCGAAGACGATTTGACGGATGCCGAAATCGAAAAGCTCTTCACGGATGCCGAGAATACCGCGAAGAACGCCCTTTGATTTCTAGGATGGATGAATTCAGACGGCTCGCATAGGAGGACACAAGATGAAACAAAGAATTCTCGCATTTCTCAGCTCGATTGCCCTTTTAGGCGGGCTGTCTTCCTGTTCGCAGGGAGATGACAAGAATACGGTCTATTTCTGGGTTCCCTCTGGTCAGACCATCGTCACCAAATTGACGGACTACGCCGAACGCTTTTCCGACATCATCATGGAGAACGAAGGTGTCGAGGTCAATATCAAGATTTCCTACCAAGGCGGATATGATGAGCTGCTAGACAAGATCGTCAAAGGCTTCAGCACGGGCAACTATCCGACTCTTGCCATCGCCTATCCCGACCATGTCGCCGAGTATCTCGATGCCGAAGGCTCCGATACCGGAAAATACGTCGTCAACATCGAGGACTATGCCACGGATGCGACGATTGGCTTCGGAAAGGAAGACTATCTTGGCGATGGCGAGGCAACGGATTTCGTTTCCGCATTCTATGAAGAAGGCCATTCCTATGGACGCGAAGGGCTCTATTCGCTTCCTTTGATGAAATCTTCCGAAGTTCTCTACTACAACACGGAAGCGGTCTTGCAATGTGCCAAACCATACGGCGAAACCATAGGAATCAATATCAGTACGGCGGAACAGCTTGAGAGTTACCTCAATAGCATCGATTTCGATGAACTGATGGATTTTTGCGCCTTCATCAAGAAACACTATGAAGAGAACTACCCGAATCAAGATCTTCTTTCCCCCTTCTTCTATGATTCCGATGACAATCTTTACCTCACCGCTTCCTATCAGAACGATATCGACTACACGTCGGTCGATGCCTCCGGAAAGGGGTCCATCGACTTCAACAATGCCGAAGCCAAGGCCATGGCCCAAAAGCTGAGGGATTACCATGATGCCGGCCTTATCCGCACCAAGGGTTCGGAAGGCGAGTATGGCTCGAACTATTTCACCACGCAGCAAGTCCTTTTCGATGTTGGATCTTCCGGTGGCGCTGGTTATCAGGCGCCTAATTCCGATGCCTTCACGGTCGGCGTTTGCCGTGTCCCGCCATTCAACTCCGAAAACCCTCTCTACGTCTCCCAAGGATTGAGTGCAACGATTCTCAAGAGAAGCGATGACCAGGATGGTTTCAAGGCCAAATATGGTTTCAAGTTCCTGAAATACCTGACTTCCACCGCCGTCAATGCCGACCTTTGCGTCAATGGCTCGGAAGGTTACATTCCTGTCCGCGAGTCCTGCTATGACACGGATCTCTATCAATTGTTCATGGATACCGGAAACAGCGGACCGGACTATAACTACATGGGCAAGACAGCCAGGATCGTCAAGGAACAGATTAACGGAAAATACTTCAACACGCCGTGCTTCAAGGGGTCCGCGGAAGCCAGGCAGGCCGTTAGCGGCATTGTCACGCAGATGTTTACTACCGATGATACACTCGACAAGATTTTCTCCGATCAGGAGAACGTTGCGAGGAACGCACTATGAGTCAAAGCAAGCTATTCGGAGCCCTTCTTTCCTTATCCTTCTTCGCGCCGGCCCTTCTCCTTGCCTCCTGCAATTCCGAAGTCGACTATGTCCATGACAGCAATGTCAAGCTGAGTCTGGATTATAAGGACAAGAACTTTTTCGAGGATGGTATCGGCCAGGTCGACCTAAAATATGCCATCGATGGCGACACCGCCCATTTTGAGCCTCTTGTCCGCGACGACGATGACGACAATGTCATCAAATCCCGTTTCTATGGTGTCGACACGCCGGAATCCACTGGGCAAATCCAGCCTTACGGAAAGGGAGCGGCGAAGTTTACCGCCGAGAAGCTCAAGGAGGCCGACGAACACGGTACGATTGTCGTTTCCGCCCCCATCACGAGCTATTCCAAGCCTTCCTTTGACTCGACGGGAACACGCTATCTTTCCCTCATTTGGATCAATACCGAGGTCGAGAACGCCCCGTTCGATCAGCTTTACCTTCTTAATCTTTGGCTTGTTCAGGAAGGATGGAGCAATGTCAAAGGCGTCAATGAGATGCCGGATTTCGCAGATACTTTCTATGCGGCCGAAGAACAGGCCATGAAGCTCAAGCTGAATATGTTCAGTGGTGAGGACGATCCGGAGTTCAATTACGGCGGATATCAAGATGTCTCCCTTCTGCAGATCAAGAGGGAAATCGAGAAATCCCTTGCCGATCCGGACTATGTCAATCCCTATGCCGGTGCCAAGCTTCGCTTCAAGGGTACCGTTGCCGGATTTGCCGATCACATCCTCTACATCCAGGATTACTATTCGAAAGAACAGGGCGCCAATTATGATGAGGGGGAATGGGCCGGAATCAACTTCTTTACCGGCATGTCCCCGATCGACAGCAAATTCACGAAGCCCGGCACCTATCTTGAAGTGTGCGGAACGGCTACCGATAGCGAGCTCTTCGGCTTCCAGATGACCAGTGGCAAGTTCCTTTCCTTCTCCGACGACGAAGACAACGCCAAGGTCCTGATTCCCGCAAGCGAGAACACCGAGGATTATGCCCTCAAGACGTTCGAGATGTCCGGAAAGGAGCTTTCCGATTCCGGGACCCGCTATCTTTACTCTCCTGTCACCTTGACCGATACTGTGACCGTGACGGGCGGATACGATTCCGATGACGGCGATTCCGTCACCCTTTACGTCCAGGACGAGGCTGGAAACAGACTTCCGGCCATCTATGTCACCTTCATGTATCGTCCCTATGCCGACGATCGACTGACGGTTTGGAACTCCTTCGATGATTTCGTAGGCAAGAAGTTCGATGTCTCCGGAATCTATGGTTACCATATTTCCCAGACTTCCGGCGTTAGCTACCAGATCATTCCTCGCAATGATGCGGATCTGGTCCTTCAGGAGGTGTAGGAATGTATTGCTGTCATTGTGGAAAGAAGATTGACGAGGGGAAAATCGAAGGTAAAAAATTCTCCGCCTCCCTTTATGAGGGAGAGGTCGACGAGAATACCAAGGTAGAATATGTCTGTCCTCGTTGTGGCCATCTCATTCATCATGATGTCGACGAAAGGGAAATCAAGACCCTTGCGGCGGCGTCCCATGCCGAAATCCAAAGAGGAAGGAACTTCTTCGCGAACGGCATGTCCCTCAACTGCATCGGCACGATCATTCTTGTCTTGGCCATCATCTTCCTTCTTCTCTCCCGAAAGCCCGCGAACAACTTCCAGCTTGTTACCACATGCCCGGAATTCTACGTCTGCGTCGTTTGCTTCGTCGTTTCTGCCGTTCTTATTGGATTCGGCTTGTTCTTCACGATTCAAGGTATCTTGAAGAAAGTGCAGTATCAAGCTCTCCTTAAGGATATTCAAAACGAAACCTTCCATCAGTAGTCGATTCGTGACGTCTCTTCATATCGTGATAACGTGAACAAGGAGGTCTATCACATGAAAAAGAAGTTCATTCTCTTGGCGTCGCTCAGTCTTCTGACGGGTGTCTCCGTTGCCGCAACCCTCACTTCCTGCTCCATGGTCGAGCATATCGTCGACAAGGTCACCATCAACAACAAGGAGGACCTGACGAAGGAATGGCACACCGGAGAAACCAGCAGAAGCATTGATGTCTCCACCGATCCTGTCGAAAACATCCCTGCCTTGATCCAGCAGAAGAAGCTTGTCGTCGAATCTTCCGACACGAATGTCGTTACCGTTTCCGGAACGACCATCTATGCCCAGGGGGCAGGAAAGGCGACTGTCACGGTTCACGTCGGTGATGCCAGCGATTCCGTCGAGATCCTTATCACCGATCTGATTGACTTGATTCCTACCAATGATGTCATCGCCCTCGGAGGCCAGGACAAGACCGTCACCTTCAAGATCGAATCCACTGGCAAGAAGACCGAACTGACGGATTTCGACTGGACCTCCTCCGACACGAGCATTGCCACGGTCGAGGATGGCGTCGTCACGGGCGTGAAAGCCGGCACGGTCACCATCACTTGCACCGAGAAGGGCAATGATGTCAATAAGGGAACCTATGAAATCACCGTCATCGATGGAGAGGAAAACATCACTCCCATTTCCAACGTCGATTCCAATGCCATCAAGAACGAAATCACGGTCGAGGGCGAAGTCGTCGCACAGACGACCAAGGGATTCCTCGTTTCCGATGGACCTGCCGCTGTCTATGTCTATCTCAATGCCGAACCGAGCGAATATGAGATTGGCACGCATGTCAAGGTCCGAACGGTCACGGAGGAAGGGAAGGTCGTCGGTGCCAGCACCTACAATGGTCTTCCGCAGTTCACTGCCGATGCCGAAGTCGTTTCCCTCTCTTCCGATTCGGGCATCAACGTTCCTGAAGCCACTGCCCTGACTCCCGAGATTGCGGATACCTTTGCCAGTGGCAAGCTGACGACGAAGGACGTCAAGAAGTACAAGTGGACGACCGTCAGCTCCAAGCAGAGCGGTGGATTCACCACTTTGAACATCGATGGCTCCGATGTCGATCTCGAGAATTCCTACACGAACGAGGATGTCTTCAGCATCGATCCTTACAAGTATTATGATGTCGAGGCTTACTTCGGTGGCTACAGCAGCGGAAACGCCTATGCCGCAATGTACATCACGGACATCGAAGAGAAGGAAGTCACGACGACCATGCTTACGATTGGCAAGTCCAAGATGTCTGGATTCGTCGGCAACAAGCTTACGCTGACGACTGGCGTTGTCGTTCCCGAAGGAACCGAGAAGCCTGCCGTTACTTTCGCCACATCGGATGCCACTGTTGCGAGCGTCACCGATAAACTTGGCACTGATGGAAAGAAGACTGGCGATGCCGAAATCACCTTGCTCAAGGCTGGAACGGCCGAAATCACCGTCACTGCCGGCTCTCTGACCAAGAAATGCGCCATCACTGTCGAGGAAGCCGTCGGAGAACCGGATATTCAGTTCAAGACTCTCAAGGATGTCATTGCCGCCGATGATACCGATGGCAAATATCTCTACATCACGGAAGGCGAAGTCGTTGAGAGCGAGGGCGACCAGTATGGAAACATGTATCTCCAAGATGGCGAAGGCAACAAGATTCAGGTCTATGGAGCCACGGCTTCCATTTCTGCTTTGAATTTCGACATGAAGGAAAAGAAGTATTCCTTTAGCAATCCGAAGGACTTCCTCACCAACGAGGATACCAAGACCATTAAGAATGGCGATAAGCTCAAGGTTGCCGCCATCCGCGCAGATTACAAGACCACCAAGGAAATCAGCGCCGTTGTCCTTGCCATCAACGATCGGATCATCAGCAACGGCACGGCCACGACCGATGATTTCTACAACAAGACTGTCAAGCCCTATGCGACCTATACTGTCGAAGGCAAGATCGAATCCTACTATAATGGCGGAGAGAACTTCACCGATTATGGTAACTTCATGCTGAAGTCCGCCAATGCCAAGAACGCAGTGACCGTCTATGGTGCTACCGCCACGGCTTCGGCACTGAAGTTTGATAACAAGCAAGAGGGTGTTTACTATTTCAACAACCCCAAGGACTTCCAGACGAATGAGAAGACGAAGAATCTCAAGATCGGCGATACCATCAAGATCATGGCTATCTATGGCGAGTTCAAGGGCACGCCGCAGATGCAAGGCATCATTCTCTAAATTCAACACTTGATTTGTGTGGGGGAGGTTCCAAAGGAATCTCCCCTTTTTCTTGACTGGAAGGGCAAAAAAAAGGATAATAGATAAGCTACCTGGAGCAATACTCAAGTGGTTAAGAGGAGTCCCTGCTAAGGACTTAGAGGGAGTAATCCCTGCGAGCGTTCAAATCGCTCTTGCTC
>CASDOO010000020.1 GCA_949282275.1 uncultured Bacillota bacterium | reverse complement strand
CTTCATCAAGGGAAGAATGATGCAGAGAATGGACATCGTCAAGCAGACTCTGCAGGACTTCCTCGAGATGGTGAAGGACCATGCGACCGCCGACAAGCAGCCGGAACTTATGGGTAGGGACTACTCCGTCACGCTCAGTCCGATCAAGAAAACAGGAGGAAATCAGCATGCCTAAGATGAAGAGCAAGCGCAGCGCCGTCAAGAGATTCCGTTTTACCGCCAATGGCGAAGTCAAGAAGTGGAACCAGAACACCTCTCACCTTTCCCACAACAAGACCCACAAGCTGATCCGTCACAATCGCAAGGCCAGATACCTCAAGCCGACCCAGACCAAGATTGTCAGACAGCTCATCAGCAAGTAATCAAGGAGGATAGAAAACCATGAGAGTCAAGGGTGGAACAGTCAGACACGCCAACAGAAAGCGCATCCTGAAGAGAGCTTCCGGTTTCTTCGGCGCCAGACATAGACTTTACAAGACCGCCAAAGAGTCGGTCATGCGTGCCGATGCCTATAGCTTCAACGGCCGTAAGGAGAGAAAGCAGGACTTCCGCAAGCTGTGGATCCGTCGTATCTCCGCCGCCTGCAAGCTGGAAGGCATCTCCTATTCCAAGTTCATGTATGGCATGAAGCTTGCCAACGTCGCCCTCAACAGAAAGATGCTCAGCGAAATCGCCGGCACCAACCCCGATCAGTTCCACAACCTGGTCGAGCTTGCCAACAAGGCCATCGCCGAGAGCGAGACGAAGTAAGTCACCAAAAAACAGGCACTCCTTGCGAGTGCCTTTTCCTTTGTCCAAAAAACGGAACCCGCAGGTTCCGTCTTTTTCTTTAGAGCTCTTCTTCCTGGCTTCTTGCGATATGCTCGACCTTGACGTTGCGGACGCAATCGTTGACCATTGCCATGTAGTCGAAGCTCGCCTCGATCTCCAGGACCTTCTCCATGTTGGGATGCGTCACTGGATCCTTGAGGGCGAAGATCGTGCAGCAATCCTCGTAGGGACGGATGGAAATGTCATATGTCCCGATCTTCTTGGCAAGGTCGATGATCTCGTTCTTGTCATAGGTGCAGACAGGCCGCATCATCGGAAGCGAGCAGGCCTCCTCGATGACCTTTATGGAATAGAGGGTCTGGCTGGCGACTTGGCCGATGGACTCCCCGCTTGCCAGAACAAGGTCGTTGTGCTTCCTGGCAAGGATGGAGGCAATACGCATCATCATGCGGCGCATGATCGTGACGCAATAGGAAGGACCGGCAAGCTCATAGATCTTCTTCTCGAGGTCGGTGAAGGGAACGACATAGAGCTTGATATCCTCCTGGTAGTCGTTGAGGACATGGAGGAGATCATGGATCTTGTCGATGACCCTTTCGGAAGTATAAGGCGGTGCGGCAAAGTGGATCATCTCCAGCTTCACGCCTCTCTTCATCATCAGGAAGGCGGCCACGGGCGAGTCGATTCCGCCGCTGATAAGCATCAGTCCCTTTCCGGCGATGCCCAAAGGATAGCCGCCAAGGCCCTTCTCCTTGATGCCGTAGACATAGGTTCCTTCCTTGCGAACCATGACATGGATCATCAAGTCGGGGTCGTGGACATCGACCCGGCTTTCCGGACAGGTCGAAAGGATGCGACCACCGATGGCCCTGTTGATCTCGTCGGAATGCATCGGGAAGTCCTTGTCGACGCGCCTGGCGTTGGCCTTGAAGGTCACGGCATGGCTTCTTTGATAGAGGGCAAGGGCCTCTTCCTTTATCGCCTCGATGTCATTGGGAACTTCCTTCGCAAGCGAAAAGGAGAGAAGGCCCGGGACCTTGACCAGTTTCTTCCGGACATCCTCATAGGGCGTGCCGTTGAGCATGATGTAGATGTGGTCCTTCTTCACCTCATAGGAGAGACGCGGAAAGTCCTTCAAGGTGGAACGGATGTTCTTTCCCAGAAGGCGGATGAAATCCATGATGTTCTTTCCCTTCGTCGAAAGCTCGCCGAAGAAGACGATGATCATGTCGTTTGCCATATGTTCATTCCTCCGTGGAGATGGTGGAGAGGACGTCCTTGAGCCTCTCCAGGAAACGCTTTCCATCCTCGATGCTCTCCCTTCCGCAGAAGGAAAGGCGGATGGCGTTGCGGGCCGTCCTTTCCGGATAGCCGGCATTTCGGATGACGTAGGAATAGCCTTCTTCCCGAGAGGAACAGGCACTTTTCGTCGAGACGTAGATTCCCTTCGCGGACAAGGCCTCCTGGACGACGGATCCCTTGTGCCGATTCAGGGCAAAGGAGAGGATGAAGGGCGTTGTATTCTTGCCGGAGAGGATTTCCACCTCGTCTATCGTCCCAAGTCCCTCGCGGAGGAAAGCGTTGAGCCTGCTGGCGTTTTCCCGTCTCTCGGGAAGGCTTCTCAGCGACAGGCGAAGGGCCGTTGCCAGGGAACAGTCAAGAGGAACGGGGGAAGTCCCGGATCGATAGCCGTTTTCCTGTCCGCCCCCCAAGATCTGGGCATCGAGCTGAACGCTTTTCCTTTTGAGAAGGGCACCCGATCCCTTCAGACCGCCAATCTTGTGTCCCGAGAAGGTCAAAAGATCATAGGCCAAAGTATCGATGTCTTCCTTTCCGATGGCCTGGGTGGCATCGACAAGGAGCTTCGCCCGGCTTTTCTCATGGACGATGTCATAGACCTTCCGGGTGTCGAAGACATAGCCCGTCTCGTTGTTGACGGCCATGACGGAAACAAGGGAGACATGCTCGTCGAGGACGTTCTCCAGCTGTCGGAGATCCAGTTTCCCTTCCTTGTCATAGTCGAGGAAGATCGTCCGGAAGCCTTCCCTTTCCAGCTCATGGTAAACATTGAGAACGGAGGGATGTTCCGCCTTCGTGGTGACGATCGTCCTCCCCCAGGAACGGCAATGGTAGGAGACGCCCTTGATGGCAAGATTGTTTCCCTCCGTCGCACCGGAAGTGAAAATCACCTCGGAAGGATCCAAATGAAAATAGGAGGCAATCTGTTCCCTTGCCTTCTCCAGCATGCGATAGGCCTTGTTGCCCAAGGCATGGGTCGAGGAAGCGTTGGCGAAATCCTCGACGCTGACACGTGCGAAAGTATCGAGGACCGCCTGTTCGGGGAGGGTCGTCGATGCACAATCGAAATAGATATCAGGCATTTTTGTCGTTGCTTCTTGTGGACGAGAAGAGACGGACGACCTTCAGGGCTTCGTCGCTGGCACGATCGAAGTCTCCTTCGTTGAAGGCCTTTTCCGCCGTGACGAGAAGAGGACGGCTATCCGAGAATTCGAGGCGGAAGGCATTGGCATAGACATAGGACTGCTCCGCCTTCTGGCATTGCGTATACTTGGCGCGGACTTCCCGGATGAGTTCCTCGCATTCCCTCCGATAGGGTTCGAAGGCTTCCTTCGCCTTGGATACGTCGACGGGAGCCTTGAGGATGATGTCGTCGATGGCCTTGGTGTCGCGATAGAGCTTTTCGAATCGTGCCTTGTAGGCTTCCTCGACGGAGGGAACGTTGATCTGGCGGATATGCCACTGCTCTTCCTTGAGACCGATATAGAGCTTGCGGAGGTCCTGGTAGATGGCCTGGCTACCTGTTTTCAGGGACTGGAGATAAGAGGCATAGTCATCCATCGTCCGGGTGATCTTGGAAATTTCCGCCTGCATGTCCGAAATGCGCTTTGTGATAAGGGTATAAGGCTGCCTCTCCTTCGTCTCGACATAGGAATCGATGTCGCGCTTGAGGAAGCCGATCTTCTCGATATCGTCCTTGAGGGCATACATCTGCTCGACATATTTCCGATCCAGGACATAGGTCCTCTGGTATTCGGCAAGCTGATTCATGTGCCGGCTGTAGCGCTTCTCGAGATCGAAGGAAGTATCGGAAAGATTCCCTTGGTTTCCCTCGAAGCTTTCCTTTGCCTTTCTCTCCTCGGAGAACTTGGCGACGATGTCGGTAATGGTCGACTGCATGGCGTCAAGCTGTCTCTTCACGCCCCGGGTATCGAGGAGACGAAGGCGCTTGCGGATGTTGGCAAGTTGATCCTGGATGTCCTTCTCGACCTCCGGAACCTTGAGATAGTCCAAGACGAATCCTTCCTTGACCATGGCCTTGTGCCTTTCCACCATGCGTTGGAGGCTTTCCGGAATCACCTTTTCGACCCGAGTCACGAGGCTTGGCAGGTCATCGAGGATGGACAGGACGGCGGAAAGGACGCTTTCGATCTGCGGAAGGAGATCCTTTGCCTCCTTGAAGCGGGCTTGGTTGACATCGTCCTCGAATGTCACGAAGGTGGATTCGGCATTCTCGAAGAGCAGATCGAAGCTCTCCTTGAGCGAGCGAAGATCATCCTCGTGCTCCGAATAGAAATCGCGAATGCGACGAAGCATGTTCTTGGACTGAAGGGAGCTATCCCGCGTGTCGATGTCGTCGCGAAGGAGGCTTGTCAGGTCCTCGTTGAAGTTGGAAACCGCCTTCTCGTAGTCGTTGAGGGCAATCTGGGTCTGGGAAAGAAGCCCTTTGAAGGCCTTGTAGTTCTTGCTTTCGCGAAGCTGACGGAGCGAGTCCAGGGACTGGCGAAGATTCTTGTCGCGCCGTTCGAGAATGTCCTCATACTGCTTGCTTCGCTCCTCATGAAGCTTCCTAAACGATTCGGAGTACTCCCCAAGGGACTTGAGGCGATTGACCATGTTCCTGCAGGAAGAAGTCAGCTGACCATGATAGCTCTCATAGTCGGATAGCATCTTCTCGTAACCGGAAACGGTCTTCCGTCTCAGGAAGAGGAAGATGCCGAAAACAAGAACGATGCAGAAGACCGGGACAAGGACCGATACGAGAATTGTCGATACGGTATCCAAAAGGACGATCGGGAAAACAGGCATAAGCACCTCCACGAAAGGAAACTATCTCGTCGTCTCTCTCTTGTTGTACTTGGCGCGGATGCGGAAAGTCTTCTCCTTGAGGGAAGAGGCATCGTTGAGCAGCTTCGTAAGCATACGGACGGCAATCGATCCGACCTTGAACATGTCGATGGAGAAAGAGGAGATCTGAGGACGGATGATGTAGGAATACTTGGATCCGATTTCGGCAAGGACCTCGACGTCCTCGGGAACGCGAAGCCCGCTCTCGATGGCGGCATTGACGATGGCGGCGGCAAGGGAATCCCTCGGAGCGACGAAGTAGCCACTGCGATGCGTCTGGAAGAATTCCTTCATGCCGGCATAGACGATGCCATAGGAGTCGTTGAACTTGAGAAGGTTGATGTGCTTTCCATTGGCCTGGGCAAAATCGGAAAGGCCGTTGCGGATATCGTCGACCATCTTTCCTTCATTGATGATATCCAGAACGTAGACGTCGTCCTTGCCGGAAAGCATATGTTCCTTGACGACATCCATGACGGGATCCTTGTACTCGACGATGATGGAGCCGAGGGAATCGCCGCTCATGTCGTGGCCGATGACGATTAGAGGAATGTGATAGTTCTGGATGGAACGGATCTCATCCGTGCCAAGCTCGTCGTCATAGATGACGGCGCCATCAACATGGCTCTTGATGAGGGATTCGATAACCTGGGCCGCATCCTCCTTGGTCCTCTTGGTGATGAAGATGGAGGTGACATAGCCGTAGATCTTGGCGATGTCGATCATGCCATCGAGCATGTTGGAGACATAGGCATAGCCGGTGGAAGGAATCATGATGCCGATGTTCGTGGATCGGGAATTGGCAAGGCCCTGTGCCAAGGCGGAAGGTTTGTAACCCAGACGGGCAATGGCCTCCTTGACGGCCTTCTTCGTCTTCTCCGTGACATTGGGGTGGTTGTTGATGACCCTGGAAACCGTCGCCAGGGAAACGCCGGCAACCTTTGCAACCTCATAGATAGTCACGCGATCCTTGAACATTCTCTTGTTTTCTTCCATGATACGCCTCCTCAGTAAACAGAAAAAAGCACTTGTTCTTTGCCCAAAATTATACTTAAAAGAACAATATATAGCAATTGTTTTGAAAATATTTTCATAGGTGGAAAGGGCAATTCCCGGTCGGCCTTCTTACGTCCTTAGCCGAAGTAAAGCTCTTTCAAATGGACAGCAAAATCTGTTTTGCAAAGACACTCTTGTTCTTATGTAACTTTTAAGCCCTCCTCGCTCTTGTCCCCAAGGTAAGAGATGCTATAGTTACAGAAAGATGCTCAAGATTGCCATCGTGGAAGACGACCCCAAAGACAGGGAACGTCTCCATCAGTTTATCGAGAAGGCAAACACGGAAAAGGAGTTTTCCATCCTTTCCTATGAGAATCCTGTTCTCCTCATCGACAATTGGCCGGGCGATTTCGACCTCATCTTCCTCGATATCAAGATGCCGATGATGGACGGCATGGAGGCCGCAAAGAGGATCCGGCAGCGCGATAGAACGGTCCTCATCGTCTTCATCACCTCCTTGGCCCAGTTCGCCTTGGCCGGCTATGAGGTTCAGGCCTTCGACTTTCTCGTCAAGCCTATCGAGGAAAACGAATTCGAGCTGAAGTTCCGAAGAATCCTGGACCGCCTGAAGAAGGAGGACAGCGACGCTCCAATCCTCATCAACGTTGGAAAGGAAAGAAGGCGCATTTATCCCCGGGATATCGGCTACGTCGAAAGCAAAGGCCACCATCTCTATCTTCACCTGCCAACGGAGACCATCGAGATCTACGAATCCCTGAACCGTTTCGAGAAGCAGATCAATCAGCCGAAGCTCTTCTCAAGATGCAACAATTGCTACCTTGTCAATCTTAAGAATGTCGTTCAGATTTCCGGTTATGATCTCGTCGTATTGGTCGGCAGCGGCAAAAAAGAAACCCTCCGCATTTCCCAACCCCGGAAGAAGGCCTTCCAGGAAGCCGTCATCACCTATATGGAGGGAAAGAGGGACTAGACATGCTGTGGATATCCGAAGCCTTCGGGCCCGAGTATGGCATGCATCTCGTCATTTCCCTTGCGGGCTTTCTGGAACAGTTTCTCTGTACCCTCCTTTTCAACATCCGTACGCGGAAAAGAAGCGCCTTCCATCTTTGGGTCCTCTTCTTCGCCTTCGTCGGCCTCTTTCTTTCCTTCATCCTTGCCGGCATCCGCCTGACACTCAACGACTATCCGATTGCCAAAAGCGCCTTCCATGCCGTTTTCACGGCAGGCTATATGTTCCTGATGGTCTTTTTCCTCTACGACAAGACCGTCTATCAAAAGCTCTTGACCTTCTGCTCGACAAATGCGACGGCCATGTTGGTCAACAGGCTCTTTTCCTTGGCCCTCAACATCTGTGGTGTCAATGACAAGGTCTCGATGTCCTTCTTCCCGGAATACAACGCATACCGGGACTGGTCCCTCTACTTCCTGATCCATGTCCTTCTCTACCTTCTCGTCGGTCTTATCTTCTACACAAGAAAGGACATCGTCGAGACAAGGACAAGCAAGAGGAACATCCTCATACTATCCATCATATCCGGCCTTCTGACGAACTTTCTCTTTTCCTTTTCCGACCCCTATCAGACCGAAAGCTGGACGCTGACGATCATCATCAAGGTCTTCGCCTGCATCATCAGCATCATGATCCTGACCCTGAGGACCGGCATTCTTTTCCAGAGCCAGGAAGAGGAGGAGAAGTTCGTCCTTACCCAGATCTTCCGCCAGGAGAAGGAGCAGTTCGATAACCTCCGCCTTTCCACCGACGTCATCAATGCCAAGTGTCACGATCTGCGCCACCGGCTGGACGAGATCGGAGACCGACTTACCAAAGACGAGCTTTCCTCCTTCAAGGAAGCGACGCGGATCTACGACTCCACGATCAAGACGGGTCTGGACGTCCTTGACGCCATCCTCTATGAGAAGAAGCTTCTTTGCAACACGAAGAAGATCCGGCTAAGCGCCCTCTGCGACGGAAGACTCCTCTCCTTCATGGACCCGACAGACGTCTATTCCCTTGTCGGAAACGCCCTTTCCAACGCCATTGAAGCCGTTTCCACCCTTCCCGAGGAAAAGCGCATCATCGACTGCACCTTGCGTATGGACTATGGACTGGCGATCCTGGACATCACCAACTTCTTCCAAGGCAAGGTCCATCTCGGCGAAGACGGCCTCCCGCTCTCCAGCAAGGGAGACGGCTCCAACCATGGTTACGGCTCCAAGAGCATCCGTTTCATCGTCGAGAAGCATCACGGCACCTTGACCTACAAGATTCAGGATCATCTTTTCACGTTGGTGGCCGCCTTCGATACCAAGAAAGCCGAAAAAAAATAGGACCCAACCTACGTAAAAGAGGCAGAAGCGCCATTGTACTATGGTCTTCCACCCCTTTTTTCTTTTGAAGAAGGCCACCGGCAACCCGATGGCCAAGCAAGGAGGAAACTACTTCTCTTCCGCCGTCTGCTTGAAGAACAGCGCGACGATCTGAACTACCGTTGCCAGTAGGAAGAGAACGAACATCGTAAGGTAGATGGGAAGGCTGCCGCCAAACCAGTTGACGCCCGTGATAAGGTCGGCAATCGGGTAGGCCGCCAGGTAGAGCTGCCTTCCGAGGGCGATGGCGTAGAAGACGAGGGAGACGAAAGGCATGATGCGATCGACAATCTTGATGTCATAGAAGAGCGTGGAAAGCATCAGCAAGGATCCGACAAGGAGCATGGCGAAGGCCAATGTCCGGGAATAGTCGGTGATCTTCAGGGCACCGGGATCGACGGCGATATAGACGATGGAGAGGATGAGAAGGAAAGCGGCAACGCCAAGGGAAAGGAAGTTTCCCAAAGTCCTCTTGCGGAGAACGGTCTTCTTCAGGTATTCCAGCATTTTCCTAGGCCTCCTTCTTTCTTTCGCCCACATAGGCGATGACGCTTAAGACGATCAGGGCCGCCGTACCGGCGCCCATGACGCCTAGGACCGCATAGATGGCCGTCTGCCACCACGGCGTGACGTTCTCGACGACGCTTTCCTCCGTCAGGTCGGCAGTGGTGAAATTCTTGGTCAGCATATAGAAGTAATGCTTGGCGATTTCACGGCTCTTCTGCCAGAGGTAGCCATCGCGTTCCTTGACAAGGTAGTTCTTCATGTCGGTCGTGCCGCGGGTTTCGTCGTTGTTGAACTGGTCGATGCCGGCAACGACGCTTTCGGCGGTGTAGAGATAGTGGGTGGATCCCTTGGAGGAATCGGTCATGGCGACGCCCTTGAAGCCCCATTCGTTTCTTAGGACCTGGGTCATCGTCGCATAGTCCATGGAAACGGTCGTAAGTCCGACTCGGGCATTGGAGGTCATCGTGCCCAAAGAACCGCCCTTGGTGAAGGAGCCTTCAAATCCCTTGAGAGGTCCTTGGCGATAGGCCTGTTCGGTCATCAATGTCGCCGTGCCGTTTCGCCAGGCTTCCTGATCGTTGGCACAGAAGTGTTTGACATAGGTCGTCAGTCCCTTGTCGGTGGCCGCCTTGGTCTGGATGGCACCGGCGATATAGGACATGGTCGTATCTTCGGAATAGTATTCGAAGTTTCTTCCGGCATAGGGGGTTCGGTGCATGTTGGCGCCAAAGCCGTAGACGCCGCTTTGTCCGGAAGCCATGCCATCCTCGGCCATGAAGCGGCCACGGGCGGCAAGAAGTTCCTCGCTCCAGGTCGAGCAGGCGAGGTTTTCGCAGACGTGGGAGAAGCCGGCATTGGCCTGGATGCCATCGGGTCCATCGGCGCTGGAGATATCCGGAGCGGCGACATCCTCATAGGCCGGCATACCGAAGGCTTCGCCGGAGAGGGATGCCAGTTCGGAAGGCGTCAGCTGATCGATGAACCGATTCCAGGTTTCGTCATCCTCATAGGGGACATCCTTCATCTCGGCAAGGGTCAGCGGATCGGCCTCTCCCGTTTCCGGATCGGTGTACTTCTGAGAATGCTTGAACTCGGTATAGTCGGGCGCATCCGCAGGCTTGCTGTAGGTGTGGCCATCCAGGAGCTTGAGCATTTCGTCGGTGGCGGCAATGTTTTCGACCCGTTCCGGATAGGTATTCCAATCGGAGCGCGTCAAATAGGTTACGGCATTGTCGATGAAGTGATTGAGATCCTTATCGGCAAACTGATTGCTGACAATTTCATTGGTCTGATCCGACTTGGCATGGGAAGTGTTGTCCAGGCTGTCCAGCTTGATGGTGCAAACCTGATTGGCATCGCCCTGGACGCTCTTTCCATCGGCATCGAAGAGACCTTTGACGCCTTCCTTTGCCAGAACGTTGTTCAGGGCATCGTGAGCATCCTTTCCGATGGCGAAGTTGTAGTCGCCGGGGTCGAAGACATAACAGCCCTTCTTGGACGTATCGGCGCCGTTTACGGCATTTTCGTCATAAGTGGCAAAGAGGTAGTCGTCGACCGTGATCGTGACGTCCTGATCCTCACCGGGATTAAGGTCCCCGGTCTTGGCAAAGCCAATTAGCTGAATGGCGCTCTTTTCGGCCTGTCCCTTGGCATAGGGGAGATTGACGTAGAGTTCAACGACATCCTTGGAAGGCCCTTCGTAGGTGCTTGCTTCGCCGACGCCGTTGTTCTTGACGTTGACAGTCGCGGTGACGGTATTGTTCTCCTGATCCCACTCGACCTCCTTCAGCGTCTGGGTGAAAGAGGCGTAGGAGAGACCATGTCCGAAGGTGTAGACCATTTCGTCGGCATAGTCCCAGCCGCCATCGGAGGCATAGGCACCCTTGCTGGAGGTGGCGTTGTTCTGGTTCTTTACCTGATCATAGTATCGGGTTTCGTAGTACTTGTATCCGATGTAGATGCCCTCGGCATAGACAAGATAGTGGTCTTGGCTTGTGGTGGTGACGTTCGTGAAGGTGAAGTTGCCGTAGTTTCGCATCGCCGGGCTTGAAAGGGAATCTGTGGCATAGGTGTCGACAAGCCTTCCGGAAGGGTCGGCATCGCCGGCAAGGACGTTGGCAACGCCATCAAAGCCCGTATACCCGGGATAGCCGATCCACAGGCAGGCATCGACGCCAAGGGATTGCAGCTCACCGACATCCATGGAGGTTCCGGTGTTGAGGAGAACGATGATCTTCTTGAACTTGCCGGAATCCTTGGCCATCTTGATGACATCCCTTTCCTCCGGATGGAGGGAGAGCATCGGAAGGCCATCGACGTCGACGGGATTGCCTTCTTCGTTCGTCTCGACCGGCTGGTTGCTATCGCCTCCGGCGGCATAGTCCTGCTGTTCGCCGGAATATCTGCCAAGCGTGATGATAGCGGCATCGCCATATTGGGTAAAGGTGTCCTGATAATCGCCATAGAAGGAAGAAGAGACTTCGGCGATATCGCCTCTTGCCCGCGCCATTCCGCTTGAAGCCAAGGCATCATAGACGGTCTTGTTGATGGAAAAGCCCTTGGCGGTCATCGCTTCATAGAGATTGACGGCATCGGCATCGGTCGTTGCGCTGCCGCCGGAACCGCCGCGGAAGATGTTGTCGGCAGAAGTCCTTCCAAGCAGAGTAACCTTGTCGGTGGACTTCAAAGGCAGGGCATCGTTGTTGTTGAAAAGCAGGACGGAGCCTTCTTCCTGGGTCTGTATTTCGTTTTCCCTTTCGGCTTCGCGCATTTCCTCGACGGAATCGTAGTCGCTCCGGCCAAAGTTGGCGCCGGAAGTGATGCCGAGGGCGATATTGACTTGTCCGGCATTATCGAAGGCAAGGATGGAGGCGAAGATGGCAAGCGAAAGAACGCTTACGCAAATGGCACTTCCTCCTCTGAGCTTTCTGAAATTCATTTCGGAATCTCCTTTACCTTAGACGAGAATCGGCGCAACGAGGTCGTCGATGTAGTCGAAGGAATAGTTGGTTTTGCTGGCAAGGATTTCCTGGGCGTCGAAGGCCACGGCCTTGAGATAGCTTTCGCCATCGGGGTAATTGACGGTAACGGTCTGATCCTCGTTGGTCGTGTTGGTCTTCTCGGTCATCTCCTCGGTCCATTTTTCGGTGTCAAGGTAGTAGAGGGAGTTGAAGTAGATGCGGGCCCTTTCCGGCGCACTCAGGGAGATATCCAGAGAGTCCTCGTCGAGGTCATCGGTCTGAGATGTGCAGTCGCCGTTGAACTTCTGGACATAGTTGACGCGCTCGCTGCCCGAAGCATTGCTTCCTTCCTCAGGAAGGATTAGGCCGGAGAACTGGGAGGAGAAGACGTTCATCTCATAGGTGTTGTCGGAATAGACGAGGAGCTGCTGCTGGGTGAAGCTGGTGATGTAGTAGTTGAAGTTCGGACGCATGTTCTGATAGAAGAACTTCGCCGGCGTCAGATAGGCTGCGACAAGGCCTTGGGTATCGGTAGAAACGGTGACGTCCGGATCCGCCTCATCGGCGCCCCGCAGTTCGAAGAAGTCGAAGGAATAGTTGCTCTTGCTGGCAAGGATGGTCTTTTCATGGAAGGCCTTGCTGGCAAGATAGCTTTCGGCCGTAAAGGACTTTGTGACATTGCCATCGGCATCCTTGACGGCAACGGCATCGGCCATTGCATCCGTCCACTGGGCCGTATCGATGAAGTATTTGGAATCGTAGCTGACGACGACGCGGTTGGGGATGGAGAGGGTGATGTCGAGGGAATCCTCATCGAGATCATTGACGACGGATTCATAGGTGCCATAGTAGGTCTCGACCGTATTGTCCCTCTCGTTGGAGGTCGCATCGCTTCCAACATCGGGAAGGACGACGGCCGAGAACATCATCGAGGAATAGCTCAGGGCATAAGTGTAGTCGGAGAAAAGTTCCAGGGATTCGAAGTTGAAGTAGGTCATATAGTAGTTGTAGGTCGGGCGCATGTTCCTATAGACGAGCTCCGCCGGCGAAGTATAAGCTCCGACAAGAGTCTTATCGCCGGTTGTCGTGCCGCCTCCGGTTCCGGTGTTCGAGCTGCCGTCCTGCGTCGTTTGGCTATCGCCGCTGATCGGGGAAGAGGGTTCTTCGCCGTTGTTGCAGGATGCCAAAAGGCCGAAGCAGCCGAGGATGGCCGTGAGGGTGAGAAGCGTTCTTCTTTTTTTCATCGTGATTTCCTCCTTGTGGAAACGCTTCCATCATTGTCAAAAGGCTCTTTTCGAGCAATCCGAACGGCGCAAAATCCAAGTTGTGCGACGCAAACTAAGAAAGTGAAAAGGCTTTTTAGGACGGAAAGAACCCTTTTTGACACTGGAAATGGACTTTTTGTCTCCTCTTCTCTTTCCTCTTATATCATGGATTTCCTGAAAAGGCTTTTATAAGGAAGAGGGCACGAAAAAACGGCAGGGGTTGGAGGAAAGCCCTGCCGTCCATCGACATTGTCGGAATGGAATTTCGAAACTACTTTGCCTTCTTCTGGGTGCCGTAACGATAGAGAGCCACCATCGCATTGACGGTCTGCTCCGCGGTGGGATAGGCGGGGATTCCGTGGTCCCGTAGGAGCATGATGGCATCGCGGCACTCCTCGCCGCCTTGGCAGATCATGAGGAAGGGCTTGCCCAAATCCTTGCAGGAGTCATAGACCTCGATGGCCGCCTTTGCCGTGCCAAGGACATCGGTGACGGCGGTGGGGCAGATGGCGCCAAGGACGCCATGGACATTGGGATCCCTGAGTGCCTGCTGGAAGGCACCCTTGTACTGGATGACGCTTGCCGTGCCGGAGATGTCGACGGGATTGAGCGGCGAACCGAACATCGGCATATAGGCACGGATGCGCTGCTCGAGCATCGGGGAAATCTGCTTCAGCTCATGGAGCGGAAGGCCAAGACGCTCGAAGTGGTCGCAGCTAAGAAGGCCCGCTCCGCCGCCGTTGGTAATCATGACGATGTTGTCGCCTTTCAGGGCCGGCTGGTTTCCCAGGGCAAGGGAGATGTCGAGGAATTCCTGCCACGTCGTCGCCCTTATGGCGCCCGCATCCTTGATGATCTTGTCATAGTATTCGTCGCTGTTGGGGTTTTCGCTGGCCGTATGGGCAAAGGCCGCCTTGACGCCGATCTTGGAACGTCCGACCTTGATGACGACAATCGGCTTGCTGACCTTGTGGCAGGAGTCGACGAAGGCTTCCGGACAGTCCAAGCCCTCGATATAGATGGCAAGGCACTTCGTGTTGGGATCCTCATTGGCATATTCGATGAATTCGGAGAAGTCGACATCGGCCTTGTTTCCGAGGCCGACGAAGAAAGACATGCCAAAATGGCTCATCTGGCTTGTGCCGAGTGCGGCAAGAAGGTTGGCACCGGACTGGGAGATCATGGCAACCGGTCCCGGGACGGGAAGATAGGGAATGAAGCCGCAGTTAAAGTGCTGATAGGGCGAACCCATGCCGACGAGGTTCGGGCCGATGAGAGGAAGCTCATGCTCGCGGCAGTATTCCGTGATCTCGTTCTGCAATCCGCCCCTTCCGATCTCCTTGAAGGCCGAAGTGGCGATGACCATCATCTTCGCCTTGATGCTGACGGCATCCTCGACGATGGAACGGACAAGATGGGCCGGAACGGCAACGAAGACCAGGTCGATAGGGTCCTTGATGTCCTTGAGGGTATGGTAGGCCTTGAAGCCCAGGACTTCCTCGGCCCTTGGATTGACCGGATAGATTTTCCCCTTGTATCCCCATTTGACCAGCTCGTAGATGACCTTGTTTCCGACCTTCGTGGGATAGCGTGAGGCCCCGACGACGGCGATGGAAGAGGGATTGAGCGCGTATTTCAGGTTCTTGACGACGTATGGTCTTGCCTTTTCGATTTTCATCCTACTTGCCCTCCTTTTCCGTCGTCCTGTCCAAGAGGACGTCGTCCGTGAAGACACATTCCTCCCAATAGCCATTCTGGGCATCCAGACGGCATGTCCACCGCCGGAACTGCCTGGGCGAAGTGGCCTCGAGGACCTCGGTGACCTCGCCATAGGAGAGAATCTTCTTCCGGAGCCTGTCGATGTCGGTGATATCCTCGTAGGCGCTCAGGATATAGTTGTGGTGGGCATCGCCGATGTCGAAGATGTTCTCGAACGCCTCTTCCTCGCAAAGCTCGTCGAGAATCTGTTCGGCGCGGAAGGTCGGCGTATTCTGGAAAAGGGTCACGGCAAAGAAGTGCATCTTCAGCCCGACGGCCATGTAGTTGAAATAGATCATCGGAAGCATGCTCTTCTCCTTGTCCACGACGCGGCAGAGGTTTTCCTTCATCTCCTTGGCATCGAGGCCGGAAAGCTTGGCCAGGACATCATAATCGAACATGTCGCCGATGCTCTTGGTATTGTTGATGGCATCGATGATGGCAAAGTCGTCCTTGTCCATCTTCTTCTGGAACTTGAGGACGTTCTTCTTCTGCTCCTCGCTCCAGCAATAGCGGCGGTAGTCCTTGCGGCTATCGAACTGGTTGACATGGCTTTCGCGGACGCAACGGCGGATGGGGCAGAGGTGGACGTATTCGATATAGTCCTTGTTCCGGAACTTGTCGAGGACGCCGGCGATCAGGTTGTCGAGGTTGCGCATGTGGTTGCCGTTGAAGTAGTCAAACTCCCCGCCTTCCTCCATCATATAGCCGGTACAAATCTGATCATTGTCCTGGAACCACTTCGTCAGTTCCTCGCGCTGTTCCTTCGTAGCCGTCTTCTTCAGCTTGACAATCCAATAGTAAAGACCCCATCCCATGATGGAGACTGCCGGATTGAAGACCAGCATGATCTCATGGTCGCGATACATCCTGGAAAGCCGCTTCTTGATCTCGGCCTTCTTAATGCCCGTCTTCTTCTCGATGTAGGCAAGATTAAAGACTTCCGGATAGACCTGATAGAACGACTTGGCGACTTGGAAGGCGACGAAATCGTTGGAATCGGTACTGACGACACCAGGCTCAAGATAGCCATACCCCTTGGGCGGGAAATTATAGTCCCTCAGGTAGGCCTGCTGCTCATCGGTCCCGATTCGATACTGCTTCTGTTTCTCCATTGATTATCCTCCTAGCGATACTGGAATAGAAGCGAACCTGAGACTATGATAGCACTTACATTTTTGATTGTTAATAAGCTTTGAGTCGATTGTTAAAGATGTAAAATTCTCTTTATTTATCGCCATTTTTCAATTTCAGTCAATATATCAATAAGAAATGAAAGGGCTTTTATTTATGCTGTTGCTTTTCCGTTTCCGTTATCAAGGAAAAGCAGTCCCTATCCAATTTTTAGGCATGGAAAAACCGCCGGTTTCCCGGCGGTCGATATCAAATGAGAGACGGCTTATTCGGCCTTCCAATCGTAGTAGAGGGTTTCGGGAAGGAACGTATTCTTGTGGCCGCAGACGGGGCAAATCTTGGGAGCGGTGCTACCGACATGGATATGGCCGCAGATCTGGCACTTGAAGACAACGACGACGCCTTCCTTGATGGTGAGCTTGTCCGTCTTCAGGGCCTCGAGAAGGGCCTTGTAGCGTGCTTCGTGACGGGCCTCGATCTTGCCGACGAGCTCGAACTTGGCGGCAATCTCGGGGAAGCCTTCCTCCCTGGCGATCCTGGCGAACTCCGGATACATCTCGGTGTGCTCATAGTTCTCTCCGGCAGCGGCATCCTCGAGGTTGACCTCGGTCGTGGGGATGGAACCGCCATGGAGATACTTGAACCACAGCTCGGCATGCTCGCTCTCGTTGAGGGCGGTCTCGAGGAAAAGATCGGCGAATTCCTTGTGGCCTTCCTTGGCAGCGACTTCGGAATAGTAACGATACTTGGTGTGGGCCTGGCTCTCGCCGGCAAAGGCAGCCTGAAGATTCTTCTCTGTCTGCGTACCCTTCAAATCTTTCATTGTTCTGAATAACCTCCTGAACAATTAAATTATAAGGGAAAAGGCTTTTTATTTCCACCTAGATGCACGTTGAAATCCTTTTCTCCCATGGCTTAAAATTTCGGATATGAAGAAAGCCAACGGTTTCCATCTTTGGGCCTATGTCCGGCCCTATCGACGCTATTTCTTTCCGGCCTGTTTTGCCATCGTCGCGGAATGCGCCCTTGAAATCACCATCCCTTTCCTGATGAACATTCTCCTTGGCAACGGCATGGAAAGGTATGAAGAGGACGGCAAAGTTCTCTACGACCTGAACCTCCCCTTTGTCCTTATGATCGGAGGAATCATGGTCGCCTTTGCCATCGTTTCCCTCGCTTTGGGAATCATCACGGCAAAATACACTGCCAAGACCGGAAGGGCCCTCGGATACGAATTGCGGAAAGCGGAATACCGGAAGATACAATCCTTCTCCTTCCGCAACATCGACAGTTTCCGGACCAACTCTCTCGTCACAAGGATGACTAACGACGTCCAAATCGTCTCGGACACCTTCTGCCAGGTGATGCGTCCCCTTTTGCGTTCGCCGATACAGTTGATTTTCGCCCTTGCCTTCGCCATAACCATGTCCGCCCGTCTTTCCGTGGTCTTCGCCATCATCCTCCCGCTCATGGCCGGCATCCTTGTCTTCATGACCATCAAGGCAAGGCCGCGTTTCATCAAGGTCCAGAAATCCCTAGACAGCATCAACAGGGTCACCCAGGAAAGCCTCGTCGCGATGAAGCTCATCCGGGCCAACGACAAGGCCGACTACGAGAACGAGAAATTCCGGACGGTCAATTCCAATCTCGCCACCGTCAGCAAGAAATCCTTGGGATTCATCGCCTACAACCACGCCATCATGCAGTTCATGACCTATTCCTGCACGATCGGCATCCTCCTTGTCGGCGGAAACCTTGCCTTGACGGCCCAAGATGCCCTCTTCATCAACGACATGGCCTCCTTCCTCAGCTATGTCGCCCAGCTTCTGGCTTCCCTGACAATGGTTTCCAATGTCTTCATGTCCTTCACGCGCTCGGAAGCATCGCTTTACCGCATCAAGGAAGTCATGGAAACGGAGAGCGAGATCCTCGACAACGGCAATCCGGAAAACAAGATCGAAAACGGCGCCATCGAATTCAAAAACGTCTCTTTTGCCTACGCCAAGGAAAGCCTCGTCCTTGAAAACATCTCCTTCCGTATCGAATCGGGCCAGTTTGTCGGTATCATCGGCCAGACGGGCTCGAGCAAATCGACCCTCGCCTATCTTTTGGAACGCTTCTACGAAGTCGACCAAGGCCAAATCGAGATTGCGGGGAAGAGCATCCGCGACTATCCGCTTGCCGAGCTGAGGAAGAACATCGCCATCGCCTTCCAGAGCCCATGTCTCTTCTCCGGCACCGTTCGCGAGAATCTCCTTTGGGGAAACGAGAAGGCAACGGATGAGGAAATCCTGAAGGCACTGGACATCTGCTGTTCCAAGGATTTCGTCCTCGAAAAGCTCCCTCAAGGACTTGATACGCCAATCGGCCAATCGGGATCCAACGTCTCCGGCGGGCAGCGGCAGAGGCTTTGCATTGCCAGGGCAATCCTCAGGAGACCAAAGATTCTCATTCTTGATGACTCCTTCTCTGCCCTGGACAGAATCACGGAGGGTCGACTGAAGGAGAACCTGAAGACTCGTCTCAAGGATATGACGAAGATCGTCATCGCCCAGAAGGTCTCCACGATCAAGGACGCCGATAGGATCATCGTCCTTGACCAAGGAAAAGTCGATGCCATCGGAACCAACGCCACTCTTCTTGAGAGAAATGCCATCTATCGCGACATCTATCGACTACAGGAGGAAGGAAAAGAATGCCGGCAAGCCTGAACCGCGCCAGGCCGAAGGATTTCTTCGGGACCATGAAGCGCCTTTTCTCCTACTTCACCGGAAAGAGCCTTTTCCTCCTTTTCGTCGTTGTCCTTCTAGCCATCTACTCAAGCGTGGCAAACATCCTCGGCACCTATCTTTCCGGAACGGTTGTCATCCATACCTTGGAGGAGAACCTGGCAAACGGAACGCCCCTTGAAGAAGGACTCAATATCCTGACCAGACAATCGCTCGTCCTTGTCGCCATCTATGCCTTCGGCGTTCTCAGCAACATCCTCTATGCCCAGATTATGGTCCGCCTGACGCAGAAGATCCTCTATCTTATCCGCAAGGACCTGATGGCAAAGACGCAGAAGCTTCCCATCGCCTATTTCGACAGGCATACCCATGGGGAAATCATGACCTATTTCACCAACGACATCGATTCCCTCATACAGGCCATGAACGATTCCTTCGCCAACATCGTCCTCTCCCTTTCCAACATCATCGGCACGATCGTTTCCCTCTTCCTCATCAATGTCTATCTTTCCCTGATCGTTCTTTTCTTCATCGCCGTGATGTTCTTCTTCATGTTCTTCAACTCCCACAAGGCGAGAAAATACTTCCGCGCCCAACAGATAGGCCTTGCGGAAGTCAATTCCGCCGTCGAGGAAGACATCCTCGGCGTCAAGGTGATCAAGGCTTTCTCCCACGAGGAACAGAGCTATTCCAAGTTCCTTGTCGGCAACACGCATTGGCGCAATGCCAGCGAGAACGCCTTCTTCTTCACCCAATTGACGATTCCCGTCTTCGTCTCCCTGAGCTATCTCAACTTTTCCGTCTCGGCCGTGGTCGGCGTCGTCTTCCTCTGCAATGGCATGATCGCCACCGGCCTTGGCGGCTTATCCTCCTATCTCGTCTTCGTCCGTACGTCCTGCCAGCCATTCAACTTCTTCACCCAACACCTCAACAGCATCCTCTCTGCCAGTGCCGGCGCGGAAAGGATCTTCGCCTTCCTCGACGAAAAGGAGGAAGAAGACAATGGCAAGGTCGTCCTGGTCAAGGTAGGAGAGGACGGTTCCTTCAACGACCGCTATGCCTGGAAGAAGCCTGGCGAAGAAAAGACGATTCCCCTCGTCGGCCGGATCGTCTTCAAGGATGTCCATTTCTCCTATGTTCCCGGAAAGGAAATCCTCAAGGGAATCTCCTTCGTCGCCGAGCCCGGCAAGAAGATTGCTTTCGTCGGTTCAACCGGTGCCGGCAAGACGACGATCATCTCCCTTCTCGCCCGCTTCTATCCTATCGATAGCGGCACTATCGCCTATGACGGGATCGACATCACGGACATCGAGCTGGAATCCCTAAGAAGGGCCATCTCCATGGTCACCCAGGACACGCACCTCTTCACCGGCTCGGTCAAGGACAACATCCGCTATGTCCGACGGCATTCCACGGACGAGGAAATCCTGGAAGCCAGCCTCAAGAGCCATGCCGACTCTTTCATCCGCCGTCTTCCCCAGAAGTACGACACCATCCTCCACGATGACGGCGGAAACCTCTCTGAGGGCGAAAGACAGCTTCTTGGCCTGACGAGGGCATCCCTCAACAAGCCGCCCGTCCTCATCCTGGACGAAGCCACGAGCAACATCGACACAAGAAGCGAGAAACTCATCCACGAAGGCCTCTCCCAGCTGATGAAGGAAAGGACCGTTTTGGTCATTGCCCATCGATTGAGCACCATAAAGGATGCCGACGAGATCTGCGTTCTCGACGATGGAAGGATCATCGAGAGGGGAAACCAGGACGAGCTCCTCGAAAAGAGAGGCGCCTATTACGACCTCTATACCGGAAGAAGGGAGCTCGCATAGAAACTATCTTCTATCTTTCGTATTCACCTCTTCCAGGCGATGCTCCAGGATGGAAAGAAGGTAGGTGTGGATCGTCCTGTCCTTTCCGAAGAGCGACTCGACGTTCCGTCGATAGGTCGAAAGCTGTTCCCGATAGGCTTCGTCGTCGATGTTCTTGAGCTTGTAGTCGACGATGTCGATATGGTCCTCATGGACGAGAAGAAGGTCGATGACTCCTTGGCTTTTCAGGACATCGTCAAAATAGGGATATTCCTTGTAGATTTTCGTCTTTTCGAGATTGGCAAAGAGCGGCAGGGAAAGGACCTTTTGGATGATGGCACGGTCCCGTTCGTTCCCAAACAGGTTGGCGGGGAGTTCCTTCGTCTTGAAGTCGACGACTTCGAGGTAGCGGTGAAGAAGGACGCCTTTTTCCAATACCCTGTCCTTTGGGCTGTCCTCGTCGGAGAGGAACTTGCTTGCCCTTTTCCTTTCCCTTTGCGGATAGACGATTTTTCTTTCGTCCACGTCCGGCGAAGGAAGGCGATAGGAAGAAAGCACCCCTTTCTCCATGTCCTTAAGAGAAACAGTCCGTTTTTCAAAAAGAGGATAGAAGGTTTCGACGATGTCCCCATCCCATCCCTCGCATACAAGAAGGAGAGAGGGAAGGAAAGAAGGAACGGCCTTTTTCTTTCGAAAGAGGAGGCTTTCCTCCTCGCTTGCTCCCTTCTTGCCATTGGCGAGAAGTCTAGGATCCCGAATGGCCTTGTGGGCCTTGATGAAATCGTTGGGCTTGGCTTCCACAAGGGCGGAGACGAAGCTTCTCGCCTGACGAAGAAGGCTCGTCCTGTCCGTTCCGAGACCAAGCCGGGAAAGGATTCTCCCGTTTTCGGAAAGGAAGGAGGAAAGGTCCTTCTGGATATCCATCCCGGAATAATAATGGACGAGAAGCCTTATCGCCTTGTCCTCATCCATGGAAACGTCCTCGACAAGGGCATCATAGATGGCAATCGAAAATTCATCGATGCAATCGGATATCTTCTTTCTTGTCCTTTCCGTAATGAGTTTGTCGAAAATGAAAGTCGCAATCTCCCTTTTCTCTTCGTCGGTAAAGACATTGAGGAAAATCTGCCTTTCCTTCGCCTGGATTTTGCTTCTTTGGATCAGCCGTTGATACTCGCCTTTCGTGCCAATATCGAAGAAGGACTGAAAATGCGCGTAGAGCTGCGTGGCAAGGCCGTCGTAGTGGAAGGTATAGTCGAGCATGTCCATCAGGTTTTCCTTGCCGCGGCTTGAGACATCCGTCTTCCTTCCGACAAGGTAGAGCGTCTCCTTGGGACGAGTCAAGGCAACATAGAAGAGGCGGACGTGCTCGCTGATTTCGCCGCTCTGGCTCCCCTCCGTCTCGAGATAGACTTTCTTGAGGAAGGTGTCGACTGGTTTTCCATAGCCATAGTCGGGAAGAAGAAGACCATAGTTCCTCGTAAAAAGATAGTCGGGCTTTGTCATGTTGTTTCCGCCGGCCATGGCATTGTCGCAAAGAGGCATGTAGACGATCTTGAACTCAAGGCCCTTGGACTGGTGGATGGTCATGAGACTGACGGCATCCTCGAGCGACGTGACCGAGGAAGCCGAAACGGAAATATCGTACTTGTCGATGCTCTTGAAGAGAGCGACGAAGTCCTTAAGGCCTTCCCCGATGTTCTCCTGTCCGACAAGAAGCTGATAGTAGGACTCGATCTTCGAGACGTTGTTGCTGACATCGCCAAGGTAGGGAAGCTTCTCCACGACGCAGAAGGTTGCAAGCATGTCCAGGAAGATGCGCGAAAAGGGCTTGTCCTTCTCTTGCTCGATGAAGGCGTCAACCATCAAAAGGATCCTGTCCGTCTTCCAGCATCCGGGATCGTTCAAGGTCCCGTAAATCTGCTCGTCGTCATAGCCTTCCTTCTTTCCGAAAAGATAGCTGCGGGCGATGGAGAGATAGAGGTGTCGGAAGTTTTCCTTGGTCTCTCCCATGCGCCAGGAGATAAGGCGAATGAGGGATTGGATGGTCAGGATGGCATCGATGTCGTGGAATCCGGTCTCGATTTCGTTGTTGAGAGGAACGGCATTGTCCAGGAAGAGCTTTTGATAGACGTCAAAATGGCTCCTTTTGCGGATGAGGACGGCAAAGTCCTTGTACCGGCAAGGCCTAAGAGTAAGCTCTCCGTTTACGAAGTCCAGGACAGGATAGCCCGTCTCGATCTTCTCCTGGATGTCCCGGATAATGGTAAGGCACTCGGCCTCGACCTTTCCGCAGTTTGCATCGGCATCCTTATAGTCCAGGATATGGATTCCATATTCGCCCCTGTCGTTCGTCCTTGCCAATCCGTAAACATCTGCCCCTTTGTCATAGTCGAGCATCTCCATGTCGGTATAGAGGATTCCGCCATGTTCCTTGGACATGTAGTTGACGAAGATGGCATTGACATCGGAAAGGATCTTCTCGACCGAACGATAGTTCTTGTTCATGTCGATGACGGTATGCTTTCCATCCCCTTCCCTTTCGTAACGTGCCTTCCTGTCCAGGAAGAGCTGGCAATTGGAATTGCGGAAGCCATAGATGGCCTGCTTGGCATCGCCGACGGTAAAGAGGGTCGCCTTCTCGGAAATGGCGTTGAGGAAGGCTTCCTGGAAGTCGTTCGTGTCCTGGTATTCATCGACGAGGACATAGCGGAAGCGATTCTTGATGCTATCGCCGGCTTCCTTGTACTTGGAATCGACAAGGAGGGCAAGGGCCATATTGGATATGTCCTGGAAGGAATAGGCATTGGAAAGGAACTTGTATCGCTCAAGTCGGTCGTCGAGCTCCTTGACGATATCGAAAAGAAGGTGAATATCCTCCCTAAAGGAAAGGATGCTCTCAAACTGCCTATCGAAAGGACCAAGCTTCTTCAATACCATGAGGAAATCGTCGCGGAAAGCGGCACGGACCTGATAGAAACAGGCCTTGAGGCGCTCTTTCACCACCTCATCATCGACATCGTCAGGATAACCCTTGGCATTCCAGAATGACTTGTTGGCATCCTCGGTCGTATAGCCACGGACCATTTCCATCAAGGCGTCCTCGTCGGCATCAAGGCAGAAAAGGGCGAGTCGGAGCATTTCGTCAAGCTTCTCCTCGCCAAAGGAAAAGCTCTTCAGTTCTGGACAGGAATAGTCGACATGCCTGAGGTTCTCAAGCACGGCAAGGACGTCCATCTCCGGATCGTCGAGCTCAAAGAGAAGGACAGCCTTCTTCAGTCCGACAAGAAGTTTCCTCTTCAAGCCGGAAAGGAACGCATCCTTCTTTTTTGCAAGAAATCCCCAGTCAAGGAATTTCCGGTCATAATCGGTGACAAATTCCTCTTTTTCGCTCGGCAGGAGATTCTTCAGTTTTTTCTCCAGATCCAGGACGACACGTTTCGTCGAGGCATCGTTTGCCATGTTGAACTTCGCAATCATCGAAAGAAATCGGCTGTCCTGCCTTTCATAGTATTCATTGAATATTTCATCCAGATATTCGTTTGCCTTCGCAGTAAGGATATTGTCGTCCATGATGGATATCGTCGAAGGGACATTGAGTATCTTGCTGTACTGCTGGACAAGATAGAGGGAGAAGGAATCGAAGGTCTGGATATGGCTGGAGAGAATCTCGTCCGTCATCGAATTCTCATCCCCCGCATCCCGGAACTGGGCGATGATCCTTTCCTTCATCTCGAAGGCCGCCTTGTTGGTGAAGGTCAGAACCAAAAGCTGACTGGGCTTGATGCCATCCTTGGCACAGACCTTATAGACCTTGCTGGAAAGGGTCTTCGTCTTTCCGCTTCCGGCTCCGGCGGAAATGAGGACATTCTCGTCTACGCGGCTGTCGATAGCCTGCTGCTGTTCCTTGTTGAATGACATGCTATTCCTCCTCGTCCCCTTTCCCAGTATAGGAGCCAAGATGTTCCTTTATCTCGCCTTGGACATCGCGAATATCGGAAACCTTGCGGAAGCAGATATCGCGATAGGAGCAGAACTTGCAGCTTGGCTCCTCGCTGTCCTTGGCAATCGTCGGTGCAATCGGGAAGATCTTTTCCTGCGTCCGGTCCATCGTCTCTATGGCAGCCTTCTTGGCATCCTCGAGAAGATCCTTAAAGGAATAGGCGATTCCCTTCTTGAGTCCTTTTTCGGACTCATCGGAGAAGGACAGGCTCTTGTTGACATAGGTTCCGCCGCGGGCGGTAAGTTCGCCCCTTCCCTTGAACGCTTTTTCGTCGTCGATGGAGTGGAAAAAGTCCGCGCTTTCCATGGCGATGCCATTTATCTTCATGTACTTGGAAACGGCATCCTTGTCGTAGCTGTTGGTCTTGTCGTTGCGCAAAGGTCCCTTCTTGAAGATCTTCTCGATACCGAAAAGGGCGAATCGGGCATTGCTCTCCTCTTCCGCCATGCCAAGGCAATAGAGTGGCAACTGAAGGGAGTTTCCAAGGAAGACGGTGCTGTAGTCGAAGGATTCGCTTCCCGTCTTGTAGTCGATAATCGAGTAGAAGACATTGTCGTTCCATTTCGTGTAAAGAAGCTTGTCGATCCTGCCTTTGAGCGTATAGTCCCTTCCGCTGTTTTCGGAATGGAGACCAAAGGAAATGCTTTTTTCATGTTCTTCTTTGACAAAGGGAATGATCGTCTTCTGTGTCCGGACATTGTCGACGAAGCGACGGATGTATTCCTTGCTGGCTAGAAGAAGAGCACGTTCCCGGGCATTCGTTGCCTTCTCGGGGTTTTCCTGGCTTTCCTTCTCGAAAAAAAGACGGGCCCTTTCGAAGGCTTCCTCGAAATCATAATCGTCGGCATAGATATTCTCGAAGATGACATGGACGAATTCGCCAAATTTCCTCTGGAAATAATCCTGTTCGGGGTCTTGGCTATCCACGGCAAGGACCTTGTCCAGGTAATATTGGAAGGGACAGTCGTAGTATTTCGAGAAGCCTGTGATGCTATAGGTCGTCTTGAGGTTCAGGGACTTGACTATCGAATAGGAATTGTCGTAACAGCGGTACGTCTTGTCTGGTGGAAGGAAATACTTGTCCTTGAGCAGGGACAGGACGACGTTTCGTGCCCTTTGGGTATAGAGTCCGTTCTCCAGAAGGGTTTTCTTTTCCTCCTTAAAGGCCTTCTTTCCGTCCTCAGAAGGAACCTCCTCGAGAAGCTGGGACGGGAAGATCTTGTCGGAAAGATGCAGTTCGACCCGCGAGAAAAAGACGACATCCATGTATTTGAAGAAGTTTTCCTTCTTCCTCTTGTCAAGCTTGGTCTTGACATAGCTGGGATTGGCTTTGATGGCACAGAGTTCCTCATCGGAGAAGATTCCCCTGTCGCTTGCGACACCATAGAAATCCCCGTGTTGGAAATTCGTCACGAAATAGGTCTTTCTATTGTCGAACGTAATTCGGGTCGATGCCAATACACCCTCCTCTAAATTCTCCAAGATGCTTTCGCTTTTGACGATTTCCATCAAGTTGGAAAAAGCATAGTCAAAATCATCATGCGAGAGTTCGGCAAGTCCATAATAGTCGACAAGCTCCTTCAGTCTCTTCGTGCTTTCATCAAGTGTCTTTTGAAAGACAATCTCCCTTTCCCGGCTGAAGGCATCCATCGCCTTCTTGACGGATCCATCGGAAAGAAGCGGATAGCGATAGTCGAAGCGGCTTGGGACGCCAAACAGATCCGAGAACAGATCGACGAAATATCGATCCTTGTCGTCGTGGACGATGATGGCGAAGGATTCGATGTCCTTTCCGCCCCGGAGTACTCTTTTGCGCATGGAAGCAAAGACGGAAGCGAACTGATGGATCTTGTCGGGGAACAGATAGATGGCGGGATGGTCGTCATATCTTTTCCGATAGCCAATATCTTCGAAATGGAGTTTGGCAAAGGAAAGACCCTCTTTCTCCAAAAGACACTGTAGTTCCCTGTCCTCGTCATCCTCGAAGAGAACGATGTTCTTCTCATGGAGCTGATATCGTCCGATAGGATCCTTGACAAGATAGCCTTTCCTTGCCAATTCCTGACGAATGAGAGCAAATTCGCTTTCATCAGGAAAATCGGCAAAGCAAAGGAGAGAGGAAAGTTGCTTAAGATTCGTGTAGTTATATTTCCTCTTTCGAAGAAGATATGGTATCGGGTCCTTGGCATAGGAAAAAGACAACATGCCAATGGCCTCTTGCCTGTTGACGATTTTGATGTCCAGCTCAGGGTCCATCGTCTTGAGATCGAGAAGGATGTTCCGATAGCACGAATCGGCTATGAAAAGATAGGACGTGTTATGGGAAAGAGTCATCGGCGAACCTCATAGGGAAGAGGGAAGCTTCTGTTGAGAGCAGTCACCTTTTCCTTGATTTCGTCCAGTTTCCTGAGATCGTCCCTGTTTTCGATAGCCTCGTCGATATAGTGGGCAATGGCGACGAATTCCTCCTCGCCGAATCCCCTTGTCGTCATGGCAGGGGTCCCGATGCGGATTCCGGAAGAGATATAAGGCTTTTGGGTGTCGAAGGGGATGGAATTCCTGTTGGCCGTGATGTTCACCGATTCCAAAAGCTTTTGGCAAGCCATGCCCGTGATGTTCCTCGAGGAGAGGACGTCGATGAGGAAGAGGTGATTGTCCGTTCCGCCAGTAAGGACCTTGTAGCCCATGTCGACGAATTCCTTGGCCATCCTCCTGGCGTTCTTGACGACATTGCGAATATAGTTCTGGTATTCCGACGTCAAGTCTTCCTTGAAGACAACTGCCTTGGCGGCAACGACATGTTCCAAAGGCCCGCCCTGGATTCCCGGGAAGACGTTCTTGTCGATTTTCTTGGCAAGCTCTTCGTCGTTCGTCAGGATCAGTCCGCCCCTCGGTCCGCGAAGCGTCTTGTGGGTCGTGGACGTGACGATGTCGGCAAGTCCGATTGGCGATTCATGCTCCCCTGTCGCGACAAGGCCGGCAATATGGGCGATGTCTGCCATAAGATAGGCGCCGACCTCATCCGCGATTCTCCGGAAGGCCTTGAAGTCGATGAATCTGGAATAGGCGCTTGCGCCACAGACAATCAGCTTCGGACGGAATTGGCGTGCCTGTTCTAGGATAGCGTCATAGTCCAAGAGGAAGGTCTCCCTATCGACGTCATAGGACTGAGACTCATAGTCCCTGCCCGAAAAGGAAAGGGAATAGCCGTGGGTCAGATGGCCCCCACCATTGACGCTCATGCCCATGATCCTGTCCCCGGGATTAAGGAGGGAACGGATGGCAGCCATGTTCGCCGTCGATCCCGAATAGGGCTGGACATTTGCGAATCGGCAATGGAAAAGCGCCTTTGCCCGTTCCCGGGCGATGTCCTCGACCGTGTCGACATTCCCGCATCCGCCATAGTATCGCTTCCCGGGATAGCCTTCCGCATACTTGTTCGTCAGAATGCTGCCTTGGGCCTTGAGGACGGCAAGCGATACGTAATTCTCGCTGGCGATAAGCTCCGTGGAATCCTCCTGCCGCCTTCTTTCGGCATCGATGGCAGAAAAGACCTCCTCGTCCTGGATCCAGTCGAATTCTCTTTCCATGGGACATCCCCCTTTTTCCAAAACATTATAGTTCCTTGAGGCGAACATTCCCACTGAATGCGGAAAATGGCGGACACGACAAACCGAAAACTTCCCTTCGACAAGAATCGTCCGTCCCCTTCCTTTCTTTTCTTTCTGCATTTAAAATCAAAGCAAATGAAAAAGAAAGAGTGTTTTGTCTTTGATTTCGATGGAACGCTTGCCGATTCCGACTTATTGGAGCAAACAACCATGGTCGAAACCGTCCGGCGCTATTTTGACAAGGACTTTCCGTCCGAAAGAATCTTTTCCTACTACGGTCCCACGGAGGATGGAATTTTGAGGAAGATCCTGCCACAAGACAAAATCGAGGAAGGCCTTTCCTTCTTCTTCGACTACTATCGCCAAAGACAGGACGATCTTCTCGTCCCATTCGATGGCATCATTCCGCTTCTTGAGGACATCAAGAAGCATGGAAAATCCCTCTTCCTTCTCACTGGGCGCAGTCGTAGAACCCTTGACATGTCACTTGACAGAATGGGTCTTCGTGACTTTTTCCAATCCTACTATACAGGAAGCCTTGACGGCGTCAACAAGACGGAAAACATGTCGACGCTTCTCAAGGAGCATTCCCTCGACAAGGAAAAGGTCCTCTATATCGGCGATACCCTTGCCGATGTTGATTCGATGAAAAAGGCCGGTGTCGACCTTCTTTCCGCCGGCTATTCGCATGATGTGGCCTATCGATGGAAACTTGAGGAAGCCAATCCCGGAAACGTCGTCTCCACGATCGATGAACTCAAGGCATGCATCCATTGCCTGCTATGAAAGAAAGAGCGGCAAAACATGTGCAGACGGTATCGCATTGACAAGGACAGCCTCAACAAGTTCGATTCCATCCCCGGCTTTCACAAGGACTTCCAGGAAGAAATCACGGAAGGAAGCATCGCACCGGCCTTGATTCTGGAAAAGGGACATTATCGAATCCGAGCCCTCTCCTTTGGTTTCGACATCGTCCAGAAAAGGGTTCTCAACGCCCGGATCGAGACCATCGACCAAAAGGATTTCTTTCTTGCCTCTTTCAAGGAAAGACGGTGCGTCCTTTTCTGTTCCTCGTTCTTCGAAACGGATGGAAACGGCATCGACAGGGAATTCTTCTCGGATGGCATTCTCTATCTTGCCGGCTTATACAAGGATGGCGAATTTGCCATCATAACGACAAAACCGGAAGAGGAAATCGCCTTCTACCATAAAAGGATGCCTCTTATACTTCCACGCGACCATGTCCGCTCCTATCTCGAAGGAAAGACAACGAAGGAAGATCTTCTCTCCTATCGGACGAAAGGCCTGAAAGTCGTCGGCGAAAGCGACCAAATGACTCTCTTCTAGTATCCCCTGTCCATTCTCAGACGATAAAGGGCAATGGCGATGGATGTCGTGAGATTAAGGGAATCGACTTCGTCGGATTGTTCGATGAAGACGTTGTTCTCGTTTCCGATGGCGTCGGGAAGTCCTGTCGCCTCGTTTCCGAAGACCAAGGCAAGCGGCGAGGAGAAGACAACGGCCTTCATCGGCTTGGCATTCCGCAGAACGAAGGGATAGTAAGGCCGGGGATACTTGGCAAGATAGGCCTCAAAGGAAGGAAAGCGTTCGACCCGGATATGAAAGATAGCGCCCATGGAGGCACGGATCGTCTTCGGGTCCATGTCGTCGGCACAGGGCTCGATGATGGCAAGATCATGAAAACCGAAAGCCAGAAGGGAGCGCATCGCATTGCCAAGATTCCCCTTGTCCATAGGATTGACCATCACAAGATGATCGGCATCAGGAGAGAGATTCTCGTGCCATTTCCGGAATTCCGCCATGACATGGCCATTCTCTTTTTTGCTGATTCTTTCGATTGCTTTTGAAGAGATGATGATTTTTTTCTTGTCAATAAGCGAAAGAATCTTTTGATAGCCGTCGCTTTCGAGGCTATCCTCGGCAACATAGACGGAAACGACCTTTTCGGGGTGGCTTTCCAGAAGCTGGATAACGCTGAAGAAACCAATCGCGAAGCTGGTTTCCTGTTCCTTCGAATAGTTTTTCATATGGTGGATTTTACCTTGTCCATGACGAGAAGGAAAGGCTTTGCCATGGCAAAAGGAGAGCGGAAAATAGCATCGTTCCATAAATAGGATATGTTTTGCAATATTTGATATTATTTATTGCAATTGTAATGATGTAAGCGCTTATTATAATTAGTTCCGACGTTTTGTATGCCGTCCGTCGGAAAGGGTTCTTTCCTTTTCGGCAGAAAGGAACTCGAAAGGGAAATCCCTATGGAAAAAACTCAGAAGAAGAGCCTATTCGAAACGCCGCTGCTCTCGACCAAGATCAAGACGGCGGATGTCAAGCTGTTCCCGGAGACTGCCCTTGGCTATCTGCTCGGCCCCGCCTTAGCCTTAATGGCAAACGGTATCGTCAACACCTATCTTTCCCAGTATTGGGTCCGCGTCCTTGGCCTTGGACAATGGATGAATCTCTTCCCCACCCTCCTTCCCATCATCTCGGCCATCATCATCGTCATCGGCAACCTTTCCATCGGCAGGCTGATCGAAAGAAAGCCTTCCATTGCCGGCAAGGCAAGACCTTTGCTTCTTGTTGGCATGCCTCTTATTGCCATCGCCCTTCTCCTTCTCTTCCTCGTCCCCTTCCCGAAAGGCGCGACGGTGGAAAACCCCAATTGGCTGACGATCATCTTCATCGCCGTCGGCTATAACCTCTACTATGCCTTCGCCTATCCGTTCTATTACACTTCCCATTCCGCCCTCGTCAACCTTTCCACCAGAGACAGTTCGAAACGTTCGCTCCTCGCCACGGCTTCCAATGCTGCCCAGCTTGTCGCTTCCGGCATTGCCGGCATGATCGGCCCCTTCCTTGTCAGCGCCCTCGGTCTGCTTCCGACCGGCCCGAACAATAGTCTTGCCGACGAAGCCGCCAGAGAAGCTGCCAATGGCAAATGGGTCATCATCATGGTGATCATGATCGTTGCCCTCGTCATCGGTTGCCTTGTCGAATACTTCTTTACCCGCGAAAGAATCACCGAAGAGAAGGTCAAGCTTCGCATGGCCAACCCCGACAACCCTGCCCTTCAGGAAAAGAAGATTCCGATGAAGGCCCAGGCCAAGATCTGTGTCCAGGACAAGTTCTGGTGGTTCATCATCGTCTTCTACTTCCTCTACCAGCTCGGTGGCATGCTCAAGAACAACGATGCCTCTTGGTTCTCCCAAGCCTTCACCAACGGCGACATGAAGCTCTCCGGCACGATCAATACGGTCGGTGCCATTCCGACAGCGCTCGGCATGCTCGTCATCTGGCCTCTCGCCCGCAAGTTCGGAAAGGCCAATTGCATCAAGGTCGGTGGCATCATGGCCTTCGTCCTGGGATGCCTTGGCTTCCTCGTTCTCCCCTTCAGCGCCAACGAAACCGCTGTCTGGGGCATCTCCATTGCCAGCTTCTGCCTCAAGGCCCTTGGCACCGTCCCTGCCATGTACATCTCCATGGCCCTTCTCTCCGATGTCCTCGAACACCAGGAAGCCCTCTACGGAAAGAGAACCGACGGCTTCACGATGGCCGTCTATGGTTCCATCATGGTCGCCATGCCCGGTATTGCCAATGCCATCATCAACCTCGTCAACACCATGCCTTCCATCGTCAACAGCGTCGCCAACCAGCAGCTTGCCAACACCTTCCTCTTCTTCGGCGGCGAATCCATCTGCTATCTGATCATCGCCATCATGTTCCTCTTCATGAACGTCGAGAAGTTCTCCCTGCTCGACAAGAAGGTCATCCTTGAGGACCAGAAGACCGTCGCCCTCAAGAACGGTGCCGAATGGATCGAGCCGGAAACCCGCATGCTTCAGGAACAGGCCGAGGCCGAGGAAGCCGTCCATCAGGAAAAGATCGCCTTTCTCAAGAAGCGCTGCGAAACGAACAACGCCAAATACGACAAGCTCGTCCAGGAAGGAAAGCCGACTGGCGAACTGAAGAAACTCGACTTCGAGGAAGAACTGAAGAAGTTCGAGGAAGACAGACGTATCAAGGCCGAAGCCAACGCCAAGAGAAAGGCCGAGGCTCAGGCCAAGAAAGAAGAGCAGAAGCGCCTGAAGGAAGAAGAACTCCAGTCTCGCCTTGCCGCCATGAGTCCTGAAGAAAAACAGGCCTATGACAGAAAAGCCGAAAGGAAGGCCCAGAAGGAAAGACGCATCGAGGAGGAATTCCTCGTCCTAAGAGAGGAAAGCGCCGCCATTCGCCAGGCCAACCTGCAGTAAACGCATTCCCATCCGCACAGCCACTGTTCCTTTCGGGACAGTGGCTTTTTCTTTGTGCCAGAAAGCCTTATATCCGACTCATCATCCACAAGAGAAACAATACGTTTGATATATTCATAATAAAATCCATTCAATAACCCAAATTCCTCAGCAAAGTCACTTTGACTAAAAACGGCAGAACTGACAAAAATAATCAAAAAAAGGGGGACATGGAAATCGCCAGACACAGATATTTGACGGATTTGATCAACCGAATGAACAACGGGATGATAAAGGTAATAACCGGCATTAGACGATCCGGCAAATCCTACTTGTTGTTCAAGTTATTCTATGATTATCTTTTGGCCCAAAACGTCCCGGATTCCCACATAATCAAAATCGAATTGGATTTGCGGAAGAACAGAAAATACCGAAATCCGGATATCCTTTTGGAACATCTTGAATCTTTGATTCAGGACAATGGGCAATACTTCATTCTGTTGGATGAAGTCCAGATGCTAAACGATTTTGAGGAGGTATTGAATTCCCTGCTTCATATACCAAATGTCGATATTTATGTAACCGGGAGCAATTCCAGATTTCTTTCAAAAAATATCATCACGGAATTTCGAGGAAGAGGAGACGAGATTCATGTCTATCCCTTGACCTTCAAAGAGTTTATGCAGGTTTATGAAGGAGATATCTATCACGCCTGGGCGGACTATGTCCTATATGGTGGATTGCCCCTTATATCGACAATGAAGTCCGAAAAACAAAAAATTGATTATTTGACAAATTTGTTCAAAGAGACCTATATAAAAGATATCCTTGAACACCATCACATTTTGAAAAGCCAAGAATTGGATGATCTAATCAACATTTTGGCTTCACAGGCCGGTTCTTTGTCCAATGCCCCTAAGATGCAACAGACATTCAAGAGTGTTTTGAAATCAAAAATAAGTATCAATACCATTAGAGAATATATCGATTGTCTGGAGGATGCCTTCATTATCTCCAAGGCCCATTGCTATGATGTGAAAGGCAGAAAACATATTGGGACACCAATGAAATTCTATTTCGAAGACATAGGCCTTCGAAATGCCCGACTTGGTTTCCGACAAACAGAAGAAAATCATCTTATGGAAAACATCATCTATAATGAACTGCGGTATCGAGGTTTTAATGTTGACGTTGGCGTCGTAGAAAGAAGAGAGACCTATGCTGGGGATAAACAAGTCCGAAGATCCTATGAGATTGATTTCATTGCCAATTTAGGAAGCAAACGCTATTACATCCAATCCGCCTTTTCCATGCCGACTATCGAAAAACAACATCAAGAAAGTTTCCTTTGATAAACGTAAAGGATTCCTTCAAGAAAATCATCGTCGTCAAAGACGTCATCCATGTCACAAGAGACGAGAACGGAATAACGACAATGGGCATCTATGATTTTCTCATGAACGAATACGAATACAGCCTGGACTTCTAGTCGGAATGGATTGAAGACGCATAGACACTGGCGCTTAAGACAACAGAAAAACCCGGCCGATGCAAGCCGGGTCTTGTTTTCGTTCTTCTGTGGGATTAGTCGGCGACGTAAGGAAGAAGAGCCATGAAGCGAGCACGCTTGATCGCGGTGGCGATCATTCTCTGGTGCTTGCTGCAGGTTCCCGTGATACGACGGGCCGTGATCTTTCCGGAAGGAGAGATGTACTTCCTGAGGAGCTCGACGTCCTTGTAGTCGACATGGTCGACGTGATTCTTGCAGAAGTAGCAGATCTTCTTTCTGGGCTTGGGTCTACGATACATTCTTGTTCAATCCTTTCCGCCAATACCTATGGATTGGCTAGAAGGGCAGGTCGTCGTCCGAGGAATCGATGCCCTCATGGGCGACCGTGCTCTTGGCAGTGGTTTCTTCGGGCTGGGACTCGCCTTCCTCATTGGCTCCCTTGCGCTCAAGGAACTGGACAGACTCGGCAATGACTTCCACGACCGAGCGCTTCTGTCCGCTCTTGTCCTCGTAGCTTCTCTGGTTGAGCCTGCCGTCCACGCCGACCAAGGTGCCCTTGGAGCAATACTTGGCGACATTCTCGGCAGTCTTGTTCCAGCTCGTGCAAGGAATGAAGCTTGCGCTCCTTTCGTTGCCGGCCTTGGTGAGGTTGTCGACGGCGATGGTGAAGGACGTGACCGACGTTCCGGAATTCGTTCTCTTCAGTTCCGGATCGCGAACCATCCTACCGACCAACACGACACGATTGAGTCCAGCCATTTTCTTTTCTCCTTTGATTCTGTCAGCAGACAGTGACAAGGAATCTCAAGACTCTGGTATCCAGCTTGACGATGCGGTCGAACTCGTTGACGGCAACGGGCTCGGCCTCGAAGTTGACGATGGCATAATAGCCCTTCGTCTGCTTCTTGATCGGATAGGCCAGGTCTTTCATGCCCCACTCCTTGACGCCGGTGATCTTGGCACCATTGTCGGTGAGGATCTTGTGAAGGCTCTCGATCGTGGTCTTGATGCCAGCTTCATCGAGGGTCGGCGCAAGAATGTACATGATTTCGTAATTCTTCATGCGTTATACCTCCCTATGGTCTTCTCGGCCGGTCCTACATCAGGGATCGGCAAGAAAGTATACGGCTTTCAAAGGAAAGCCAACGAGTAGTATAGATTATTCTATATACAGAAGTAAAGAATTACTTTCCTTCCCGTCACTATTGCCTCCTTCACCTTCTTTTTTCCGCAACCATCCAAAATGCAAACACGTTTTCGAAATCTCTCATGCCTTCTTCAGGGAAAGAAGGTTTCCAAGCGTCAGGGAAAAGCCGAGGAAATAGATGCGCCTTTCCTGATTGTCCGTCCTAAGGAAGACCTCCTCGCGCGTCAGTATCTCGCCGTTGCAATAGAAGGTCACCATGGTCCTGTCTCCCTTCCGAAGAAGACGAAGGACATGGTCGATCTCCTCTTCGCCATCCTCGGAAAGCTCCGGTCGTTCGACTTTCCTTCTTTCCCTTTTGGACCTGTCGAGAATGTCGTACTGTCCCTTGAGTGACTTGAACGGCAGCCATTTTGCCATGCCTCTCATCGATGGTGTCCTCCTATCTGGTTGTCTCTTTGGATGAATGTCGAACCCAGGCACAATGCCGAACAGGGCATGGCCTTCATCGTCCCGTATGTCTTCCGGATCGTCATCAGCGTCTTCTCCAGGTCGGCTTGCCTTCTCTCCTTTTCGTAGTCTTCGAAGAGGCTTCCCTGATAGCAATATGCGGAAACGACATCGACGGCGACAAGGTGGACCTGCCGATAGCTTTTCTCCTCTGCTTCCTTCCGGGAAAGAAAAAGGCGGATGGCTTTGCGGGCGATGGGACTTGGCGAATCGACGGGGTCCTGGAAGAGAAGGCGAAAGGCATAGCCGTCATGATCCTTGTAGCCGATTCCGACGTGGATTTCCTTGGCCTTCTTCCCCTCCATGAGCAATCGGTCGGCAAGCTCGATGGAAAGGTCGTTCAACACGCGCGGTATCTCATCACGGCCATAGTCCCGAAGAAGGACCTCGCCGACAGAGAGGGAACTTTCCTTCGGCACATACTTCTCCTGGATCCGGGCGTCGTCATAGCCCAGGGAATGATAGTAGATTTCCTCGCCGATGACGCCGAACTTGGAAACGAGGTAGTTCCTGTCCGCCATGGCGATGTCCCCGATGGAATGGAAGCCAAGGGCATTGAGCCTCCTTTCAAGGCGGGTCCCAATCCCCCACATGCGGCTTAAGGGCGTCACAGGCCAGAGCTTCTCGGGAATGTCCCGATAGTCCCATTGGGCAAGGAAGTCCTCTTTCTTCTTGGCCTCGATGTCCATGCATGCCTTTGCCATGAACAGGTTCTTTCCGATGCCGCAGGTAACGACAAGGCCGAGCTTGCGGCGGATGTCGGCGATGATCTTCCGGGCATAGCTTTCCGGCGTATCCCCATGCCTCTTGAGGTAATGGGTCACGTCGAGGAAGGATTCGTCGATGGAATAGACATGCATGTCCTTTTCGTCGATATAGTCCAGATAGATGGCGTTCACCTTGGCGCTGTATTCCAGATAGGTCTCCATGTGCGGCCTTGCCACGATCAATCCAGGAATCGTCTTGTCGACCTCCCTTAGCCGACAGCGGGACGGGACATGGTATTTCTTGCGGATATAGGGCGAGGAAGCCAGGACGATTGTCCCGTCCCCTCTTGAGAGATCGGCAACCACAAGGGGCGTCCTGAAAGGATCGAGTCCTCTGGAGAGGCATTCCACGGAAGCGTAGAAGGACTTCAAATCGATGGCAAGAATCACTCTGTCCTGTATTGTCATGTCGATCACCTGTGTCCCCATTATAGGGCGCATTTCGCAAACAACCCGGTACGTGGAAACAACTTCGAGCAAGGAAAGACTGCGCTAGCGGAAAGAATGCCTAACCATCAGCCATTTTTGCCGATTCAGCCATCGCAAAGGGGCCGCCAAAAAGAAATCTCTCCCTCGCTTGACAGCGTTCAAGGCAGCTTTTTATCAAGTGTTTGTCGCATTTTCGCGAAACAATGTACAAGTTGACGGAGGTTGTTTCCCAAACAGCCACATTCTTAGTTTTAGGTTGCTATCCGCCAAGGAAAGGCTTCTATGGCCAACAACAGCCATCCAGGAATCGTTCATCTCCGAATCCCGGTCGAAAAGGATTGGACTTTCCTTGTCCAATAGAGATAGTTTGACAAAACAATGTCATGATATTTATGTATTTTATCGGTACGGCTTTTGATTTTCTTTTCTTTTTTTATCGTCTTTAATACTTATTCCATTCATCTTATTTAGAAAGAGGTTGCTTTTTATCTCCCAACATTGAAAAAGCCCCTCATAACAAGGGGCGACAGCTCAAGATTTATCGGCTAGTCCTGGCAATCCGGATGGAATTCGATGTTCCGTTCCTTGAGGATCTCGAGATACTTGGCGAAGATGATGCGGCTGACCTCCTCAAGGTCATGCTTTTCCGTATCGATGAAGCAATCGACCATTTCCTTCATGTCCTCGTCCATCTGGAAGGCATCCCTGTCGTTGACAAGACGGGCAGCGATCTTCTCCGGGGCATCGCCCCTTTCCTTCATCCTCTCCTCTCTCTGCTTCTCGTTGGCACAAAGATAGAAGAGAACGATCCTTGGGTCATCCAGGGACTTGTAGACCTTGGCGCCGTTGAGCTCGACGGCAAGGCACTTGTCGATGCGGACTTCCTTGCGGGAGGTTCCATAGTAGTTTCCATTGTAAAAGACCGTCTCGACGAATTCGTCGTTTTCCTTCATCCTCAGGAATTCTTCCTTGTCGACGAAATGGTAGTCGATGCCGTCCTTTTCCCCAGTACGCAGCGGACGTGTCGTATGGGTGACGACCTTGCGAATTCCGAAATGGGCTTGAAGGAAGAGGCACGTTGCGGTCTTTCCGGAAGCCGACGGTCCTGTGATTACGATCATGTGGAACCTCTCAAATTATTAGGAAATATTCTAATGTCGCCCTCTTGATGTTGCAACAAGGAAATTGCCGTCATGATGGATTTCCTTCTTTGTTTTCGGGAAAGGCTGATTTATGCGGATGCTATCGTCATTTTCGTTCTTTTCGTTTTCCATATTTCATTTCGGAATCTCCGTTTTGGATTGTTGGGGATTCATGATTTTCCTTTCCATCCTTTCGTTTTTGTGCTTTCATTGAAAAAGGAGTGCCATTATGGATCATATGTCTTATCGCCTCCTCATCATCGGCATCTTCCTTGTCCTTGCCCTTTTGTCCATTCCTTTGATGAAGAGACGCATCGCCCTTCCTATCGTCTTCATCGTCGCCCTTTCGCTTGGCATCTATCGTGCCATCCAGTTTTCCTATTATGCCATCGACGGCCAATCGGTCTATCCCATCGAAATCAGCCATATCGCCTACTTTACCCAGGCCGGTATCCTTCTTTCCGGCATTCCGCAGCTTCAGTTCTTCGCCGGCTTCCTTTCCACGGTCTGTGCCATTGGCTATTTCATCGGTGCCATGGCAAGTCCAGACTCGATGATGTCCGGACTCGACGAGTTCACGATCATCCAGGGCATGGTAATTCATGGTCTCCTTCTCTTCTGCGGCCTTGTCATGCTCTTTGGCATAAGGCGCTACAAGAAACGGGCATTGCTTTATTCCACGACAGGCATCCTCCTTGTCCTTCTCTTTGCCTATCTCGTCAAGGAAGACATCCTCTATCCCGGCATCCCGAAAGGAAGCTACGTCGTCCTCAAGATGGTCGACGGAACATTGCTTAGCTATATCTTCCCGGAGATGATAGTCTCCCCTCTTGTCCAAAGCCTAACGACGGTCTTCATCCTGGCATTGGCCATCCTCCTCTCCTTTGCCTTCTATACCATCAACCGTTCTCTCTTCCGCTACTACGAACCTGATCCCATCGAATGGGGCATCTATCCATGGATTCGACGGAATCATTCAAAATTGGACTAAGTGCCATATTGCGCCGACATATCCCAAGTTTCGAAAGTTCTCTTGCAGTATTTACAATTTAAGGCGTGTCCTTTCTTAAAACAGCTTTTGCCTTTTCAAAACAAGAACAACGTAAAAGTCAAAAACCAAAAGTGGAATAAATAAATACTTATATTGCAAAATTTCCTTTATCTTTTCACATAACCCCCCTCCGCATTTTCGTTTTCGTAAATTTGTAATTGATTGAATCGCCTATTTTGATAGATTAGAATGAAGCGACCAAAAAGGAGGTTGAAAAACCATGAAGGAGAAGAAGAATCGGAAGAAACTCTTCCTCACCCTCGGTCTCTTGTTCGGGCTTGCCGGAGTCGGCACGGCTGCGTTTGCCGGATACGTTCTCGCCGATACCAACATCACCAACCCTGGAGACACTCAGCTTGAACCAGTCATCATTGTGGACGAAAGCTATGACATCACTGCCACCATTCATGAAAACGAGAAATTAGCCTTCTATCCTACCACAGCCGATACGGACAATGCGGTTCTCCAATATGACGGAATCCCGGAGGCCAACTTAGATCTTCAAATTGATGTCACTGCCACTGGAGGCGAAGATTTATCGGGAAAGAACATTACCGTCACGGTCTCTGCTGATGGAGAAGGAAATGCAGTAACCTCAGGCTACATCACTCTTCCCGATCCAACCTCGCTGAGTAAGACCTTTGCCGAATCTCTCAACTACACCTTTACTTTTGGTTGGGGTGAAAAATTCGGTAACACCGATCCTGTTGCCTTCTATTCTGCCGAAGAAGACAAGGAAACAATTAGCACTGCTATGAATGCCTTCAACACAGCTCTTCAGGCAACAACGATTAAATTTGTCGTTACGGTCACTGACGCCACCGCTTAACCCCTCCCATTGATATGAACCTCTTTTGGATCGTCCTCGCCATAACGCTGTTCTTTCTTGCCGGCTTGACCTGCCTGCTTATCTACTATGTCAAAAAGAGTATCGAGGAAGTGAAGAAAGGGAAAAGAGATGCCTATCTTGTCTACGGAGTGCATCTCGAAGAAGAAAAAGAGAAGAATCGGACATCCAGGAGGATACGCAAGATTGCCGGCATCCTTCTGGATGTTCTTGTAATCGTCTTATCTTTGTTCTTCCTTCTTTCTCTGACGACCCGCGTCATCAATGCCTTCCATCTTCCATATGAGACGATGGTCATCGTGACAGGCTCCATGTCGGAGAAGAACGAAAGAAACGACTATCTCTTCAAAAATAATCTTAATGACCAGATTCAGGTCAACGACATGATTGCCGTTAGACGTGTCGACTCCTTGGATGAAATCCAGCTTTACGACATCGTTTGCTATATTGATGAGGAAGGAAGACCAATCGTCCACCGGGTCATCGAAAAGAAGGAGAATTTCCTTGTCACGAGAGGCGATGCCAACGATACGAGCGATCCGACCATGGTGACGATGGACAATCTGGTCGGTGTCTACACGCACTTCCGAATACCGAAGCTAGGAATCCTCGTCCTCTTCGTCCAATCCAACTATGGCATCCTTGCTTTCTGCGGAATCCTCTATGTCCTTATCCTCTATGATCAGTGCATGCGTATCCAGCAGAAGAAGGAAGAGGAACGGAAGGCAATGCTTTTCGAAAAAGTAGGGAAAGCAAAGGAATATGAGATCGTTTCGGAAGACGGGACATTGGTCGTAAAGGAAGGCGAATACGATTACAACGAAGAAAAGGAATATGAAGGGGAAAGCTATCTTCTCATCGACAAGGAAAGGATAGCTCTTCCGGAAAGTGAAAGGTGACTATGGAGAACAAGCTGACAAGGGCCAACAAGCTGAGCATATGCCTAGCGGTATTCTATGCCGTCATCGCCTTGGTCACGGCCTTCGGGCTGGATGCAAGCTATACGATCTTTGCCAGGACCAATCCCATTGCCGCACTGGGAGCCCTCTTCGGATTCCCGGCAATTGCGGCAACGCCGATCATGTGGCTGATGCTCATCTTTATCCTTGTCTACATCGTCCTCTTCGACATGGCCTGTTGCTACATCATGTATTGGATGAGGCGTCACGGCGAGAAGGTCTATTCGAGAAAGGCATGGCTTTATTATGGAATCGCCTTCCTTGTCGCAGTCGCCCTCTCCCTCGGCCTTGGAAGCCTCTTCCATCTTGCCGTCGGCATGGATAGCTATCCGACGACGATGACCTTCGTCAGTCAGGTCATTGTCCTATCCGCCCTCTTCTTCGTCATCCTTGGCCTTTTCGTCTTCGCGCTCATCGGTATCTGCGTCTATTGCATCGGATTTGCCAAGGTCAATCTCACAAGCTACAGCCAGGAGCAAATCAGGAAAGAAGAGAAGGAAAGGCAGGAAATCGAGAAAGAGGAAAAGGAAGAACCCGGTGAACTTCAGGATGATGGAAAGGATGTCGTCTCCTCCTTCGGGGAAGTTGATTCCAAAAAAACGACAGTTCAAGCCAATTCATCCGGGAAAAACGACCCTACAGAAGGAACTATCGCAAGCGATTCACCAATTGAATTAAAGGTTGTTCCAACTCAAGAAAATCATGACGAGGTCGTCCTTCCCGAAAAGGAAAAGCTTTTCCCCGCCCTCTCACAGATTGACGAGGCAAACGTATCGGCCAACTTCGTCGCCATGGATAGTCCCAACATTACCCTTTCCTCTCTCATCGATGACTTGCAGGCCTATCTTGCGAAGAAAGAACATCTCTTCTATGAGAAAAAGGAGCTTGCCCTCTTTGTCTCGGCGATGAATGCCACCCATCTCATCATCCTGGAAGGCATCTCCGGAACCGGAAAGTCCTCCCTCCCAAGATATTTTGCCAAGTTCATCGGCGAGGAAGCTTTCTTCGAATCAATCCAAGTGACCTACAAAGAGAAATCCGACCTTCTTGGCTATTACAACGAATTCACGAGGAAATACATGGAGACACCCTTCCTAAGAAGGCTCTACCAGGCGTCCTATTCTTCTAGCCGTCTCAACCTGATGGTCCTCGACGAGATGAACATCTCCCGTGTCGAGTACTACTTCGCCGACTTCCTTTCCGTCCTGGAATTCCCGGAGGACGAAAGACGCATTCCCCTTCTCTCGCTTCCGGATGACTACGATTGCCCAAGGCATCTTCGCAATGGATGCATCGACCTCCTTCCCAACACCTACTTCGTCGGAACGTGCAACAAGGACGATTCGACCTATACGGTCACGGACAAGGTCATCGACCGTGCCATCGTCATCGATTTCGAGAACTATCAACGGGAAATCGTGGTCGAAAAGGATGTCAATCCCATCCTGCTTTCCTATGATGGCCTAAGCGACCTCTTTGCCAAGGCGGAAGAAGACATGGACCTTCGCTTCGATGAGAACGATAGAAAAGCTTTCCTCGATTTGCTCGCCTTCATGGAAACGGAATTCGCCATTGCCATCGGAAACCGTCTCCTTCGTCAAATCGACAAGATGGTTCCCGTCTATCAGGCAATGGGAAGAAAGAAGGAGGAACTCCTCGACTACCTCTTTGCCACAAAGGTCCTAAGAAAACTCCAAGGAAGGATGGATTCCTCCCTTGGCCTCTCCTTGAGGCGTCTTCTCGAAAAGATCGATGCCCTCTACGGAAAGGAATCTTTCTCTCTTTCCAGAAAGCAGATCGAAAGGACAATCCAGAGGATCGGTTTATGATCGCGGAAAGAAAGTCCGATGGCAGGGATAGCCCCCTTGTCATAAAGGACAGGCTTGCCAATCATCGGCTCGTCCTGGAGGCAATCGAGAATATCCTTCGTCTCCAGAAATCTCGCCTTTTCGCTTCGGAACAGCTTTCCCGAATCGAGCAGATCCGACACTACGACCGCTCCCTCATGGAAAAGACTTATCGGGATCCTCGGCTCTTCCGACGGGATTCCAGTGGAAGGCTGTCCCTTGAAAAAGCCTATGACGAAATGCCGGAGGAGAGTTTTGATACCTACGAGAATCGCTTTGCCCTCTTCGTCCTCAGCCTAATAGCAAAGGACTCCGAAAAGGCATTGGATTTCATCCGCAGGGGCGATTCCTTCCTCCCCTTCCTTAAGAACGGTATCTCCTATGGCCCCTATGGAACGATCCGTCTCCTTGACGACTTTCTCAAGGATGAGGATTCCAAAAAAAGGGGAACGGAAGATATCACGAACAACCTTTTTGCCCTCTATCGAAAGGCAGCATTCCTCAAGAAGGCCGCCGATGGAATGGGAATCCCTCTCCGTCCCTTCGAAAGCGTCGAACCGACAAATCTTCTCATGGAGCAGAAGGATTACCGAACCTGCCTCGACTTCTTCCTCAGAAGACAAGACGAAAGAAGACTCATGAGAAAAGAATTCCGGAAGAACCTCCTTGCCCTCTTCCACGAAAGACTCCATGCCGTGGAGAAAGACGGATTCCTTGTCGGAACAGACGGAAGAATGGAGTACAGGCTCCGGACAGACGAGGATATGACAATCGAGATCCGTCATGGCGACAAGAAGACTCTCTATGCCTTGGAAGTCGGCTTCAGTTTCTTCTTCCCGGCGTTGACGATCCGAAACGGAAAAGACGAAAGGACGTTCTCCTTCCTCGAAGTCAACGATCTTCTTTCCTTCATCGTCTCCTGGACGGCACTGACCAAGAGAGAAAAGGATGGCATCTGTCCCATCTGCCACTCCCCGGCGATTGACGGCCATTGTCCTCTCTGCCATGCCAACATCCAGGAAGAAGAGGATGGCATTGACTTCGTCACGAACGTTCCATTCCTGAAGATAGGAGGCCAACATGAAAAGAATCTTTAGACGTCTTAGGCTCTTCATCCTTGCCTTCCTCTTCCTGTTGCCGTTGACCTCCTGCGGGTCCTTCTTTGACGATGGCGGAATGCAGATCGAGAACATCGCGACGAAGATGGACGAGGAAGGGAACACCACCATTACCATCACCTTCACCGATGACTATTACCAACCTGTCGAATTCACCATACCTGCGCCGGAGAATGGAGAAATGGGACCTCAGGGACCAATTGGCAACGGAATCGAAAAGATCGAGAAGGTTACCGACCCTGAAACCGGGAAGACCTATCTCGTCATCACCTTCACGGACGAGACGATGGAACAGGAGCGTATCGAACTTGAAGATGCCGTCAGCATAGAGGAAATCCTTACCGACTTCGATAGCACCACCGAAACGACAACGGTCACCATTCGCCTGACGGACGGCACGGAAAAACAGTTCGTTCTCCAGAACGGGAAGGATGGCATCGGAATCGAGAACATCGAAAGCACGAGAGACGAGGAAGGAAACACGACGATCACCATTTCCTACACCGACGAAGGCAAGAACCCGACAACAATCACAATACCGTATATCAAGGGGAACGACGGCGAGGACGGAAGAGGGATTTCCAGCATCACGACTCAAAGCGCCAACGGAACCTATTACATCTATGTCACATATACCGATGACCCCAATCAGGAAAACATCGACGTCCTGGAATTCCCGATGCCCGAATCGACGAAGTGGTTCAGCGGGAACGGCGAACCCACATTCGAGATTTCCATGCAGGCAAAGCAGGGCGACTTCTATTATGACCTCACCAACTTTGCCATCTATCTTTTCAATGGTTTCACTTGGGATCTCATCGCAAATCTGAAGAATGAGACGATTCCCTGCACGGTCGAGTTCGATGCCACGACGAATGGCGGCATCCTGGATGGCTCCTATCTTTCCCGGGTCACCTGTCTGAAGGGAGAAAGCCTCGACATCAGCCAAATACCGACCGCTTCCAAGGACGGGGCCACCTTCATCGGATGGTACACCTCCGCCCAAGGGCCTAACGATCCTAGGGCGGGGAAATTCACGGACCTGACTCCTGTCACAAAACAATACACAAGGCTATTCGCATGCTTTGAGGAGAACTAAACATGAGAAAAAGGACATTGTCTTTGATTCTGGCTACCGGCATCCTCATGACCATGTCCGTTTCCTTTGCCGCTTTTTCCGTGACAGGCAACATCTCCGGCGCAAGCACAAACCCTGGAGCCATACAAGTGACAACTGTCCCAAGCTATCTCAACTATCTTTTCACGACCATATCCTGCGAAGGAATCCACTATTATTCCGACGGAAACGAATTGATGGATTTGCAAAACACGATTGATACCGATGGCATAGGAAGTACTGATAAAGACAATTTCACCATTTCCTTCACGACTACAGAAAAGGCATCTGTCGTTTTGGCACAGATAAACAACTCAATTGGCGGAAATGCTGGATGCACCGGGACGATCGATTTCGTCTTTTCCTTCCCCGAAAGCGCCACTGTCGACATCAACGCCCTTGTCGACAATGCCGATGCCTATTTCCAATATCGGCCCATTTCAAATCCGAATGAGGATCTCACCCTTCCTTTATCCAATTGGCATGTGGAAAACAATCGCATTTCCGAAAGCGGGACCGAAAGAACCTATCTCAAGGGAGACACCGCAAACAAGACAATCACCCTTTCCGTACTCATCACCGATCATACCTTGGGCGGTGCCACCATTCCCGATGACTACTATCTCTATTCCTTCGCCGATGTCCTGACGACTTATATCGCCACCATGAACAAGTATTCCTTGGTATTGGATTTTGACCTATCCAAAATGGAAAACCTGACCTTGGCGGACTTCTCTGGCGTGACTCTATCCATCACCACCTCGAAAGGAGTCTAAAGACCATGAAACAGAAACTCTTGAAAACATTTCTCTTCCTGACCTTCCTCATCATGCCTATCACAAATGGCTATGCCGGGTATCAGATTCAGGAAGATGGTCCCGAAACCGGTGTGAGCAATGTCGACGAAAACAAGGATACCAATAAGGACTACCACAAGGTTACCTTCCAAAACACCGCCACGGAAGAAACAACGACACGCTATTTTGAGGATGGCTATATTTTGAGCATGGCCGATCTTGCCGATGCCACGAACAACGACCCCAACACAATGTATGTCTCAGGCAATCAATATCTTTCCTGGAAGGCAAGCGGCGGCACCTATAACGGGCAGTCCCTAAGCAAGCATATTGATGTGACGGAAGATATGCTTCTCACAGGCACGGCAGCGAATTATACGAATACGGTAAGCGCCAGCTGTTTGGGTGCCAACAATACCAGCTTTGCCTCAAGAACGGAATCCACGTACCAGACGACAACACTACAAAGCACCTATGACGAAACACTTGATTACGGCGAACAATTCATCGGAACGCCGGACAATATCATTCATCTAACATCAGAAGGATACAATCAAAGCGTTGAGACAAGGGTGATGGGAATTACGGCTTCGGAAAAAAATGCCGGCATTACACCAAGCTTTACAAATGGGCAATATTTCTTGACATCTCATGTCAAACAAACAAGGGATGCTGATATGGCACGGGGGAATTCTGTTAATTACAGATTATCACATAAAGATGACTCGTGGCTTAAAAATCAAACCAACGGATATGGCTATCATGATAGCAGTGACAAATTCATTTCCTATGGCGGAGATTCAACGATAGGACTTTCAAATCCCGAAGCCAACTCCTCCGAAGGCGGTGATTCTTCAAAAAGAACCCCGTATAAATATCAAAACGCATCCTCAAATAGTGGAACCAAAACATATAATTCGTCTGCTAACTCTTATTCTCGAAACTATTGTGTCACGCGTTTTTCATTACAAAACGATATCATTTTCAGCGCTAACATAACGTTGGGAGGAATCACAGGCTATTTTGGCAACAACTTAGATTTTTCCCAATCTGGATATCAAGGTTTTATCATTGGCAATTATTGTGAAATTGACTTAAACGGATATGATCTTATCATGCCCAATGGGAGCAAAATCATCTCCTATGGGTCTATTACCGATAGTTCAAGATTCAACGATTCAAGTTCTTTTGGAACTCTTATAATGCTTCCTGGCTCCAGCCTTCAATCCCCTTTTGTGATAGAGGATGTTTTTCTCCCAATGTCGGCTCCAGTATCTTTTTTCAACAACAATTCTCCTTTTAATTTCTACAGATGCCCCTATTTGGACTGCAAAATTGTTTTTTATGCCGGCTCATATTTTAGCGGAGAATATAAGGTTGATCTTGCCGGAATCACCAATATAGGCCTTGGGAATAATGGAAATGTCTGTTTAGGTGTCACCGGATTGGTTTCATTTATAGGAGCCGCCAATGAAGAAAATAACCTTCTTCAACTATCAAACGGGAAAATAATACGAGATGTCCGCTATAACGAGTCATTGACAAAATATGCATCTGACTTGTTCAATCAAGAAATCCATTACTATATTGAAAATGCTGAATTGACTTTTGCCAACTGGCTCTTGGATTTTAATGTCGCTGGAAATCATATTACGATGGATTCACGGAAATATCAGTTTTTCCTGCCCTTTTATTTCAAAGCCCATATCTTAAATTCAACGATTTATCTCAACCAAGAAATCGTGTTTATGGCCGGTTCCTATTTGGATTTTGATAGAAATAGCAATTTGATTCTTTCCTATTCTTCGGCAGATTTAATGACAAACAACGACTCATTTATTGATTATCAGACATACCAAAGCGTTGGTGGATTGACTTTTCTGGACACCTTTTATTATTCCGAACCTGGAACAACAAATTATCCTCTCTATGATGCAAGAAACACGAATCTCCTCTCGAATTCTTCCTATGCGCCTCTTTGGAAATCTCTTGCAGCAACTCCTGCCTATGCCGATTTCGATGGAAAAATTATATTTAGAGAAAATCGGGACTCTTCTAATAATCTCATACCTATGTACCATTCTTTTCGTTTTGGGGGCATGATGGATATTGAAAACATGTCCGCCTTCAGAAGATCAATAAATGACTGGAATTCTATTTCTTCTCATCGAAAGGTTAGTTTATTTGGTAATTATTTTATGCTTGGACCAAACACGGCTCCTGGAAAGACATCCATAGGGCAAAACTATTTCTATGTTCGAGGGTTCTATACACCACCGCTAATGAACACAGAACGCGAAGTGTTGGTTGATGTAACGACAGTCGACTATTCCGTTGTGGGCGGTTCTTCCTCATCTAGCGTTACCCCAGAATCATCCGCTGGAATTTCTTTGTCTAACAAACCGGAATATCACTATGACTCAATCACTGGTTTGATTGACAATGGAACATCAACCTATGCATTTATTCCTGATTATTCTTGGTCACACTCATGGGACAAAACAAATAAAGCCAATTTCTATGGTACAGTGAATCTTCAAACATCCGCCGATTCCCCAGACGATCTTTCTGGTTCCTTTTTCCAAGTAACCAACAACGGAAACTATATTTCTATCAACGGCACAGACTATGGTGACGGGTTAACTTTCAATCGGCCGATTAATGTTTTTTACAGAGGAAGTTTTGTTTATGTCCAAGATTCAATAAACGGCAACACTGCCACAACATATTTATACCGTTACGCAGGTGGAGATACTGGTGATTCTCGAACACGTCTATACTCGTTAAGCTTTTCAAACAACGTTTGGACTCTCAAAGGAGCTGCTGAAAATGCCTGAAGCAGAAAAACATATCGCAATCGCCATCCACTCCCTCCACAAGAGCTACGGAACACATGAAGTCCTTAAGGGTATAGACCTTGATGTCTATGAAGGCGAGCTTTTCGGATTCATCGGAAAGAACGGCGTCGGAAAGTCAACCACCATCGAATGCTCCATCGGAATCAAGGATTTCCAAAGCGGAACGATCCAGATTGGCGGATTTGATATCCGCAAGGAAGCCAACAAGGCCAAGGAAACCTTTGGCTATGTCACGAGCGAACCGACAAGCTATGAGGAGATGAGTGGGCTTGGCTACGTGGAATTCATCGCCTCCATCTACAGGATAAACAAGAATCGTTTCAAGACGAATTTCGAATATTTGGCAAAACGTCTCGATCTTTCCATGAACGATCTCTATAGACCAATCAAGGAATACTCCCACGGAATGAAGCAAAAGCTCTGCTTGATTGCCTCTCTGATTCACAACCCGAAGATCTGGATTCTTGATGAACCAACCGTTGGACTGGATGCCTTCACGTCCAACGAGCTGTGCCGGATGATGCGGGAATTTGCCGATCACGACAAGACCGTCTTCGTGGCAAGCCACAACATCGACCTCATCGCCCGTCTGTGCGACAGGGTTGCCATCATCAACAAGGGAACGATCCAAAAGATCTTCTCTTTGAAAGAAAACCCGAGGGAACGCTACCATCTCAACCAGTACTTCCTGGAAAACGCCAAGGAAAAGGAAGAGGAAAATGATCCGGACGTTATTTAAGCGGGAACTGTTCTCCTCTTCCGTCTTCCATAAACGCGGCACGAAAAGAATCCTGTCGATAGCATCGACCGTCCTTTTTGCCGGACTTCTCGTGACCATCCTCTGTTTCGTCTACGACAGGCTCTATGGACAGCTTGCCATCTATTCCGGATTCAACCGCTCCTTCTACGATTTCGTCCTCTTCTTCGTCTTTGTTCTCGGCATCGTCTTTGCTGTCCCGACGATGCACAAGACATTTTTCCAAAACGAGAAGGAAAGGATAATCCTGGGATCGAGGCCCGTATCGAGGAAGGATATTCTTATTTCAAAAACGCTTTACTCTCTTCTTCGAAATGCCTTGTTCCTTTTCATCACCTATTTTCCGTTATCCATCGTCTATGGTGCCGAATCCGGAAGCGGTGGTATTTTCTATTTCCTTCTCCTGCTTTTCCTTCCTTTGTTCGCCGTGCTTCTGACTGGCATTGCCCTTCTTTTCCTCCTTCCTTACCGCGTCCTTTACCTTTTCCTCAAGCGCTATCCCATCCTTGCCTTCCTCTTTACCATCGCCATCTCCTTCCTTCTTGCCTATCTTTATTCCTTGTTCCTCGGTCTCTTCGTCGATCTGATTCAGAATTCCTCGTTGGACATGCTCTTCACCACGGAAAGGATGGAATCCATGTCCCATATCGCCCGATACCTTGTCCCGACATCCTTTCTTTCCCAGACTTTGCTCACGGAAAGCGCCATCGCCTTCCTTTGGTTCCTTTTGATGACGATTGGCTTTCCCCTTCTTTCCTTACCTATCTTCTATCCCTATTTGGAACGTTACTATCGTCAAGGCGTAAAGGGGGAGGAGAGAAAGGATTTCCTGGTCCTTCCTGTCACATTGGACACGCCTTTCATGGCCTTGGTCAAGAAGGAGCTCTCCCTTGTCCTAAGCCGAAGCGATGGCTTCTTTTCCTTCATTTCCCTTGTTGCCGTGGAGCCATTCCTGATTTATTTGGTCGTCTCGGCAATCAACGTCATCTTCCATACGGGAAACCTCAGCTTCATCCAGACGCTCTTTCCGAACTTCCTTTTGTTTATGGATTCCCTTCTGATCCTTCTCTTCCTTGCCGTCATCAATGCCACCTCCTCCCTTTCCCTGAAGAAAGAAGGAAACAACATCGTTACGATGAAGACCTTGCCCGTATCCCCGAGAAAGCAGCTCCTGGTCAAGCTTTTCGTCCCCTTCCTCTTCTCCGCTGTTTCCTATCTTGTCGCCATCATCGTGTTGGTCTCGACGAACGAGATTTCCGCCCTTTCCTTTGCCTTCCTCCTTCCCATCGGCCTTGTCTTCCTTCTTGCCCTCTCCTTCTCCTCGATCCATTTGGACTTGAGGATGAAGAAAGGCGATTTCCTTTCGCTCGTCGTCGATTTCCTCCTTCCCGTTATTTTCCTTGCCTTTTCCTTCCTTCTTTCCCTCCTGAAGCCCTTCAACAGTCAAAGCGTCCTGACGTTCTATCTCTGTGCGCTGATTCTTCTCCTAATTCTTTCCGGAGTTCTTTTCCTGCTCTTTTTCCTGAAGACGGAGAAACTATTCCTGCGATATGAAAAGGAGGCCCAATCATGAGAAAGAAAGCCATCATCTTCCTCCTTTTCCTTCCCTTCCTCATCGCCATCTTTGCCTTCGTCACCTCGACAGTCATCATCCGGTCGGTTGAGACGGACATCACGGGAATAAGCTGGGAGTACCAAAGCGGCGAAGAAAATCCCTTCTCCCTTTCCCAGAGAAGGACACTTCTGAAGGCCAATCCCGTCTATGATGAACGCTATCCTCTAAGCGATGGAAATGACCTCGTCTGGTCGAGCTTGGATCCCGTGACGAAAGAGGAAAGCGACATTGCGACAATCGAGAAAGAAGGCGAGGATAACTATCTCGTCTTCCACGATGAAGGAACGTGCCGTGTGGAATGCCGAAACCAAAAAGGAAACGTCTCCGACTATTTCCTTGCCCGTATCGTCGGCGATTCCGGAGCCATCATCATCACCCCGACGATCCCCTTCTCGAGCCAATCCATCTCCGGAATCAACCATGTCGGTCTCTACGATAGCGTCGATGCCTATGATAGAAAGACTCCCGATGCGACCCTCTCGTTTGACATCGAGATTTTCGGAACCTCAAGTTTCCAGGAAAACGAGATCAAAATCGAAAGCAGTCCAAACGTGGAAGTCGACCTTCCCAACCATGAAATCACACTCCTTGAGGAAGGGGAAGCTTCCGTCACCTTCATCAATCCCGTCTCTTCCAAAGGAAACGGGACGATTGCCTTTGCCATCGAGGAAGCCATGAATGTCTATGATTATGACGACTTGATGGCAGCAACGAATGACTCCGCAACGGGAATCCCTATTGTCCTAAGAAAGAATCTTCTCAATTTCGAAAGAACATATGAAACGACTTCCGATGGGTCCGCCATTATCGACAATGACGGCAACCTTGTCCTTTCCGACAAAGGTGCTTCCTTATTTGGCCATATGTCAGGAACTTCTCCACGTCCGTTTGAACCTTCCGACCTCTATCGCTTCACGACAACCTATGACCATACCTATCTCGACTTCTGGAACGAGAAGAAACCGGAGACACCCGTCTCCTTGCTCCGCTATGCCGCCGTCCACATCCAGAAGGACTTCCATGGAAACGGCTTCGAGATAAACCTTCACGACCTTTGCTATCCGTCCCAGGAGCAGACCATCACCGACAGTCTCGGAAACCAGACGACCAATGCAATCCTCGGTGAAAGCGACCTCTATCGGGGCCCGCTTCTCTACGTCAGTCTTGGCGACCCCAACACGCCCGGAACAAGCATTACCAATGGTGGCCTTCCCATCTTCGCCCTCTATGGCCAGGACAATGTCGGCTTCTACGTGGATGGAGACGATATCACCTTGGACGATGTCCATTTCGCAAACGCCGACAATATCGCCGGGAATCTCACGAACCTCGCCTATACGGGAACCGTCCTCGAAGTCAACGGCGACAATGTCCGTGTCCAGAATTCCGTCATCGAGAAAGGAAGAAACGTCCTGCGAAGCTATTCCAGCCAAGGCCTGACAGTCGAAAACTGCCTTCTCCAGAATGCGATGGAATTCCTCGTCAAGCTGGGGGCGAACGAATTCAACGAGGTCAACGAAGACAAGGAAGTCGTCTATACGGACGGGAACGGCGTCAAGCACAGAACGACGGCAAAGGACTATCTTTCCCGACAGAGCCTGGAATCCCTTCAGGACTTCAATTACAAAGCCGATTCCCTTCTTTCCTACGGAGCCATCTACAACACCCAGGCCAACGAATTCGTCGGGGTGGACGAAGGGCTTTATTCCAAGGAAGACTATGCCAACGCAATCCCGACGATTGCTGACAGCCTGACCAACACGGAAGGTTTCTTCGATGGCTCGGGAAACAAGGTCTATAAAGGAACGACGGCGATTTCGGACTGCTTCTTCTACAACTCCGGCATTTCCGCCCTCTTCCTGGACACGATTCCGCAGGGAAGCTTCCTCCATTCCAATATCACCTCGCTGCTCTCCCTCATCACGGGCATGTATTTTGGCGATGTCCAGCCTTCGAACATGGCAAGGACCTCCTATCCCGTCTTGCTTAGCCTTGAAGGGGATTGCCGTTTCTATGACTGGAAGAAATTCGACGACCTTTCCTTTGAGTCCCTGCTTCTAGAGAACATCGCCTCGCTCATCCTTGCCCATGGCGGACTTGGCGATGGCTTTTCCGTCTCCGTCACCGAGGACGACTACCTGCCCCTGAAGAAAATGATTGCGGAACAACAATCCCATGTCCTGGTCGAAAGGGAAGGAAGCCACTATGTCAACCTCCCCGTCTTCCTCAACGGAGGCGGATACAATGCATCCGATGTCTTCCTTTCCAAGACACTGGCGGAAAGCTTCGGAACGGAATTCACTCTTGATCCCTATCTCTACTCCCTCGACCTGAAACAGGATCCCGTCCCGGACTTCAACACCAGTCCAATCGGAAAATACCAGGCGATGAAGATTGCCATGCTAAGAGCGGCAAGCAACATCACCGGCTTCCACCCTTATCGCTTTGCTCCCTTAGATGAAACGAAAAAGGCCTGGCTAGGCCAGGCACCGAATCTATCCGACCTCCAAAACAGGGCCTAGAGAAGTCCTTGGGCTACGTCCTTGATCTGAAGTGGGTTCTCAAGCAGGCGATAAGGTTTCGACTCAAGAAGCCTTTCTCTTGGAACATAGCCCCAAGAAACGGCATAGGCCTTTTCGATGGAAAGGTTCCTGGCGGTCAAGATGTCGGTGACGGAATCCCCGAAGTAGGCACAACGTTTTGGATCGAGATGATAGGGTTTCATGACCCTTTCGACAAAGGCTTCCGGATCGGGCTTGACCTTGCCGCCAAGGGGTATTCCGACAAGGCCATCGAGGAACCCCTTCCCGAAGCACTTGTCGGCCACCTCGAGAGCTATCTTCTCGGGCTTGTTGGTATAGACGAAAAGAAGGATGCCTTCCTTCTTGGCACAGCTTAGGCTTTCGACGATTCCTTCATAGGGATGCGTCTTGACGCAGAAATGCTCGAGATAATAGGCATAGTAGGTATCGAAGACCTTCTGGAAACAGTCCTGATGTTCCTTTCCCAAGGCCCGTTGGATAAGCTTCACGGAGCCGTTTCCGAGATAGCCCGGGAAATCCGACATGGGGTGTATCGGAAGGTGATGGAAGGCAAGGGAATAATTGACCGCATCGCCGATATCCTCGATGGAAGAGACGATCGTCCCGTCCATGTCGAAGACGAATGCCTGATAATCGTTTCCCTTCATTCTCCTACCTCCATGACTTGCAAGAGAATCATAGCAGATTTCGATGCAAAATGCCCCATCATTTTCCTCGCCGTTTCTTTACGATTGCGAGAGAAAAGGACCTTTTGTGTTTTTTTCATGACGTCTTTCATTTATTGGAAAAGGTTTTTTCCTATACGCTTTTAGCGATTTTGACAATTCCCGTCAATGATTTTCGATTCAAAACTTGATGAGATTAACGAAAGATATTTCAAATGCGTTTTTCAGGGGGATTTTTTTTGAAAAAAAGGATTGCATTTTGGGGGTCGAGACCCTATATTTTGGACGTTTATTTTTGACGAAAAAAGTGGGAGGAAACCAAATGGAACAGCTGCAGGGCAAATCCGAATCATCCTTCATCATCGAGATGAAGAACGTGACGAAGATTTTCGACGGCACTACCGTCATCGACAAGATGAACCTCAACATCCGGAAAGGCGAGTTCGTCACCATTCTGGGACCATCTGGATGCGGAAAGTCTACGACGCTCCGCATGATTGCCGGTTTCGAGATACCGACATCCGGCGATATCCTTCTCAATGGAAAGGACATCACGACCATCCCGCCCTATCGGAGACCGGTCAATACCGTCTTCCAGCATTACGCCCTCTTCCCGAACCTCGACGTCTATGACAACGTCGCCTTCGGCCTTCGCAACAAGAAGATCCCGATGCCTTTGAAAGACAAGGAAGGCCATCCCGTCATGAAGGTGGACAAGGCAAAGGCCAAGGATCTCAAGAGCCAGATCCGCCGAATCCGCCACGACAAGATCATCGACAAGGAAGAGAAGGAAAAGAGACTCAAGGAACTCCAGGCACGGCTCCAGGAAGTCCTGCAGACTCCGGTCCAGGCCTACAAGTTCCGCCATCTCACCGAGCAGGAAATCGACGAGAAAGTCGTTCATGCCCTCTCCGTCGTCGATCTCGACGAGCTGGAAGACAGGGACATCTCGACGCTTTCCGGCGGCCAGCAGCAAAGGGTCGCCATCGCCAGGGCCATCACCTGCGAACCGCTCATCCTTCTTCTTGACGAGCCCCTTGGCGCCCTGGACCTCAAGATGCGCAAGGACATGCAATTGGAACTCAAGGAAATGCACAAGCGTCTTGGCATCACCTTCATCTACGTCACCCACGACCAGGAAGAGGCCTTGACCATGTCCGACACGATCATCGTCATGAACGATGGCGTCATCCAGCAGATCGGAACGCCCGAAGAAATCTACAACGAACCGCAGAACGCCTTTGTCGCCGACTTCATCGGTTCCTCCAACATCTACAATGCGACGGTCATCGCCCCGAGGAAGGTCCGCTTCCTCAACCACGCCTATGACTGCCTGGACGATTTCCCCGTCAACGAAAGGGTCGATGTCATCGTCCGTCCGGAAGATGTCCACCTCTCCGACTTCCCCAAGGAAAACTATATCCAGGGCCGCATCGCCGCCAAGGTCTTCAAGGGCATCCACTATCAATACGTCATCATGATCGGCCACGACGAGCTTCTCGCCCAGTCCATCAAGGATTTCGACCAGGACAAGCCAATCTATCTGGACATCCGTCCGGCTGGCATCCACCTGATGAAGAGGGCAAACGATCTCAACGTCTATACCGACAGCTATATCGGAAAGGACCATCGCGTCTATATCGACGATGCCCCATTCGATTGCGACCTCTCCTGCCTCTTTGCCTCTTCCAGCGTCGACGAGGACGGCATCGTCACCTATGACAAGAAACGCTATGACTTCGCCAATGCGGACGTCATCGCCACCATCGACCCAAGGGCACTCCAGATTTCCGACGATACTTCCGAAGCCAACATCACCGGTGAGGTCATCACCGCCGTCTATAAGGGCGACCACTACCTCATCCTTGTCCGCACCGAGAACGAGGAAGACTTCTTCGTCGCCACGCCCTACACCTTCAATCCCGGCGATATCGTCGGCCTTACCGTCCGCAAGGAAGACATCAAGATGAAGCTGAAAGGAGAGATCGAGGACTATGAGATATAAGTCTTTCCGCAAGGCCCTCGCCCTGCCCTTCACGCTCTTTCTCATCCTTTTCATCCTCGTCCCGATCCTCTTCATCGTCTACTATGCCTTCACCGACAGCAACGGCTACTTCACCCTTGACGCCTTCAAGTCCTTCTTCACCTCGACGGTCAAGCTCAACGTCCTTCTCATCTCCCTCCTCATTGGTATCCTCAACACCGTCATCTGCCTTCTTATCGCCTTCCCGCTCTCCTATCTTCTCGCCAATCCGAAGATCAACAAGAATTACATGCTCGTCATGCTCTTCGTCATGCCGATGTGGATCAATTTCGTTCTCCGTACCGGTGCCTTGAGAGACCTTCTTTCCGTGGTCCTTGGGTGGATGGGAACGACGACCGGCGAACATCCGCTTCTCTGCACGATGATCGGCATGGTTCTCAACTACCTTCCCTTCACCGTATTGCCTCTCTATTCGACGATGCTCAAGCTCGACCATAGCCAAATCGAGGCGGCCCAGGATCTTGGATGCAATCCTTTCCGCACGTTTACGCGTTCCATCATTCCCCAGGCGATGCCTGGAATCGTATCCGCGGCCATGATGGTCTTCATGCCGACAATCTCCTCCTATGTCATCTCCGATACGCTTAGCGAAGGCAAGATCATGCTCTTCGGAAACTCCATCTACCTTTCCTTCTCCAACTCCGACTGGAACGGCGGTTCGTTCATGTCCCTGCTGATGCTGATCATCATCTTCCTGGTCATGCTTGCCACCCGCAAGTTCCAGGGCGACGGCGGGGAAAGGAGGTCTTCGTCATGGTAAGGAAAATCCTGTCCTATTGCTATATCTACGTTATCCTCCTTCTCCTTTATCTTCCCGTCCTCTACCTGATTGTCTATTCCTTCACCGCGGCCGAGCTTGCCGGCCAGTGGCAAGGCTTCTCCCTCCAGCTCTATGCCGACCTCTTCCGGGATGCCGAGATCATGACCGCCCTTGGCAATACCCTCATCCTTGCCGCCATTTCCGCCCTTGTCTCGACCGTCATCGGGACCCTCGGCGCCATCGGCGTCTACTATTGCAGGAAAGGCTTCCGTTCCCTTGTCGAGAACATCAATCAGATACCCGTCGTCAATGCCGAGATCGTCCTTGCCATGTCCCTGACGGTCATGTTCGTCTTCCTCGGGCAGAACTTCTTCGGGGGCGAATCCCTCTTCTCCTTCTGGACGCTCCTTGCCGGACACTGCGTCCTTGCCATCCCCTTTGTCTATCTCAACGTCAAGCCCAAGCTCCAGCAGATGGATCCTGCTCTCTTCGAGGCAGCGATGGATCTGGGATGCTCCCCGACAAAGGCCATCCACAAGGTCGTCGTTCCCCAGATCGTCCCCGGAATCCTCTCCGGCCTCCTTCTCTCCTTCACACTTTCCCTGGACGACTTCATCGTCACTGCCTTCACCAGGGGTCCTGGCCTTCTTAGCGGACAGGCACAGATCGAGACGCTGTCGACCCTTGTCCAGGCGAAGATCAAGAAAGGCGCCGTTCCGCCCGAGATGCGCGCCCTGACGACACTCATCTTCCTCATCGTCCTTGTCATCGTCATCGTCTATTCCATCAAGGTCAATGCCAAGAACAGGGACACGCTCGGAAAGCACGCAAAGAGGAGGGCAACGAAATGAACCGCAGAAAAGCCAAGTACGTGCCAATGGCTCTGGCCCTTCTCCTTCTTGGAGCAAATGCCCTTCCCCTTGAGGAGGCGGCAAACAGCCATGCCACGCTCCTTCGGGCAAGAAGCAGCGAGCCTGTCGTCCTCAACGTCTACAACTGGGAAGACTACATCCAGGACGACGAGGACCTCAATGGCGACAACGATACCAACGACGAAGGCGAGCAGGGCCTGATCACTTTGTTCGAGCAGGCGATGCTGGAAGAAGGCATCAACGTCCATGTCAACTATTCCGCCTTCGACACCAACGAGACGATGCTGGCCGAACTGAAGACGGGAAAGGCGGAGTACGACATCATCTGTCCTTCCGACTACGTCATCCAGAAGATGATCGCCGACGATCTCGTCCAGCCCTTCCCGGAGGACTCGACCCCCAACTACGACAAGTACGTCTCTCCCTTCGTCCGTTCCAAGATCGAATCGATTGAGGTCGAGGACGAGGACGGGAACATCGTCAACGTCAACGACTATGCCAGGGGATACATGTGGGGAACGCTCGGCCTTCTCTACAACCCCGGCTTCTCCGGGATCGTGGAACGGGGAATCGACGAGAACAAGATGCGCGAGGACCTCTCCGACTGGACGAGCCTCTGGAGCGAGGACTACAGGAACCTCCTCGCCATCAAGGATTCGATGCGCGACACCTATGCCGTGGGCATCATGAAGACCTACGACCAAGACTTTGAGTTGGACGGAAAGCAATACGAGGGCTTCTCCACGCTCAAGGAAAAATACGAAAACGGCACCTATGATGCCGACACCTACAACGAATTGGTCTCCCAGCTCTTCAACATGCACGACCAGGAAACCTTCGACCGGGTCGAGAAGGATCTCCAGGCCCTGAAGGAAAATGCCTTCGGCTTCGAGGTCGATTCCGGAAAGACGGACATGGCCAGAGGCATGTACTTTGCCATCAATGTCGCCTGGTCGGGCGATGCCGCCTTCGCCATGGATCTTGCCGACGAGAACAACGCCCTCCACGAAGATGAGGAAGGCTTCGTCCCGACGACCCTCAAGTACCTCCTTCCCGATGCCGGGGCCAACATCTGGTTCGATGGCTGGGTCATCCCGAAGAACGCGAAGAATCCGGAGCTGGCCGCGAAGTTCGTCGACTTCCTCTCCCGTCCGGACAACGCCGCCGTCAACATGAACTATATCGGCTACACGCCCGTCATCGCCGGACAGGAAATCCTTGATCTCGTCCGTTCTTGGTACGACATCCGCTATTGGGACACGGGCGAACTGGATCCTTCTGCCCTGGATGGCCTGACGATGGTCGACCCCAAGGCCGTCTACGCCCTGAGCGAGGAAGAGAAGGCGGAAAGCTACTACCTGAAGGATATCTCCTACTTCTTCGAGGGAACGCTTGGCGAGGGTGTCGATGCCTCCAAGGAAGCCATCTTCTACCTTCCCGCAACGGAAAAGGACAGGCAGTTCGACACCCAGTACCCCGATAGCAGCGTCCTTCCGCGGCTTGCCGTCATGGCCGACTTCGGTGCCCAGCAGAACGCCTCCCTCCTGATGATGTGGGAAGCGGTCAAGAACACCTCCCTCCCCCTCTGGTCCTATATCGTCATCCTTCTTGCGGTCGTCCTCCTTGTTGCCCTTGCAATTGGCCTCAAGGTGGAAAGAAGACAGGTCCTGAAGAGACGTCGCCAGCGCAAGGAACAGAGGCTCCATAGCGCCGAGTGGTCCAAGACATTGAAAAAGACCCTCGTCGAGGGTCTCTGATCCTTTGCCTCTCCGATTGCCGTCGGAGGGGCTTTTTGTATCGATGCTATCGAAGCCTTATCCGGAGATAGGTGCATTTGCCGTCCTTGTGGTGGACATAGCCGCCATTGGCCAAAATCGTCTTCATGGATGGAATGTTGTCGTTGTATGCCTCGAAATAAAGCTCGTCCTCTTCGACAAGATGCTCCTTCCTGATGAGGTCGATTAGAAGCGCCAGCCCCTTTTTTCCGTATCCTTTCTGTCGATGGTCCCTGTCGATCAGGTAACCGACATGGCCAGGGCCGTCTCTCAGGAAATCGTTCAGCTGCAGCCTCAGCTTGTAGACCCCGACGATTTCCTCCTCGTCATCGAAAAGGAAATAGTAGACATCGGGAACATAGCCTTCCTTAAGACGGAGCCCCTTCTCGGCCTCCAATCGTTCGGGAATCGACTGCAAAAGGAATTCCTCATAGGAAACGTTCTTGTATTCGTTGCAGAATCCATGGTCATTCGCTTCGTTGTTCTGGAAGAAGGCGTATTCCTTCCGGGCATCCTCAAGATTCAATTTCCTCAGCTGCATTTCCAGTTCCCCAAAACGTCTCTGGCATCTCAGTCCTTCTTTCTCGATGTCCGTTTCTTTGGCTTCTTCAGCCTTTCCAAGACCTCGTTGACGACAAGAGAGGCGACATCGACCTTCGTCACCCGCTCGATCTCATCGAAGAAGGCGTTTCCGTTGGCTTCCAAGAAGATCGGTTCCCCATCCTTTCCGATGGCGATGTCGATACCGCCATAGAGAAGATCCAATTCTTTGGAAGCACGGATGGCGACTTCCTTATAGGCATCCGGAATCGTCTTTGTCACGTCCTCTCCCCTACCGCCCAAGGCGATGTTGGAACGGAAGTCCTTTTCGTTGATCCGCTCCATGGCGGCGACAACTTTCTCACCGACGACGAAGAGACGGTAATCGTGCCCGGGATGGTACGGCAGGTATTCTTCATAGAGATGAGGAATATGCCTGTTTTGTCGATAGCAGGAAAAGAGCTCATGCCTGTCCTTGATGAGGGCGACCTGTTTTCCTAGGGATCCATGGCAAGCCTTGAAGACAAGCGGGAAAGACAAAATGTTTTCTACCTGATGGAGAAAGAAGGTGACTTCCCTAGGATCGGGATTTTCCACATAGCAGAGTGGAGCGGAGATGGTCTTTGGTGCCTTTATTCCTGTCCCCTTAAGAGCCTGAAGCGTCTTCATCTTGTCGTCGGAAAGAATGAGGGAACGATAGGAATTGAAAAGAGGCATCGCCTCGGAAAGAGCCTTAGCCAAGTAGGCATCCTTGTCTAGATAGAGGCAAAAGTCGTATTTCCTTCCCTCAAGAAGGACTTTTCCAGTGTTGCCTTCCGAAAGGGCAAGCAAACGGGTCGCCTTTTCGACGTCGGCATCGATGGCATAGACATCCAGGGCATCGATAAGCCTCCCGACTTTCCTCAGGAGGGATCTGTTTTCGGAATAACCGTTGATGACAATCAGTGCTTTCATAGGTCTCTATTCTACTCTCGAAACCACAATCTTGTCTTTCTTTTTCTTCACTGAAATAGCACTTGCAATTCCTAAGCATAACGCCTATACTTATTTAGCCTTCCCGAGGCATTACATCGCGGGGTGGAGCAGTGGTAGCTCGTCAGGCTCATAACCTGAAGGTCGTAAGTTCAAATCTTGCCCCCGCCACCATCGTATCAAGAATCGCCCGTGAAAACGGGCTTTTTTTCATTTTCAGGGTTGCTTGAAGGTGTTGCTGAATTTAAGTTCCGGTATCTTATGAATACGTTTACTACATAACCGAAAGTCGACCAATACCAGACGTCAATTCCCAAAGCAAATGCATAAACCTTTTGTCCATGACGTGCCCCCATTTGCCCTTCAGTGAAACCACGGATTACGGATAGCCGCTGTTGTTCTGAAGACACGGGACGGATTTGTATGTCTTTATTAAAATGCGGGTAACATCATCAATAAATCTGAGACATTTAGAAACTCCCTTGAAAAAGTGTTATAGGAGGCCTTGTCTTATGCTAAAAAGGAAAATAATGGACACGTTAATCTCTTGGAAAAATAATACTTTGACAAAAAAGAAAGCTTTGGTAATTAAGGGTCCATGACAAATTGGCAAAACTTATATTGTTAAAAAATTTGCTGAAGAAAATTATGAAAACATAATTTACATAAACTTTAAAAATAACGATGACGTGAAATCTGCTTTTGATGATAATCTTGATGTAAATAGAATTTTGATGGATCTATCTGCGAAAATGCCAAAAATAAAAATTGTTCCATACAAGACAATTATTATTTTTGATGAAATCCAAGAATGTGCTAACGCAAGGGCTTCTATCAAGACTTTTGTTGAGGACGGAAGATTTGATATTATAGCGACCGGTTCATTATTAGGAATTAGAGGGTACAATATAAAAATTGGAAAGGGCGTTCCTACTGGTTCTGAAAGAATCGTTTATATGTATCCTTTGGATTTTGAAGAATTTTTATGGGCAAAAGGTATATCTTATCAAATCATAGATTATCTTAAAGAGTGTTTCATACATAAGCAATCTATTTCAAGGGCAATACACGAATCAATGTTAAGATATTTTAAAGAATATATTTGTGTAGGTGGTCTACCAGAAGCGGTTAATACATTTCTTGCTACTGGAGATATGAACCAAGTTTATCAAGAACAAAGAGATATTCTGGAAGAATATAAGGATGATTTTGGCAAGCATTTAGATTCGAACGAAAATGAGGAAATCGATAAGACTTTGCTTGCAAGAATTGAAGAAGTTTTTGATTCAATACCAAGTCAGTTAGCGAAACAAAATAAGAAATTTCAATATTCAAAAATAAAAAGAAACGAGAGAGCTTCGGACTACATGAAGGCAATCCAGTGGCTTGTCGATGCTGGAATCGTGAGTCAATGTTTTAATCTCACAAATTTAGAATTGCCACTTGAAGGAAATAAAGAAGACAATGTTTTTAAACTTTATATGCGAGATAGCGGCTTATTTATTGGAATGCTTGACAAAGGAACTGCTGGATCGATTTTAAGTGGGGATTTAGGAATTTATAAAGGGGCAATCTTTGAAAATATAGTGGCTGATTCTTTTTCCAAAATGGGGAAAAAACTATATTATTTTCACAAGGACTCTGGCTTAGAGATTGATTTTGTTACAAATTTCAAGAACGAAGTGACTTTAGTTGAAGTGAAATCAACAACTGGAAATACGAAATCCGCTAACACAATCTTAGAAAACTATAAATTATACAAAGTTAAAAATTGTATTAAATTAGGAGAATATAATATTGGAGAAAGTACCGGAAAGTTAGCTATTCCGTATTATTTGGCTTTTTTGCTAAGTGAATAACCTAACAAGTTTGGAATAAATAATCTTTTTCATATTAGTTATCTATGATTGCTAACGCAGATTCGCAAGGCACCTTAAACTTCTTCTCATCGTTCGCATACTCATTTCAAAAAACACGAATTTCCAATCATAAACATCCTTTTAGGCAACTTGCTCTAAATATTGAGCAAGTTTCTATTAGAACAGAAAAGTGTGCTAGGTTGCAAAAATCCTTTCCGGGAGGTTTCCAATAGGGATTCACTAAAATTTCTATTGAACAAACTGAGAAAAACAGAAAGAACAATGGCATCATCAAGGTAATTACCGGCATTCGCAGATGTGACAAATCTACTCCACATAATAATCTTTTCTACCATCATTTACTGGAGGGCGGAGAAAAATCGACAATACAGCAAACGCTTGAAATTTGCAGAATCCACTACCCAATGTCATGTAGACCCTGCTTTCCCTGACTTTTGGAATATCTCGAACAGCCCGAACGACTACCGATTTAGCCTGGTTGCGAGCCAATGTCCGACAAGGCCAAGGCATAATGTTCAAGATCCTTATTGGATGAAACCTATTTGAGTCTCGTTTCCTCTTTCCAGAACACGACCAAAAACAAAGGAAGGATTGAATTGAAAAATTAGTTGCTATATCATCTATCGTATTGTTGATATATCAACTATAGGAGGCGATATGGCGTTCATAAATTTGGCAATTGCTACGGCCGTTCACTGGCTATTCCAAAGCGAAGGCTTTTTTACACCCTTTCTTGGCGGAATTACCATGCTTGGCGACTATGGTTTTCCTATCGTCCTTTCTGCCATTGTCCTGATCTGTTTTAATAGATCGCGTCCCATTGGAGCTTGCGCATTGATGGCGACCATCTTTGGCTTCGTCATCACAAATCTTCTACTCAAGAACATACTCGCAGTCGATCGTCCATTTCTTGACGAAGAAAGCATCTATTATCAATACTGGCTGGAAACCGGAAGTCTCATGACAACTGAGTATTCCTTCCCAAGCGGGCATACAACTTCGGCAACCTGTTTTTCCATTACCATATTTATTTCATCCAAAAACAAAAAGAATATTTGGCCCATTCTCTTCTTCCCATTTCTCGTGTGTCTTTCCAGGATTTATTTCAGTGTTCATTATTTTAGCGATGTCCTTGGCGGTCTTTTGGTCGGTCTATGCAGCGGGTTGGCCAGTTTCTTTCTCGTCCACTTCCTTTCCAGGAAGAAAAACTTTGAAAAGATGATGCTTGGGTTTAGAAAATAGGAGGAAAACAAGATGGATTTGACGCACGCCCAAATTACGAAGATTGCACGGGAGGCAAGCAAGCTTGCCGTAAGGACACTTCGGAGAGATGGAATAGGGACTTCGGAATTCGACCTTATCCACGTCGTAAGAAAGCATGATGGCATCAGCCAGGCGGAAATATGCCGAATTCTCGGAACGGACAAGGCCGCCGTCGCAAGACAGGTCGCCAGCCTCGTGAAAAAAGGCTATCTCAAGAAAACAAGCAATCCGACCGACAAGAGGGCTTCCTTGATTTATCCGACCGAGAAGGCAGAAGAACTCAAGGTTTCCAAAAGATATGTCGAAACGGCCTTCTACTCCTATATCCTCGAGGCTTTGCCCGATGAAGAAAAAAAGGTTTTCTGCGCCTTGCTCGAAAAGGTATATCGACGTTCGAAGGAAGAAAGCAAGGGCGGATTCATCAATGTGATACAGCAAATGAAAGAAGAGGCATGAACGCGTGAAGAACAAAGCAAGGCGTGGTTTATCGCAAGCGATGGTCTTCCTTCTGCTTTTCGGCGTCGTGAGTCTCCTTTCCGACATGACGCACGAAGGAGCAGCCAGTATCCAAGGAGCCTACCTATCCCTGATTGGAGCCTCCGCGGGAACCATCGGCTTTATCTCGGGTTTCGCGGAACTCCTGGGATATAGCCTTCGCTATCTCTTCGGAAGAATAACAGACAAAACAAAGAAATACTGGCCTATGGTAATCGCCGGCTATCTTATCGATACCCTGGCGATTCCCTTGCTTGCCTTCGTCGGTCCCGATGGCTGGATTTGGGCTTGCGTTCTTTTGGCAATCCAGCGCATCGGCAAGGCCATAAAGAAGCCGGCGAAGGATACCATCATGTCCTTTGCGGCAAGTCAGTGGAAAGTCGGACGAAGCTTCGGTATCCAGGAGATGCTCGACCAAATCGGTGCATTCCTCGGTCCGCTGTTTCTTTATCTCGTCATGCTTTTCCAAACGGATGGAGATACTTTCAGGAACTATTCGATCTGCTTTCTTTTCCTTCTCATCCCCGCCGTGGCGACAATAGCGATGCTTTTCCTCACGAAACACAAGTTTCCCAATCCGGACAAATTCGAACCAGAGCCCAAGAAAGCAGAGAAGTTCCGAATGAAACCCAGCTTCATCCTCTACATCATCGGCATCAGTGCCTTTGCCTTCGGCTTCGTCGATTATTCCTTGGTCGGCATGCACATCGGAAAGACGTTCGTCGATGGCGGAAACAGCATCATCACGGCAGAAACCCTGCCCCTTGTCTATTCCGGGGCGATGATAGTCGATGCCATGGCAGCCATCGTCTTCGGAAAGCTTTACGATCGCTTCGGAATGTTTTCCTTGGTCCTTGCCACTCTCTGCTCTTGCCTTTTCTCGGTGTTCATCTTTGAATTCGATTCCCTTCCCATGCTCTTCGTCGGAATTGTCATGTGGGGAATCGGAATGGGAGCGCAGGAATCGATACTCAAGGCGGCTGTCACCAAGATGGTCCCGAAGAACAGCCGAGCGACGGGATACGGCATATTCGAATTCTCATTTGGCATATTCTGGTTCCTCGGAAGCTGGCTCTTGGGCGTCCTCTATGATTTCTCGCCTCTTGCCATGGTCATCGTGTCGGTGACGGCACAGGCCCTATCCATACCATGCTATATTGCTTCCTATGCAAGGGACAAAAAAGAAACTGCCTTGATAGAAGAAAGTGCGGAATCGTAGATAGGTCGGTGAAGCCAAAGGAAAAAACATCACCAGCCTCACGTTAAAGAGAATCCGGGAGACAATTATAATTTCCTTTCCCATGCAATCGTTTCTTGAATTCCAAATGCCACATTCCTTCTCATCCAAGCTTCCACATAACCATTTCGGCTAAAAGGTTCCCTGTCATTGACGTCTTCCCGCCTCTTTGGGTTTCTTGAAAGTCTACAGAAAGTCCTCTATAATACCAATGAAGGAACCGGCGGAGGCTCTGCCTCATGATCAACAAACTTGCCTGTTAGTGATCATCACGGTTCTTTTTTTCTGCTTCTTTTTCGGAGTCGTGCTTGAGGATGAGATAGAGAATCAGAAGCCATAGAACATCAAAGATATCCATGACTCACCTCCTTTCTCCGACAGCATCCCTGTCGGCGGAAGACGGAAACGAAGCAAGGAAAGAAAAGAGGCAGAACCGACGCCGAGTCCCTTCAGAAGCCAATAGCCTGGCTTCACCCTATATTGGGTGGAAAGGACGAAAAACAAAACCAAATAGATAAATACCACCTACTCGATTTTCATTCCGGGGCATGACAATTCATCACTCGATTCGATGACAATATCAAAAGCCATAAGGACAATTCCCATGTCAATCATGGCCCGGAGCGAAAAGAGCGTCCCGTTTAGAGAACGCCCTGCAGAAGGATCTTAAGACCGACGGCAAAGAAAACTATGGCTGAGATAAGTCCAGCCCATCTCTCGAGCTTTCCGGCAACCTTGCTTCCGAAAAGCGTCGTCAGGAAGGTAAGGACAAAGGTAACGATACCGATGATACCGAAGACAAGCATCGCCTGCGGTATTTCGAGATTGAGATAGACAAAGCCAATGCAGAGGGCATCGATGCTTGTGGCAACGCCCTGAAGAAGGATTTCCGGAATTTTGATCTTTTTCGTCTCTTCTTTCTCCTCTTCCTTTCCCTTGCGTCTTTCCTTGATGAAGTCGACAAGGGACTTTATGGCGAGCAACGTCAACAGGGCAAAGGCAATCCAGGGAATGTAGCTTTCCAAGGCATCCCGGAAGGAATAGCCGACGAAATAGCCGATAGTCGGCATGAGAAACTGCATGAAGCCGAAAAGAAAGCCGATGAAGAGAACCTTCCAGATCGGCATCTTCTTTTCCTGAATGCCATCGACGGCACCGACCGTCATCGCATCGACGGCCATCGAAACGGACGTCAAAGAAACATTGATCCAATCCATATAGCAAAGCTCCTATATGAGTCTCGGATCATTAAGGCGAACCAGGATTTCTCCAGCATGTTGATTCGCCGCTTTCTTGAAGCGTCCTACTCCCTCGGAGGGAAATTCTACCACCTTGTTTGAAGAGATGACAGCGCATTTGGTTACCTGAATTTAACAATATCCGAAAGAAAAAGGGACTGTCGCAACGACAGTCCCGGATTTCTCAATGGATATGGGAGAGGAAGGCCTTTGCCCTGTCCGTTTTCGGGTTCGTGAAGAATTCCTCGGGTTTTCCTTCCTCGGCAATCTCACCCTTGTCGAAAAAGACGACGCGGTTGGAAACATTCCGGGCGAAGGAGAGCTCATGGGTGACGACGACCATGGTCATGCCATTGCCGGCAAGATCCTTCATGACCTTGAGAACCTCGCCGATCATCTCGGGATCGAGCGCGGAGGTCGGCTCGTCGAAGAGCATGATTTCCGGATCCATGACAAGGGAGCGGGCGATGGCGACTCTCTGTTTCTGTCCGCCGGAGAGGGTTCTTGGCATATGGGTCGCGAAGTTTCCCATTCCGACCTGTCCCAAGGCGGTCATGGCTCTTCTCTTGGCCTCGTCACGGCTTCTTTTGAGAACCTTCATCTGGGCATACATGCAGTTCTTGAGGACGTCCATGTTGTCGAAGAGATTGAACTGCTGGAAGACCATGCCCATGTGGATGCGGACTTCGTTGATGTCCGTCTTCCTGTCGAGAAGATCCTCGCCCCGAAAGAGAAGGGATCCGGAATCGGGAACCTCCAGCAGGTTGAGGCAGCGAAGGAAGGTCGACTTTCCGCCGCCGGAAGAACCGATGATGGAGATGACATCCCCCTTATGGACATCCAGGGAGATGCCCTTGAGGACGGGAAGGTTGTTATAGCTTTTCTTCAGGTCGCGCACCTGGAGCAGGATTTCGTTCTCACTCATTTTCGTTTCCTCCCAATCCCTGAGTCAGGTTCTTCTGTCTTTTTCCGATATGGAACCGTTCCAGACATTTCGTCATCCTTCCCTTGCGGAAACCTAGGAAATTGACCTCGTCCGGGAAGGAAAGCTTGTTGGAGAGGAGCTTGAGGATGCCGGAGAAGAAGAGGACGAGAATAAGATAGATGACGCAGATGATGATATAGCCTTCGATGCGGAAATAGTTGGTGTTGGTGGCAATCGATGCCGTCATGTAGAGCTCGGTCAGGCCGATGACATTGAGGACGGAAGAGTCCTTGATGTTGACGACAAGCTCATTGCCGATGGTCGGAAGCACGTTGCGGATGGCCTGCGGAAGGACGACGCCATAGAGTGTCTGCGTCTTGGAAAGTCCCAAGGAGCGTGCCGCCTCTTCCTGGCCCTTGTCGATACCATTGAGACCGGACTTGATGTTCTCCGTCATATAGGCACCGGTGTTGATGCAGATGACGACCAAGCCGCAGAGCATATACCCATTGAAGATCCTTCCGATATCTCCTGCCGGGGAGAGATTCGTCCAGATGATGCCAATGACCGGCCCCAAGAGGAAGAAGATCATCGCCTGGATCATCATCGGGGTCGCACGGAAGAAGGTGACATAAAGCCAGGAGAGGAATTTCCCGACATACTTTGCTCCCTTGAGGAAGATGTTGTCGTTCTTTTCGATCTTGATATTGCGAGCCTGACTGACGAAGATTCCGATAATAAGTCCGATAATCGTTCCGACGACTGCCAGGATAAGCGTATTGAGGGTTCCATAACCGAATTCCACCCAATAGTTCTCGATGAGATAGAGCAGGTGGTTGCTTTCTCCACCCTCGTTCTCCTCCATGCTCTGAAGGTTCTTCGACCTTTCAAGTGCCTGGTCCATCATCCCTTTGCGATCGTCGTCGCTAAGCTTGGCCAGGGAGGCGTTGATCTGTTCAAGGATGCCATCCCTATCGTTCTTGGCAATGCCGATGGAGACGGAGAGCTGTTCGATAAAGGAGGAATCGACCTTGCTTTGATCGACGGTATACATATTCAGCGTCGGATAGGCATCCATCATCGCCATGGCAACGGGATACTCGCAAATGACGGCATCGGCAAGGTTCTGGGAAACACTGAGGAAGGAATTGGGATAGTCCGTCGTCGGATTGGTGTAGATCGAACCATACGTCTCTTCCCAGTCCTTGGCAATCTCGTCCTCCACCGTTCCAAGCTGGGTAATGAAACGGATTCCCTGGCTCGTGGTCGGATCGAAGTTGTCGCTGAAGCGATTGTCATCCTTTCGGGCGATGATGACAAGATCCGAGGTGTAGTAAGGGTCGGTGAAATCAATGGACTGTCTTCTTTCCGCCGTGTCGGACATGCCCGCAATGACGGCATTGATGGTTCCGGCCTGAAGCGCCGGGACAAGACCGTCCCAGGTCATCTTCTGGATTTCCAGGTTCCAACCGTTGTCTTCGGCAATGAAGCGGGCGATCTGGACGTCATACCCGCCGGCATACTGGCCGTTGAGTCCGGCGATGGGGTAGTTGTACTCGGGATCGTTTGCCGTCTCCGTCCAGTTGAAGGAAGGATAGTTGGCTTCCATTCCGATCCGAAGGGTGAAGCCCTCCGGGGCATCCTGCCTTGTTGGAAGCGTCGGCCGCGTTCCGTTCGAGGAGACACCGAAAAGGGAAAGGAACAGCGGCAGGAAGAGTGTCGCGAAGGCGATGAGGAAATTCTTTCTTCTCATAAGAGAGGTCCTTTCTGTAAAAAAAGCCGCATCGCATCGATGCAGCCCGTTTTCGCAAAGAAAGGACAAACACCGATAGCGCCAATGCCGGTCTCTCCCGGCAAAGAGTCCATAGGAATCTTGTTTCCATGGTCCAATCCCCTTGGATGCCTCTTCGGGGTTTCGGCGGCCTGCCCTTTCGCCGGACCTATTGGGTGCCCCCAGTTCCGGTTACTCTTATCGACCGCGCCTCTATCTCGTACAACTTTTTCTACGCCCCAAAATATAGAATCCCCATTCTTCGTTGTCAACTCCCTTTTTCGTTTTTTCATGACAAAGAAGGCGCATCCTTTCCAGGAACTTTTCGGCAATCGGGGAAAGAGGAAGGTACTTGCGGTAGACAAGATCCAGGTTGGAGGAGACATCCAGATAGAGGGGGCGGAAACGAAGGGGGCTCCCCGGACCCGTGTCGGCAAGACCATCAAGGGTCAGGGCATAGCCAACGCCTTCCTTCACGAGCAGGGCAGCATTGTATATGAGGTTGTATCGCGAGACGACGTTCAGCTGGATTTCCTTTCTCCCGATCCAGGAGAAAAACATTTCGGTACTGAGGATATGAAGGGAAAGAATCAGCTCCTTATCCAGGATATCTTCCCGTTTTATCGTCTTTTTTCCGCCAATGGCGAGTCCTTGCGCATAAGAATGCCCCACGTATCCCGAACGGGCAACCGAAGGGAATCGTAGTTGGCAAGGTCGGCCGGTTTCACAAGGACGCCGAAGTCGAGAAGCCCTTTGTCCAGCTTCTCGACGACATCGATATGGTCTCCGGAATAGACATCGAGTCCGATTCCGGGATACTGCCGATGAAGATCATCGAAGGAACGACAGATGCAGGAAAAGGCGCAAGATTCCCCGCCTCCGATATAGATCGTTCCAGAAAGCGCTTCTGTCATTCCAAATTCCCGGACTTCCTGATAGGACTTGTCATAAAGCTGAAAGATTTCCCTTGTGCGACTTTGCAGGAGCTTTTCTGTCTCGGTCAAGGCAAGAATGCCGGCCACGAACAAAAAGACTCTTTCCAAGCTCCGGTTCAAGAGCCGTAAGCTGACGGGTCAGATTGGGTTGGGTGGTGTTGCAAAGGACACTAATCTTGGTCACGTTCGGGGCGTCGACGATGGCAAGAAATACTTCAAAGTGCGGATTCCAATCCAAAAGCCTCCAAAGCTTAGTATTCAAAAAGCTTTCGTTCGGTTTGTATGATGACTATTTTGAATCGGAAGGCTGTTCGATGGCCACAGAGGCAACGGCATTCTTCCTTTCCTCTTCGTAAAGTCTATCTTCTTCCTTGAGCTCTGGGAAGAAATCCTTGAGAACAATGATGATGGCAACGAGATAGAGAATGGCCCCGAAACGGAAGGAAAGTGCCTTTGTCTGGTCGTTGATGCTTCCGTCCTGGGGAACGACATTGAAGAAAGGAACATTCCAAAGATAGACCATGTAGCCGATCATGGAATTGAGGATGGCCAGGATGGCAACATAGAACTTCTTGAGATTAAGGAGGATATAGAGGACGACAAGGATATCGGCAAGATAGAAGTATCTCTCATGCATGTGCGGCATGAAGTATGGCATCGTCATCGAAAAGACGAAAAACAGCTTGACGATCGACTTCTCCCCGAAAGGGGCCTTATAGCGTTGGAAGAAGAAAGCAAGGGTTCCATTGACGACAAGGGCAAGGAAAAGGGCGAAGATGGAAATATATTCCTCATCCTTGAAGTTGGTGAAGATCAAGGCATAGAAGGTTCCGGCATTGAGGGTGACCTGGGTATAGCCATGGAGCACTTGGTTGGGGAAGACCATGAATATCTCCCCAAGGCGAACCCAAAATTCGCTCCCGGCAGCAAAGGCAGCTGGAAGGGCAACGATGAAATAGACGAGCGGAACATAGAGGAAATGGCGAAGCTTGACTTGTTTCTTCAGCCACAGGACAAGGAAGGCCGGAACAACGAAGATGGCCTGAAGCTTGAAACAGAAGCTCAATCCCAAGAACACAAAAGAAAGATGCTGTCTGTTTGTTATCAAATAATAAATGGATACCACCAGGAAAAAGACATAGATGGCATCGCATTGTCCCCATAACGAGGAATCGAGGAAGACCGTCAACCCAAAGACAACAAGGGTATAGGCCATCACCGCACGGGTCTTGGAATGTGTCAGCCGTTTCGTGATGAGATAGGCATATATGGCAATGCCGAAATCGAACAGGGAAGAAATGGTTTTGATTCCCCATAGGACAGGATCGATCGTCATTTGGCCAACCTCATGGACCACATTAGGTTCGAATCCAAAAAGGCTTATCAAATAAAGGAAATAGTTGTAGGCAGGCGTATAGTCACCAAACTGTTTCCCCAAGGCGCTTGCCCCGTTTTCATAGATGTTCGTATACCACGGCAGAAGGAAGCTGGTATAGTCGCCACGCACGCAGGGGAAAAGCAAAACACGCATCACCACGCCAAGAATTGTAACCACAAAGACAAATATCAAAAGATCGTGGTCATGGAACCAAGAAAGGAAACGGTTGTTCGTCTTGGCAAGAAGACCGTCAAAACGACGATACTGCTCGACGATTCTCTCTCCGACGATCTTTAGCTTTTCTTTCATATGCTTTTCTCTTTTTCGACAATAGGTTTATTATAAGCGATAGCAATAGAATAAGATAAGAAAAGATAGCCTTTCACAAACAGTGACAGGAATTCCATCCCTAGCTGTCAGCCACTAACCTTATCAAAGTTCCGTTGGAGCCCATTCCGAGGAGATTTCGAAAAAATACTCGCATTCAGCAACACGATTCTTCTTGTTATCAAAGATCCACAAAATCCGGAATCCTTATCATGGGTCATGCATCGTTAATATCTAACGGTTTGGCATCTCTAACTTTTGCCGTATGCGGCAGAAGTTAGAGGTGTCCGTATGATTACAAGAGATTACTATTTGAATCGACTCATTCACAATATGTGGAATGGCGAAATCAAAGTTATCACTGGCATTCGCCGTTGCGGAAAATCCGTACTACTTTTTGATTTATTCTATGAGTATCTTCTTTCTCATAGGGTAAAAGAGGAACAAATCATCCGCCTAGAGCTTGATCAACGGAAAAACTATAAATTCCGCAATCCGATTACTCTCTGCGATTACGTAGATTCTATCGTGAACAAAAGGAAAGACGAGCAATTTTATTTGTTTATAGACGAAGTTCAGTTCACAATCAGAGTGAATGATGAAGCAAACGAAAATATTGAAGTAACGATTTACGATATGCTCAACGAATTAAAGTCATACAAAAATTTAGATGTCTATGTGACAGGAAGCAACTCAAAAATGCTATCCAAGGATATTGCCACAGAATTCCGAGGAAGAGCCACACAAATCCATGTTTATCCGCTTTCGTTTTATGAGTTCTACTCCCATATCGGAGGACAGAAAGAAAAAGCGTTCGATCAATATATGCTTTATGGCGGAATGCCGCGTATTGTAGCTTTAGAAGATGAGAAAGATAAAAAGAACTATCTTACCAATCTCTATGAGGAACTCTATGTGAGAGACATTGTGGAGCGAAACAAATTGGAATGGGAAGATATTCTGAACGCCATTTTGGATTTCATCGCATCTCAAATCGGCTCTCTTACGAATCCAACCAACATTTCAAACGCCCTATCCTCCATGAGACATGAACCTATCAATAACAATCTTGTTTCTTCTTATCTTACTTATGCCATGGATGCCTTTTTAATAGAAATGGCGAGGAGATATAACATAAAAGGAAAAACCTATTTCAATTATCCAAACAAGTATTACTATACGGATTTAGGTCTTCGTAATGCACGTTTAAATTATAGACAGTTTGATCCCGGACATATGATGGAGAACATCATCTATAACGAATTGGTAATGCGAGGGTATTCTGTCGATGTTGGCGTGATCACGGAGAGACAACATGATAAGCGTGCCCAGCGTGAAATCGACTTTGTCGTAAACGATGGCGATCGGCGAATTTATATTCAATCTGCCTATCGGATGGACGCCAAACAAAAGGCAGAAACTGAGTTGCGATCCTTAAAGCTTACGGGAGATTTTTTCAAGAAAATCGTAATCCGTATGGATATCCCTCATGACTTTTATGATAACAACGGTTTCTATCATTGCAATCTAATCGATTTTTTGCTTGGAACAATATCTTTGTTCTAACAACAGATTTAAAACGGCCAATAACGATAAGATTTCTTCTGAATGAAAAAAACCGATGCCCATTGGAGCATCGGACAAGTGTTTCTATATGGTGCCCAGGACCGGAATCGAACCGGTACGGGTTATTGGCCCGCAGGATTTTAAGTCCTGTGCGTCTACCGATTTCGCCACCTGGGCGGAAGTGGTGTCTCGTATGGGACTCGAACCCATG
>CASDOO010000019.1 GCA_949282275.1 uncultured Bacillota bacterium | reverse complement strand
TTTTTGCTTTTGCGATGAAACGGTAGCCCTGTGTTCCACTTGAAGAGTAGTCTCTGATTTCCTTTGGAGGTCGTGAAGCAATAGGCTACGTCAATTAGAAACGAGTGGCAATTGCCACCCGCTTCTAAATTCGACAACTGATTCTCAGGAAAGAAAAAAACTATTCTGACTGAATTCTCGTGTCTCTTATTGGCTGTATGTTCTTGCTGAACAGTATGATTCCGTATCGCAATCATGTATGGCGCTCAAGGAAATCTTCTCTTAGTTGACTCGGTTTTCATGATGGTTTCCAATGCTACGATGTCTTCTCTGGACCCCTGCTCACGGAGTCCATCCGGTATTGCAAAAGATTTGAACATGGTTCTCAGAACTGAGACTAAAGTTCAAGCTAACGTTTGAGACAGAGTTGCCAACAAGGGGACCTATTATGTCCAGGTGTCCTGGCAGATTGATACTCCCAAGAAAAAGGGACAGGAATATCAGTCCATCCGCAATATACCAGACTCTTTTAAGAAAGTGATTTTGGTCAAAAAAGAAGAAAACCCCTATTTCACGGAAGACGGATTCCTGAGGATCGGCCTTCCAAATTTCCCTTAATTTGCTTGGACACTGATATGATAAGCAATCAAGGAAAGCCTCCCCCACTTGTCGCAGTGGAGCCTTCACACATAATTATTGTGAGTGCCCATCTTGCCAAGAGAGTCCTTTGAAAGCCATATGGATCTTTCTTTCAAATAAAATCGGGCACGTAAGGGACATGCCCGATTGATGCGGCGAGAAAATGTTGATGCCGGTTTTCTTAGTCGGCCTTCTTCCTATCGCCGATGAAGGAAGAAACGATGAGTGCCATGGCGCAGATGAAGGTAAGGGCGAAGATCGTAATGACGACCCCGAAGTTGCCACCGCTTTCCATCATGCCGTAGATCTTGTTTATCGTCTCTTCAATCATGATGAGCCTGTCGTTGATGTAGTAGCCAAAGGCGGCAGAGAAGAAGAGCGAAGGGACAAGGGAGGAAAACTCCCATTCCGGCTTGATGATGCCAAGCAGACAGGCAAGCGAGCCCAGAAGCAGAAGCGTGAAGATCAGGGGATTGAAGTGGTTTCCCATGTCCGCGCCGCCGTTGATCTTTCCGTACACGGAAAGGCTATAGGCCGCATAGGTTATCGTCGTGGCGATTCCCAGGACAAGAACGCCAAGGCAGATGTAGAAGCCGATGGAACGGTTCTTGAAAAAGCCTAGTATTTTCATCATCGCCTCCTTAGGATTTTTTATCCTCGATGGCGTCTTTGCCATCTTTCCTGAAAACGTATGCCCATAGAATGAAGCAAGTTATGCTGGCAACAAATATCGCTCCGATGAACACGTTGATGACAATCATTGCCGTCTTCCACCAAGGATACACGTTGTTGAACTGGGTGTCCCTTGTCAGGCCATTCATTGCGTTGGTGTGGGAATAGGTGTATAGCGTCTCCTTGGCACGGTCCTTCAGGATCTGGAGGAAATTGCCGTCGTTCTTGAGGATGATCGCGTTCTTGATCTTCTGGGCCCTGTCGGCCGTGTCGGAGACGAAGCAGAACATGTTGCCGCCTTTTGCCAGATATTCGGCAGGTTCGGAGAAGCCACCGCCGGCATCGGTGATGATTACCCCGTAGAAACCCCATTCGCCATGGAGGATGCCATTGATGAGCTCATCGTATTCGCCGACATATTGGAAGCCGACGCGGGCATTGCTGGTCATGGTGGTGGTTGCGCCACCCTTCACGAATGCGCCTTCGAAGGGACGCAGGTAGATTTCGCGGAGAGTCTGTTCGTTTGCGAAGACACCATAGGAACCACGGTTCTGCTCCTGATCGTTGGCAAAGAAGTGCTTGATGGAAACGGTCACGCCCTTGCTTTCGGTGCCTGATACCTGCGAGCCGATGAGCTGATAATACAGGAAGGAGTCCTCGCTCAGATACTCGAAGTTCCTTCCGGAGAAAGGTGAACGATGCATGTTCGCGCCAGGTCCCCACTGGGTGTTGAGGCCAAGGAAGAGGCAGTCTTCGCCGATGAATTCTCCGCGCCGCAGGAACATGTCCTCGTCCCAGGAGGAAGCGGCAAGGTTCGGATTCACGTAGCAGTTGGTGAAGCTGACGCTATCGATGCCGTCGTCGTTGGTGCCACCAGGGAAGCCAAGACGCGTGATGGCGCTGATGCCCTTGACATCGATCGCGGTGGAGATCAATTCGTCGATCGAGAGCTGGTCGATGAACTTGTCCCAGATGTTGTCGCCGTTTTCGTCCACGTCATCGAGTTCCACGCCGAAGAGGTCGGAGAACTTCAGCCCGGCGTCCACTTCCGTCGGGATTTCCGAGGCCTTGGGAGCATCCGTGGGCTTGGTGTAGGCATCGTCGACGACCATGTTCGGCGTGCGGGTCAGATCGTAGGCTTCGGGATAGGTTGCCTGCCAATCGCTGCGGGAAAGGTACTCGACGGTGTCCGGATTCCAGTAGTTCCAATCCATCTCCTGGAGTCTGTTGGTGACGTCTTCGCCCGTGGCGGTCGTGGCGTAGGACTCCGCATCGAAGTCCTCGTGCCATGTGAAGACCTTTTCGGCATCCCCGGTGACGGCATTTCCCTCGTGGTCTGTCATGCCCGTCGCTTTCTTTGCGGCAAGGACATTGTTGAGGGCGTCGTGGGCGTCCTCGCCGAGGGCAAGATAGTAGTCACCTTCGCTGAGGATGTATGTCTTCGCGGCCATGTAATCGTAGGAAGCCAGGAAATACTTGTCGACGTTGATCTTCAGGGTCTCTTTGCCGCCATTGGGCTCGAGCATGTTCGTCTTGTCGAAGGCGACAAGCTGAATCGCGGGCTTCTCGACATGGTTTTGCTTCTCGTAGTCTCCATAAGGCGTCTGGGCGTAAAGCTCGACGACGGATCTTCCCGCCGTATTGCCCGTGTTGGACACGGTGACGGTGGCCGAAAGGGTTCCATCGCCATTGTCCACGACGCCATCGAGGGTTTGGGTGAAGGTCGTATAGGACAGGCCGTATCCGAATGGGAAGGTCACTTCGTCGGCATAGTTCCAGCCGGTGCCCTTCGAGGCATAAACGCCCTTGGAGGAAGAGGCGTTTCCCTGTCCGAGAACGCTATCTTCGTAGCGTGTCTCATAGTATTTGTAGCCGACGTAGATTCCCTCGGCATAGATCAGGTTGTCGTTGTAGTCGTTTTGCGCCGTCACGTAGTTCTGCATTGCCGGGGCAGAAAGGGAACTGGCGGAGAAGGTGTCGGCAAGCTTTCCAGAGGGATTGGCCGCACCCGTAAGCAAATCGGCAACGCCATAGATTCCGCTATCGACGCCAGGGCCACCGATCCACATGCAGGCATCGATGCCGTATTCGTCCAGCCAGTCGACTTCCATCACGTTGGCGCTGTTGAGAAGGACGATGGTCTTCTTGAAGGTTCCGTTGTCCTTGTACTGCTTCACCATGTTCAAAAGGTCTCTTTCGTTCTTGGTGAGAGCCAGCATGCTTTGGGTGACGCCACCATCGTCATAGTTGACCTGCAGGTCGTCGTTTTCCCCGGATTCTCGGGAAAGCACGACGATAGCAACCTCATTATAGCTGGCGAAGGTATCCTTCAAGCCATCGTATGTCGAAACGGGTGCTTCGACGACGGAGGTGTTCTTTCTGTTTCCGCTGATGCCCTCCAGGGCGGTATAGACATTCGGATTGATGACGAAGCCACGGGATTCAAGGGCCTGCTTGAGGGAAATCTTTCCGTCCGTGCCGTTGCCGCCGGAGTGGGCGCGGTAGTAGGGATGGGCCGAAGACCAGCCAAGGAGCGTGACCTTCTTGATTTGCTCGGAGGAAAGAGGCAAGGCATTGTTTTCGTTTTTCAGGAGGACGGCGCTTTCTTCCATCTCCTTCTCGATGAAGGCCTGAGCCGCATCGTTCTTGGCCTTCAATTCGTCTTGAGTGAATTCGTTGATGTTTTCGGCAAATTCGCTCGCATAGCGGATAGGGCCGTCTTCCGATACGGTTTCGGTATCCTTGATGCCCAGGGCATCGTTGATGAAGCCCTCGTTTGCGAACATGCCTACCGTGAGACCGTTGACGGCGAAGAACAGGAATCCGAATGCGCCGGCAAGTCCACGGAACAGCGTTGCTTTCTTCATGGTTTCTTACCTCTCAATGAAAGGAATCACTCCTGAATCTGGACTTCGTGAATGTCCTTGGCATCGTCCCAGACGGGATAGTTCTTTTCCTTGGTCAAGGCAGTGTCGCCGAAAGTCGTTTCGGGCGTGAGGTAGATATCCGCCTGTTCCTTGGTGATCGTGATGCCCATCGGGAACATGCCCCAATAGACTTCGAAGGAGTATCCGCCATCAGCTTCCTTGTTGACGGTGATCGTGCGTTCGTAGGTCTCCATCGAACCATAGGTGGTCGTCACGACAACGCAAAGCTCCTTGCCGTCCCAGCTCCAATATCCCATGGCAGCGACATAGTCCTTGTAATCCACGGCCTGAATGCCGCAGGCGAAGAAGGAACCATCGCCATACATATAGACGGCGTCGTTGGTTTCGCCTCTGAAGATAAGGGTATCGGCATTGTGGGGATCGTTCATCGTCAAATCGAGCGTGTCCGTGAAGGTGTATTCGGTCTCATCCTTCGTTCCGGTCCATTCGACGGAAATCTGCTTGTCGGTGCTTCCGAGGGGATCGGTAATGGCTTCGCCGTTGGTACGCATGAAAGTGAAGCCTTCAACTGCATAGTCCTTCGTCCCGTCCGGATAGGTGACTTCGTAGGCAAGATCGGTGCCGTCAAAGACTTCGCCCCAGTTGTACTCGACCTTGCATTCCGAAATGCGGGTGGCCTCAACAGTGATGGCGCCGTCGTTTCCGGTATTGCCGCAGGAAGCGAGGGTGAGCGTCGTGCTGGCGATGGTGGCAATCAGGGCCATCGCACCGAGTCTTCGGATGTGTCTCATAAAGATTTCCTCCTTTTAGGTTTTCTTGCTACATTTTTCAAATGTAAGCGCAAACAATCTAAAATGCGGGGAAATATTCTTAAATATGAGCGTCCTAATATGTATGGTTTTTGTCGTAATGGTTCAGGCTAGGCTGTTTTTGCTTCGGAGACGATTGGGAAAAGAATGCTGATTCGGAACAAGCCATTTTCGGCTTTGTAGGAGAGGACTCCATCGTATTTTTCGCTGATCATCTTGATGCTCTTCAAACCGTATCCATGGCTTCCTTCTTCGTATTTCTTGGTCGTGCGTGGCAAGCCATCGACGATGTCGGGCTCGACGGCATAGCTGTTCTCGACGCAGAAAAACACTTGCCCGGCGACGGGACGGATATTGATGTTGATGAGCCTTGCCGACTCGTCCTTGACCTTGTCCACGGCTTCCACCGCGTTTTCCATGATGTTTCCGAAGAGGGCGCACATGTCCGTGACACTAATAAAGGAAAGGCTTGAGGCATCGGCGATCACGGTGAGGTTTATCTTGTGGGTCGAACAATACAGGCTGTGCTCGGCAAGCATGGTGTCGATGATGTCGTTTCCGGTCTTTATGGTCGTGTCGTAAATGTTGACGGCCTTGGAAAGATCGGAGAGATCGACGCCTTTCCTTGCGCCGGCTACCGTGATGAAGTGCTTGATGTCATGGCATTTGACATTGACAAGATCCATGTCGCGCTTGAGTTTGAGGAAGTGTTCGTGTTCGCTTTGGTTGATTCGCGTGACCTCGTCCAGCTCGTTCTGCATGCTTCGGATACGGAAGATATTGGTATAAAGAATGAGGACGAACACGCAGCAGACGATCAAAAGGCACATGGCAAAGATCCGGACGATCTTGTTTTCCGCCGGCACGAAGTTGAGAATGGAGCCAAGGACAAGGACGATCACAATCGAGAAAACAACGATGAAAACCGCGCTTGAGCGCATGCTGTCCCCGATGTTGAACTGGACGATCCGTCGGGCGAAAGTCACATAAACCAAGAAGAGGACGAATGCGACGCAAAGAAGCTGTACGAGCGTGCAAAGGAGATAGCCCCAGTAGCCCAAGTTCGTGATGACGCTTATTTCCAAGGACGAAGCCGTATTGATAATGGAATAGATATTATAGGCAATGTGCTGACAGATATAGCTCATGGCCATCGTCGTAAGGCATGGCAGGGGCTTTTCCTTGAAATCGAATTGCATCGCAAGGACGGAGGCCAGGAAGATGGCGATATACATGACGAAGGACACCAAGGTTATCACGACGGGATAGGCATTGGGGAAATTCGCACCCATCGTATAGTCGACATAATAGTAACCCAAGGTTATGAGGGCGCTGAATGCAAGCAGGCAAAGGGAGGTCAGGCAGTAACGTAAAGGGAAACGGCTTCGCTTTTGGAAACCGGCCGAAAAGAGAAGCCCGCCACAGACAAGGGCAATCACGAAAACCGCCGTGGCACAAAAGTAAACGAAATAGACCTGTGGGCTCATATCAGATGTTGCCACCCTTTGCGAGCCATTCGTTGAAATGCAACAGGAAGGCCTTTTTCTTCAGGCGGCTGATTTCAAGCTCGGTCGTCCCGACGGTCACGGTATGGACATTGATGCGCTTGATATAGTTGGGATTGATCAGGAAACTGCTGCTGCACATCATAAAGTCGTAGGGCTCGAGCAATTTCGCCACATCGCGCAGGGCATTTCGGCATTCGATGTCTTCCTCGACCGTGTGGAAGGTGCAGACATGTCCGAGCACTTCCACGTAAACGATGTCGCGCACCATCAATCGGATGCGGTTTCCACTGCTGGAAATGGTTATGACCCTGTCGTCACGGCTTCGAATGGTAAAGACGGCGCGCTTCATCTTGAGTTCGAAATCGTAATAGGTTACCGGTTTCTTGATAAAGGCAATGGCTCCGACATCATATCCTTTGACAGCATAGTCGCCCATGTTTGTGATGAAAAAGAGGAGAACCAATTTGTCGATGTCACGTAACTTCTTTGCGGCGCTCATCCCATCCATTCCTGGCATCATGATATCCATGAACACGAGATCGTATACAGGTTTGTAATTTTCGAGAAAGACGATGGCATTGCGAAAGACGGAAATGTTGAATTCCTCGCCTTCCTTTTTCCCGAAATCCTTGAGGTAGCCAGTTATCAGGTCGGAAGCCGCCTCTTCATCTTCGACGATCGCGATATTTATCATGTTTTCCTCGCAACCAGACTTTCATTGCCATCAAGGCATTATCCTTGTGAGTTTATGAACACATTTTAGCATACCGATAAGTTCAATTGAATGACATGCTGAAAAGCAAGACTTTTGACCAATCATCCTGAAGCACGGTCAATGGTGATGTCTGTCGGAGACGGATATGTCGCCCCTGTAGCTTGTCTTGTAACCGGGATTCTCGTTGGGCCTCAGGGCATTGGGATAGAGGATATCGCTCTTGATGTCGTTTGCGATCTTCTGGAGCTGGCCATAGATGAAGTAGGGATCCTCGATGTCCTCGAGGACGGCCCTTTGATTGTCGAAGACGAGATAGATGTCTCCGACATGGCAGAGCTTCTCGATGATTCCGATGCGCAGGTTGACGCTCGTCATCGAGGAATAGGGATAGCTTTGCACTTCCGCCCCGATGAAGCCTTTCTTGACGATGATCCTCTTTTCGGTAAAGGCGTATTCTTCTTCCTTCTGTCTCTTTCCCGCGCTGATGATGCTGTAGATCCACATCCAAACGGGGAGGAGATGGAGGAGGAAGAAGAAACAGAGGAAGATGATCACGGGGAGAGGAAGTTCCGGGACATTGATGACCAGGAGGGAAATGATTGCCGCATCGATTGCTGCCCAGATAAGGGCGATGAAGAAGAAGCGGAAGAAGGCGGAGAGGAGGAAGGACTTTCTCAGGGGCTTTCCGCGCCAAAGGATCTTCTCCTCGGGTTCGAGAATGGATTCGATCGTTTGCTCCGGAATGTTCTTTCCGTCCTTTCGGATGAAATATCTGTCGTCGATTCGTTTCATGTTCTTTTTCCCTCCACATTATCCTAAAGGAAAAAGGAAGGAAATGCGACAGGAGATAAAGGAATTGTCATGAGAAAGAGCATGGCTGTCGTTCTCGACTATGATCTGTGCGAGGGAATGGCACATTGTCTTTGCGTTCCAAGATTTCATTCCCTTTCCAAATGGGACTTGTTATCTTTTCTTTGCTGAACATAGGAGCGCAGAAGTTCTTTGATGAGTTCGTAATCTTTCACATCATGATTGTCGATACGAAAAAGTTTCAGGTTCATTTTCCGTGCCAGGTTTTCTTTTAAGCGATCCCTTAGCATAGTTCTTTCATCTGTGTGATGTTCGATACCATCAATCTCAAATGCCATGACAGGATTCTTCTTTTGATAAAGTACCAAATCAAATTCGCCTTTGAGGGATTCAGAACCTGAAATATCATGGAATAGATCTTTTTCCAAAACGTTTCTTCGTACGGAGTAATTTGTATATACGGAGCAGAGATGGCACATTGTTTTCCAAAATTCCGCTTCGTTTGCGCTATTGTTGGAATAGCCGATTTCGATTGTGTATTTTTCGTTTGGCTCGACTTTGATATTGCCATTGGATTTTGCGAATCGAATGAGTTGTGCCAGGTCATCCCTTTCATCGCGAGATAGTCTTTGGATTGCTCTCTCGTCAGCAAAGATGATGTATCTTTTCTTTGCTCTTGTCGATGCGACATTAATCAATTCGGAATTGTTCTTGAGCCAATCATAGGTCCGAGGTGCTGTTCTTGGGGAAATCGATGTTGAGAGAATTACGGTATCGTTTTCGGCCCCTTGCATGGTGTGGATTGTTCCGGCACGGATATCCTTTCGTCCCGCTTCTTCCATCATACCGTTGATAAGGGCAGCTTGATTGCTAAACGGCGTCAGGATTGTTACGTTTTGCATTTTTTCCGAAAGAACTTGTTGGACAATGGCCTTCGCTTCTTCGTAGCAGGAATTCCGCATGCCTTGACTGGTCCCGACATTGTTGTTTTCAACCACATGAAGTTCGATCTTACCCTCTCCATTGGGGGACTTGGGCTTGATTTTGCCACTATAATAACGATTGTTGGAAAAAGCAATAATGTTTTTGCCACAGCGGTAGTGATAAGACAAAAAGATAAACTTGGAAATGTTGTCGTTCTTTCTCATGGTCGTAAGGATGGAGTTTTGCGTATATGAAAAGACGGGATCGACATGATATTTTTCCATCAAATCGTTGTCGGTTTTCTGATCCAAAACGACAATTGGTCGCAATTGGGATTGATCTCCCAAAAGAAGGAGGGATTTTCCACGTGCGACCGATAACAGGGAATCGGCAATGGAACACTGGCCCGCTTCATCCATTATGCAGAGATCGAACTTATATCGGGCCGTTCCGATTTTCGAGCAGGATGTATTCGTGCAGAAGAATATCGGGAAAGCCTCGTTAAGTAAGTGAATGTTCTCGTCATCGAGAAGATAGCGTGTAAATTCCTGAACACGTGCTTTCTCGTCTTGCAATTGGCAAATCTCGATTAGAGGACGGTATTTGGGGGTTTGCAAACGAAGAATGCATTTTAGGGAACTGAAATAAAGATATTGGAGAAAGGAAAAATCGTTTGAAACAGGATTGCACAGCTGAATGACTTGTTCGTTGGAGACTTCTGGAATGGCCTTTTCCTCTTCGATAGTCTTATCGATTTGTTGATTGATATATTGATGCAACGGAACGTCGGTACCCAAAGGAATGAGCAATCGATTTAGATTTTCATGTCGCTCTAGGACTTCCTGTCTTTTTTCATATTGGTTCAGGAGGTTTAGAAGTTGTTTCATTTTGGCGCTATGGTTGTCAAACAGTTTTTCCAACTTGTTGTCATCGGGGGCAAATTTGGTTTTGTATTCGGCAAGGCTCTTGATACGTTCCGTTGCTTTGAGCATCTCTTCCGCATTGCCAAGCCTAAGCCAGGGGAAAGGAATATCGTTGTATCGGTATTTGAAACATAGTTTTTGGATGATGGCATCGACGGGCTTGTTGTTTCCCGAGGTCATGAGAACGGTCTTTTTGTTGAAAAGCGAACTAAGGAGGACATTGACCAAAGTCTGGGTTTTCCCGGTGCCGGGTGGCCCTTGGACATAAGTGACGGGATATTTGAGGGCATTGTAGAGGGCCACGATTTGATCGATATTCGTTTTCTCATCGTATATGACAAGAAAAGGTTCTTTTCTGTGATGCCGATAATAAGACCTTGAAACATTACCAAAGAAGGCGCTAAGGGGATAGGAAAGGTCTCCTTCCTTGTGTTCTCTTGCGAGTTCTTCGTAAGTCGGTTCAAGATTGCTGATATAGGGTCGCTCAAGAACGAGGATTTCGTTCCGCGTGTTGAGAATGCGCTCGCCATCATGGAGCCCTTCTCGCAAGATGGATAATCCTTGGGCAAGGTCTTTTCGGCAAATCTGGATGAACTCGTTTATGTTCATATCGATATAGCCTTGTAAGGAGAAACGCGTATCTTTTGTTCCGGAATCCCCGAAGATGCGCGCCAAAAATGTTGTATTGAAAGACAGATTTGGATCGATAAGAAGTTTCTTCGTCGAAGGATTAAAAGAAAGGTTGTGGTAGCATACGATATAGATTTTCCCGAAACGATCTATTGAGGCAACGGAGATTATGAAAGTGTACTCGGCTTTCTTTTTTTCTTTCTCCTTTGTGTATTTTTCGATAATGGACTTGGTTAGGATCTTCTCTTGTTCCTCATCAAGGATGATTTCCTTTTCGAGGAGGAGTTTTTCGACATCGATTCCAGGCAGAAGGGCGCCTTCTTTTTGTGATGGGTCATTGTCAAGGCGACGACATGTTATATAGTAATCAAGAATATTGTCGCTGTAGGCATCGTATTCGAGCCAAGAAAAACGGCATTTTTGGTTGGCAAGTTTATTTGACAATGCCTCTGGCACATCATAATGAGTAAATGAAATCGGGACTGCCGATTGAATGTGCTGAAAATAGATATCCGCATTTTCGACTTTTGTGTGGGGTAAAGCGGGATTGTAAATCTGAACGACAAGCCTGGGTTCCTTGGTGTCCTTCTTCTCATAGATATCCTGAATGGAAATCCAATAATTGGTTCGTTGTTGATTCTTGTTGAGATATTCGATTAAAACCCATTGCCCATCTTTGATGGCTTGAGACAATGTCTTGCCAATAGTATTCATACATCAATTTTAGCCTATAATCGAAATTGGCACAACATCTCTTGATTTTGTGGATTTTGTAAGGCGTGGAGGAAGAAACGATGACACGAATATTCATGAAGGGGGCAGTAGATTTGGAGAAAAATCCCCAATTTGTGGAATGTCATTCCCAAATTTGGGAAATTCGCCGCAAGAAAGATGCAAAAAGCCTTTAAAAATGTACGAAGATAATGAAAAATGATAGCCCTTTAAGAATAGTGCTTCTTTCGTACCATAATCTGATTGGGGAGGTACCTAATTTTAAGAAGAAAAGTCTTAACATGGCAGGGATATCCATTAATCGTTAGAGTCCGCTTTTCGATGTCATCTAATTGGAATTCCCATACATTTAGTCGAATCCTATTTCCCAAAATCGAAAAAATTACGAAATTGGGAAATAATGCGATATACATTCCTTAAGTGATTCAAATGAAACTGATTGAACATGTGTTCTATCTCGAGAAACCCAAATTCATAATCGGCACTCCAGATATGAAGGGGATTTCAGGCGTGACCCGTTGCTAAAAGCAAGGAAGCCTATCCAAGATGATCATCGAACAGACACGACATGAGTCTTGCGACTAAGAAGACGCTTCGATTGTCGATGTCGCCGATTGGGTGAGTGGCTAGTTGCCTTTCTTGGATTGAACTATAATTCGGGAAACAAGAGAAAGCGGATTGCGAAAGAACGATTTTTTAATCGATATTTGCAAAGGAGCTTTTTAGAGTAGGAAACATATATATGGCGTCTATTTTTCAGGAAGGCGATGACTGATGACTCAATCGGATTATTTCGGGAAAGGAAATCATGGAAGAATTAGGAAAATGTCTTTTGAATGACTCTTTTTATCATAAATGTTCAAGACAAAAGTAAAGGTTGGCTTTTTGGATAACATCGTTCTTATCATTGGGTAAGGAAAAATAGGATAGCAAAAGGCCTTCAGATAACCAGTATATTCTCGGAGATCCAAAGGCCTTATCTCAAGTCTTTGTCTTACTTGTCGAACGTGACTTCGGAATAGGTGTTGTCGGCGTTCTTGCGGAAGTAGATCCTATCGTGATCCAGCTTGGCAAGGATGTAGTATTCGCCGTCCCTGTGGAAGTCGACGAAACGCATCTCGGCGTAGTTGTGTTCGACGCGGTCCATCAGTTTCAGCTCGACTTCGTCCTCGTCCTGCTCAAGGGAATAGGCGTGGATCTTCTTTCTGTCTTGGTAGACCTCGTACTCGAATTCGCTTTCATCCCTTTCCTTTTCCTGGGCGACATGGACGTAGGTATGCTCCTCTTCGATGTAGTACCAGAACTCGGTTTCCATCTCGTCGTCTTCGATTTCCTTCTCGCCGCGGATGCGGTATTCGCTCTCGCCAATCAGGATGACGCCTTCGATATAGCATTCTTCCTCGTCATCGAAGCGGTCGTCGAAGTCATCGTCGCCAAGCGGGTATTCGTTGTAGTACATCGTGAAGGAAGAATCCTTCAGGTTGATGTCCTTGTAGGTGACGACAAGCTTGATCTGATACTCCTCGCGGTCGCTTGTCTCGACGAAGTTGTCCGTCAGGAGGTTGTCGCCCTTGAGGGTCGCCTCGATGGACGGAAGATAGGAGATGATTGTCTCCTTGAGGGTGTCGGATAGGGCACGAGGGGCGCTCTTGATGGCTGGGGATACGATATCGATTGTGGAAAGAAGGCCGATGGAAGTCGCTGCCTCAAAGGCAAAGAGGTTTGCATTTGCGTTTTCGGCAACGTTCTGTTCTCCGCTTGGGCCAGGCGTTGGCTTCGTCGTGGTGTCTCCAGTGCCTTGGGAAGAACAGGAGGCGAGAAAGATGATGGAGAGGAGAGGGAAGAGAAGACGTCTTGCTTTCATAGTCTTGTGTCCTTTCTGGGCAGTGCCCAAGATGCCGAAACAGGTGTCCATAGACACCATCCGTGCATCCTTCGGAAGTCGCTTTCCTTCCTATTGCCCTCAAGATAACGTAAGGCGGGAGAGTCTGTCAACACTCATGCTCAGGGAGGAAAAGTCGGAAATGACAAAATCCTGTGCGAATGTTAAAATCAACCTAGGAGGAAAAGAATGTGATGAAAAAAAGAAGTCTCCTTTTGTTGCTTCCTGTCCTTCTCTTGGCCGGTTGCCAAAACGATTCTTCTTCCAGTACGAAGCCTATTACGACGGACACTCCCACGGACAGGACGACGACAGTTGAGGATACGACTCCGTCAAAGACATGGTCCGAGAAACTCAAGGATGGTGATGTCAGTATCATCGACTATCCCCAGGAAATCGTCATCGGGGCGACCAATTACTATCAAGTCAATTTATCCTTCAGGAGGACAATCTACAATTCCGAGGTCGAATTCGATGTTTCCGACAGTTCCGTCCTTCCTCTGGAAGCCTTGGAATACCATGGCCAGGGAGACGGAAGCCTTCATGGTAGCGGATATGTCACCATCGATGCGACAAAGCTCGACAAGGCCGGCACCTCCTATCTTGAAATCGATCTCACTTCCCCCAATAGCTCCAGCATGGGTGGAACGGTCTGCCTTGAGCTGACGGTCGTCGAAACGCCCAATGTCACCTATTGGAACGAGACAATCGTCTTCGAGGCGACAAACGCCTTCTCTCGCATCAAGCTTGAGGAAGGAGAGCAGCTCATCGCGCAATTCTCGGACGAGGATCATGTCCTTGGTACCGACAATCCCAACAGGGCCGATGAGGAGAACAAGACCTACGGTTACTTCCAAAAGGACATTTCCGCCCTTCTTAAGGGAGAGGAATCCGTCTCCGTATCCTTCCAGTATGCCGTTGGCCACGATATTCGCCTGAGGGCATTTGTCCGGGATGCCGAAGGCAAAGCCACATGGTATCACATTCTTGATACCATGGGGTCGGGCTCTAACGTCACCGGTTTCAATGAGTATGACAAGGATACTTCAAAGCTGACCTTCATCCAGGAAAATGTCACGCTCGACCTGACCATCTCGGACGAAACCTATCAGTAGACTCTCGAAATGATGCCGTCGCGACTCCTATCCTGATTGGACAGGAGAAGCAAATCTTTTGATTGCTCAAACCGACTGGGCAGAAGTCCGGTCGGTTTTTCGTATGGCTGGAAAAGAAAAGTAAACGAGGCGTTAAGATGGCCTTTCCCGTCTTGCAATATCCGTTTCGGGGGGGGTATACTTCTTTCGAACGTTGTTGAACAGAAGGAAAGGGGCCTCTTGCCATGGAAAACGTCTCCTTGCTGATTGCCTTGATTGCCATCGTCTTCATCCTTGCTTTTATCATCGTCGCATTCGTCATGATCTACAGGGCACATCGAAGACTTGTCCTTGAGAAGCACTACGATGACATCGTCGAGGAGAACATCGCTCTTCTTTATTCGGAATATACAAGAAAGGGCGATACGGAACTTGGCTTTGGAAACTATGTCGAGAAGAAGGAAAAGGCACGAAAACGGAGAAGCATTCTCGGAAATGTCCTCTCTGGTATCGTTGCCTTTTTTGCTTTGGCCGTGATTGCCCTGTCGATTGGCTATCGCTATCTGGAAGGTGCCGTCTATCTTGGCGATACCGCCTTCCTTGTCGTGACAAGCGACTCCATGTCCGAGAAGAACGAATCCAATGACGACCTGGAATGGTACGATGACCAGATCCCCGTCGGCGCCTTCGTCACGATCGAGAAGGTTCCTTCCGAGGCGGAGATGGTTCCCTTTGCCATCTATGCCTATCTCGACGAGGAAGGCGACATCGTCATCCACCGCTTCATCGAGGAGAACGAGGACGGGACCTATCTCTTCCGCGGCGACAAGAATCCCTATCCGACAGAGGATGACGAAAAAGTGGAAAGAAGCAAGATCGTCGGACGCTATACCGGATACCAGAACGTCCCATTGGGCTATGCGATTTCCTTCCTCAAGTCCCCGATCGGAATCCTTGTCCTGGCTTCCCTCTTCTGCATCGTCATCATCCAGTCCGTCTATTCCTCAAGGATGGACAGGCTTTACGACAAGCGCTTTGAGATCCTCATCGGCCGTGCCAAGGAAATACACGCCAAGTATTCCCGCCTCGATGCGGAGAGGAAGATGAAGAAGACGTTGCTGAGGGACATCGGGCATTACCCCGAAGGCTCGACCTGCCATGTCCTCTATGGAGACGGAAAGCTCTCGACGGGCGAAAGGATCGTCGTCGAGAAGGAAAAGGACGACGAAATCGAAGGCCGTGTACTTTCCGACGTCAGTCCCTATCCGTCCAACACAATCCGCATCAAGAAGGACAACCTCTCGCCGAGCCGCACGAAGAATCGTTGAAAACCTTCAAGGAAGGGTTTCATAAAGTCTGGAAAAGTTCATTAAGGAGGGAAAACAATGAACAGAAGAAGATTCGGTTCGACAATCCTTCTCTCTTCTCTTGCTGCTCTTGCCGTCGTCGGTACGGGTCTTGCCGTCGCATCCTGGCTGCCGGCGGAAGGGGAGAGCCAGTTCGGAATCCATTTCAACGACAATACTTCCAAGGTCATCGGCGAAGTCACCACGACGACGAAGGATGCCCGCTTCGACATCACCTGGGATTCCGCTTCCGGAACGGCCGGATTCGACAAGGATATCGTCTTCCGGTTCACGCCTGATGAATCGCTTGATCTGACAGGCAAGGAACTTGAGCTTTCCTGGACGGCCACCTTCCCGGAAGGATTCGACACCTATTTCGACGTCACCACTTCCGGCGTCCTTTCCCCGGATGCGACGACAAGGGCGGCGACTTACTCCTTCACCCTTGAAAAGGATGCTCTCAAGGCTTCCCTCAAGGATGGACAGGACTATGCCGCTGCCCATGAGGCCATCGGCGATGAAGCCCAGCTGACCCTTTCCTACAAGGTCGATCTTAAGGAGACTGCGGAGCCTGAACCTGTTGTCGAAAGCGTTACGCTGGATGCCGAGAGCCTTTCCTTCAAGGTCAGCGATGAAGCCAAGACATTGAAAGCCACTGTCAAGATGACGACAGGAGATGCTCCTGCCATCGCCTGGACCTTCAGCGAAGGCTATGAGACCTATATCGACGTCACTGGCGAAGATACCGATACCCTTTCCATTACCCCAAAGGCTGCCGGCGAAGTCACCATCACGGCCACGGCTGGCGGAAAGTCCGATTCAGCCAAGGTTACCATTACGGAAGAGAGCGTTGAACCTTCTTATAGTATTTCTCAGATTAACGAAGCAGGAGCTACCTATACTGTACGTGGCGTCGTGGATGCTGTCACAATGCAGGGCATGGTCGTAACGGATGGAACGGATTCGGTCTATGTCTACCTTAAAGAGGCCCCTTCCAATAAAATCGGTGATTATGTCGAGATAACCGGCAAGGCCTCTTCCTATAACAAGATGCTCCAATTCAGCAGTCCTGAAATCAAAGCTGTCGAAGACGGTGAACCCATTACTCCGGCTACCCCTGTTGCCTTAACCAAGGAAATCGCGGATTCTTGGAGTACGAAGGAATCCTTTGCCACCAGTGAAATGAAGGAATATACGTGGACGACGACTGCTGGATTGAGCGGCAAATTCACAACTTTGAACTTCGAAGGCTCGGATACTGTGATTGAACCTGCCTATATGCCGGCTGACTTCGTTGTCGAAACTGGCAAGAACTATGTCGTGACGGCTTATTTCGGCGGATATTTTGATGGATTTAGCTATGCAAGTGTCTATATCACGAGTGTCGAGGAAGCCGAGGCGAATCCGCTTGAGTCCATCACCATCACTGGCAACAACTCCGTTGCGGTTGGCTCAACGATTACTTTGACGGCAAGTCCCAATGCTGGTGCCGATCTTGGTGAAGTCACCTGGACTTCGTCTGATACGGAAGTGGCCACGGTCGAAGGCGGCGTTGTTACGGGTGTTGCCGAAGGTACGACCAAGATTACGGCTACTTCTGGCGAAATCAAGAGCGCTGAATTTGAAGTCGCTGTCACTGCGGCTTCCTCGACGGAGAATCAGATTGTTGCTGATTATACGACGGGATGGGACGGATACACTTTCTCGGGTAGTGGAAAGTTTACTACTTCAATTTCGAATGACGATATACTCTTAAATGTTCTCAATTCGGAAGGGGAAATAGCTTCTTCCGCTACAAGGTTACAGGAAGAAGGAGATAACCAGTATAGACTATATACTGATAGCAAAGCCGGTGGTATTAAGCTTGGTACGTCAGATAACGCTGGTGGTTTCAGTTTTGCTGCTGTAAGAAAAGCAAGAAAAATTGACTTTAAAGTTGTTTGCTGGGGAGGAAAAACTGCTGGTTTGAAAGTGAATGATGTCGAGAAGACTTGTTCGTCTAAAAGCGATGGAACTATTTCTAGCGCAGAAATATTAAGTTTTGAGTTTTCTATGCCTACTGATACAATTTCGATTATGTCTATTCAGGAGAGGATTGCTATTGTCGGCATTACTCTTTACTACTAAATTTCTAATCTGATTTACTATATTAAGCCACTTCCTGCCTGGAGGTGGCTTTTTTTCGTCAGGTGTTTTGAGTGAAAATATGCTATGATGTCATACAATAGGCGATTGTTAAATACACTCATTGAGTACATTATGATTACGAGGTAAAGATAATGAATATTCGTGAAATGAGGGCTATGCTTAGAGAAACCCAGAGTGAATTTGCCAAGCGATACGATATTCCGTTTCGTACTATCCAAAATTGGGAAACTGGGAAGCGCAAACCGCCAAAATATATCTTAGACCTGTTGGGGAAAAGGGTAATGTCGGATCTTGTTAACAGAAGGACAATCACATTGCCGGAATATGATCCACAAAACCGGAATCTTCCAAAGAGATGCGATTATATAGGGGCATTGTCCTGGCTTAAGGATGTCCGAGAATGTATTGGTGGAACTTTTGTCTTTGCTTTGGATGAAGCCTTGATGTGCCAAGGGAATTTTGGTGGACGAAGTGATGAGTATCTGGTATGGGGATATGGTGATGATACGGCTTTAGAATTTAATGGTGTTGTACTGTTAGGCAACAGGGTGAGCCAGTATAGCATCATGGAAAAGAACGGACTTCTTTTTACCGACTTTGACCGAACGCTCGCCGATGCGCTTGCCAATGAGGCTATCTTGGATATGCAGGGGATTACGGAAGCTCTAAGCCGATACTATTTCCGCAACGGTGAAAGCTTTGAAGGGATTTCGATAGTTCCAGAATATCAGGATAGGTTTGAAAAACTAGCGGAAGAAGCCAAGCATTACTATGATAAATGAGAAGGGGATTTTACATTAGGGGCTGATGGCAAAAGTCCATGGAAGTTTCTTCCGACTGTCTTTTTACAAGAAGGGAATACAATTTTCGATTTCCACCTTGTTTCTATTGGACCATTGAAAGTCTATGAGGAATCTTCTTTTTGCTCGATTTCTTGATTTTGCATGGGTAGGACATAACGGGAAGAACAATCGTTTGAAAAGCCCCATCCGATTGGACGGGCAAACATGATACTTGTGTTTACATCAGTTCTTAAGCTGTTGCAAAAAATCTAATCTGGCAATGGAAGATGGTTGTGTCACAAATATTTCAAATGTTACTTGAAAAGCATCTTTCGATAATCCATAAAAGCCTCTTCATTCCAAATGCATTTAATGGATTGAGAAAGAGTTTTCCAGAAATCTTCGAAAGCCATGGCTACTTATGGTGATATTGTGGAGGAAGGAGTTGGTTATCTATCTTTTTTGTTAGATTTTTTTGATGCAGTCTCAGTCTTCAAGAAGAGACTTTGCCCACTTGGTGACGTCCCCGTTGAGAAGCTTTCCTTCCTGCCAGTCGATGGTGGGATAGAGAGTGCGAAGGTGCTTGACGGCCTTGTCGATTGCGCTTCCGCCGGAGGTGGCAAAGGGGACGACTTTCTTGTTGTCCAGCTTGGCCTTGTCGAGGAAGGTGTCCACGACTCGGGGTTCGATATACCACCAGATCGGGAAGCCAAGGAGGACAAGGTCGTATTGGGAAAGGTCGGGAATGTCCTCAATGATCTCGGGGCGGGAGGATTCGTCTTCCATTTCAAGCGAACTGCGGCTCCTGTTGTTCCGCCAATCGAGGTCTTCCCTTGTATAGGGCGCTTTCGGATGGATGGGATAGAGGTCGGCCGGGAGGATGTCGGCAATTTCATGGGCCTTTCTTTCCGTCGTTCCTTCGGCGGAGAAATAGGCAATCAGGATTTTCTTTTCCATATTTCAGTAGCTCTCCTTTAGGATCTTGATGATTTCGTCTTTCGTCAGGACATGATAGCCGCCATTGAGGATGATCGTGCCATCGGCAATGCCATCGAACATGTCTTCCGTCGCGCCAAGTTCCGAAAGATGGAGGACAAGACCGAGTTCCTTCATCCATCCTTCCATGGCCTTGAGGCCTTCCGTGGCGACTTCCTCATCCGTCTTTCCATCCGTCTTCACGTCCCAGACATTCCTGGCAAAGCGGACGAACTTCGGAAGGCCATAGGGAAGGATGTGGCGATAGTAGGCAAGGGAGACGGCAGAGAGGGTCATGCCGTGGGTGGCGTTGGTATAGGCGCCGACGGACTGCCCGATCATGTGGACCATCCAGTCGGTGGACTTGCCACGGGAGAGAAGGGTGTTGAGGGCCCATGTTGCCGTCCACATGATGTTGGAACGGGCCTCGTAGTCCAAGGGATTCGCGTTTGCGATTCTTGAGGCATGGATGAGGGAGCGCATAAGGCCTTCGGCAAGATAGTCGCTCGTGCAGTAGTCCTGTCCGGAGAAATACTGCTCGCAGATATGGCTGAAGATATCGTAGATGCCGGCGACCATCTGGTAATGGGGAAGGCTGAAAGTATAGGTCGGATCGAGGATGGCAAAGCGGGGCATGATGCTTTCGTCCTGGAAGACATGGCCGATCTTGAGCTTTGTCTTCGGGTTCGTGATGACGGCGCCGGCATTCATCTCCGATCCCGTACCGACCATCGTCAGGACGCAACCGACGGGAACGATGGGACAGGTCGGTTCCTCGAAGCGGAGATAGTATTTCTCCCAAGGGTCTTCCTCGCAGTTGATGGAGACAGAAAGGGCCTTGGCATAGTCGATGACGCTTCCGCCACCGACGGCAAGGATGAATTCGGCGTTGGCTTTCCTGGCAATGTCGATACCTTCCATGAGCTTGTCCGTGGTCGGGTTTGGCATGACGCCGGCAATCTCGGAGACGTCCTTTCCAGCGTCCTTGAGGATCGTAAGGACCTTGTCATAGATTCCGTTCTTCTTGATGGAGCCGCCGCCATAGACGAGGACGACGTTTTTCCCGTATTTGGAAAGCTCGCCCTTGAGGTTGTCCAGGGATTCCTTTCCGAAATAGAGCTTCGTGGGATTGCAATAGACGAAGTTTCCGAGCATCTTCTCTCTCCTTTTCATTCTGACAACGTGTCAATATGGATTCTAATCCTATTCGGAAAGAAAGTCAAAACAATCGTTTCCCTTGCAAGGCAGGCATGAAAAAGAAGTTTTACAATATCTTTAATTTTGCAAGGAAGTTGGTGCATGTGGGCCATGGTAGAATTTTGGCATGGATAACATCATCGAAATTCGCGAGCTGAGGAAGTCCTTCGGGGACGTGAAAGCCGTCGATGGAATCTCCTTCTCGGTAAGGAAGGGCGAGCTTTTCGCCTTCCTCGGCGTCAATGGTGCAGGAAAGAGCACGACGATCTCCATTCTTGTCGGAACGCTTAAGAAGGACTCCGGGGAATGCTATGTCGAAGGAAGGCCGATCGAGGAAATCGACAAGCTTCTTCCCGATATAGGCATCGTCTTTCAATCCTCCGTCCTCGATTCGAGAATCTCGGCAAGGGACAACCTTCTTTACCGAGCGATGCTCTATGGCATGTCCCGGAAGGAATTCGAGGAAGGGCTCTCGCAGTTTGCAAAAAGGCTTCAGCTGTCCGATTTCCTCAAAAGACCTGTCGGCAAGCTCAGTGGCGGACAAAGGAGGAAGGTCGACATCGTCCGTGCGCTTCTTCACCATCCAAAGATCCTGATCCTGGACGAGCCGACGACAGGACTTGACCCGATGACAAGGAAGATGGTCTGGGAGTTTGTCGAGGAACTTCGCGAAAGGGAAGGCCTGACCGTCATCCTGACCACCCATTACATGGAAGAAGCAAGCCAAGCCGACCATGTCGTCATCATCGACCATGGAAAGATCGTCGCCAGCGGGACACCGCTTGAGCTCAAGAAGGAATATGCCGGAGATTATCTGCGTATCTATCGTTGCGAAGAAAGCCTTCAGGGATATTTGAAAGAAGAAGGAATTCCCTTCAGGAAAGACAACGGAACATTGACGATTCTCTTTGAAGAGACAAAGGCGGCAAAGAAGTTCCTTGTCGAGAACGAGAAGAGAATCGAGGATTTCGAAATCGTCAAGGGAACGATGGACGATGTCTTTCTTGCCGTGACGGGAAAGGAGCTCGAACGACGATGAAACAGAATTTCGTTTCGTTATTCTATTTGACCCGGCGCAACGTGAAGCTTTATTTCCTGGACAGGATGACTTTCTTCGTTTCCTTGATCACGCCGCTCATTCTCCTTGTCCTTTTCGCCACCTTCCTCAAGAGGACATACGAGGATACGATACTTGCGACCATCGCCCCGATGACCATGGACAGGAAGCTCCTGGATGCCTTTACCGGGGGATGGCTTTTTTCCTCCGTCCTTTCGACATCCTGCGTCACGGTGAGCTTTTGCTCGGGAACGATGACCTTGGACAAGATAAATCATGTCGACGTCGATTTCCGGGTATCGCCCGCAAAGCCGATCGTCATCCAGATTGGTTACGTCCTTGCCAATTATCTTGCGACCCTCTGTGTCTGTCTTGTCCTTCTCCTGATCGGGCTTGTCTACCTGGCGGTAGTGGGTTTCTACCTCAGCGCCATCGATGTCCTCATGGTTGTCGCAAACGTGCTCCTGACATCGCTTTTCGCGACCCTGATTGCCAATGTCCTATGGACCTTTTCCAAGAGCCAAGGCGTCGTCAGCGGTGTCTGCACCCTTCTTTCTGCCCTATATGGTTTCCTCTGCGGTGCCTATATGCCTATCGACAGCATGGGCGAGGCCTTCCATGTCTTTACCGGCTTTCTTCCCGGGACCTATTCGACCGTCCTTTTCCGGAAGGCATTTCTTGAGGGGACGCTTTCGGAAATGTCCGTAATCCTTCCTGGCGAAGCCGTATCCGGCATTGCCGGCGGGTTTGACGTCAATTATGACTTCTTCGGAAGGGACGTCTCCATCGCGATGCTCTTCCTTGTCGGAATCCTTAGCGTCATCGTGGGTTTTGGCCTTCTCGTTCTGGCGACATTCCTCAAGAAAAAATGCCTTTCCGACTAGGGAAGGGCATGAATTGTCCATTCAGTCCGAGAGAACGACCGGCCAGGCAGGATTCTCTTCGAGGATTTCCTTTGCCTGGGCGAAGTCCTCGTCCTTGTAGAGGATGAGGTAGGCCTTGAAGTCCTCTTCCGGGGCATTGTCGATCATTGTCTTCAAGGCGATGGCAATCGCCTCTTTCTTGGGGTAGCCGAAGATCCCGGCGGCGATGAGAGGGAAGGTGACGGAAGACAATTCGTTCTCCTTGGCAAGGCGAATGGCGTTTTCATAGCACCGGGCAAGAAGCGAGGCCTCCTCGTGGTTTCCGTCGACAAAGACCGGGCCTGCCGTATGGATGATATAACGCGCCTTGAGATCGAAGCCGGGCGTCAGGACGGCCTGTCCGACCTTCAGGGGAACGGGAATCCGACTCGTCGCTTCCATCAGCTTGGCAAATCCGGCCTTGGCGTAGATGGCGCCGCAGACGCCGGCACCGGGAAGAAGTCTCGTATTGGAGGCGTTGACGATGGCATCGGTGTCCCTATCGGTGATGTCGCCCTGACAGATGAGGACCATGCTTTCTCTCCTTGTTTTGTTCCCGTCCACTATAAAGGCATGGAGAGGGGAATGCAAGAAAGGAAGGCAAGGAAAAAAGATGAAGAGAAAGGCAAAGAACAGGGGGAAGGAAGGCCATGACAGGATATGTACGTTCATACCCTTTGAGTGACAAGGATATTTCGCCTTTGAATTCCCTACGATTTTGGCCAAACGCAACAAAGGACGACAAATTTCTTGAATGCTGTATTTCCTTCCCGTTTAATGATGCCAAGCAACCTACATTTTGGCAGCAAAAAGGAGAAAGCAAATGAAGAAGAAAGCAATCCTGACGATGACCGTGATCGCCTCCCTTTTGGCGATGGCTTCCTGCGATGGCCAGCTGAGCCTTCCTTTTGGAAGTGGCAATTCCGCGACGACCGCGACGAGCGAGGATACGACGGCCTCTGCGCCGACAACGACGACCCCTGGTCAGGACTCGACGACGTCCACCACGACAACGACGACTCCCGCGACCTCAGATTCCTCCACGACGGGAACGACGACGGGTTCTTCGGATACGGGCGGTTCATCCGGAACGGATTCGTCCGTTTCTTCCCCTTCCTCGGGTAGCAGCGACAGTTCTTCCGGCTCGGAATACGTGACGGAAAGCCTTAACAACGGCTATGAGGTCCAGGAAGGCGTCCCCAACCACGGAAGCGACATCGAGACGGATGACGTGATCGACTTCATCCGCTTCATCGGCGAGGAGTGCACGCCCTACGATCCCTTTGCCGGCGAGAATGCGGAAAAGGAGATAAGGGAAGCCGTCGAGGAACGTGGCCTTTCCATCCTTAAGAAAGGCGGCGTCTCAAAGGCCTTCATCGACGAGCTCGAGAAGATCCTTACGGACAATCCGGCCTATGGCGAGACAATCAACGCCTTGACACATGGCGGGACGAACATCTTCACCCCGGAGCAGTGTCAGACTCTCACTTCCATGGTCAAGGACGTCGTGACGGCCTCCAGCCCGGATGAGTTTGCCGCCTCTCTCATGGCTCTTTTCAACATCGGACAAACGGATTATGTCAGCCAGTGGAGAGGCTTCTTCGGCATCCTGACGGAGGAGACTTATCAATTAATTCTCGAAGTCGCCAGTGCGCCCTACAAGGCCTTCTTCCAGGGCGTGATGGAAGATTCCGTCTCTCCCTTCGTCAATCCGACTTTCTTCCCCGACATCGCGGACGAAGAGACGCAGTTCTTCTTCTTCCGCATGGCCCACCAGATGCTCTCGACCATGTTCGAGAAGATTGACTCGGAAGAGATCTCGAATTTCTTCAGCATCATTCTCAGGACCCTTGTCCAAGCGGGAAGCTCCACTTCGGAAGAGGAAATCATTCCCCTTATCAACATCGTCGGCAAGATCATCACCGAGTGCTTCCCCAATCGCGCCAGCTTCAAGACGTTGCTGGGGCATATTGCCCGGTGCATTGAGAATTCCAGATCATTTGACCAGGAAAACCTCCACATGACGAGTCTCACCGAATCGGAGTTTACGGCGACCGGCTATAGCAGCGAGCTTGCCGAGACCATGAAACTGCTTCAAAGCCATTCTGACGACGTCTTTAATGGACTGAAGTTCCTTGCTGCCTTTGCCAAGAACATGACCGAGGAGCACTTCCAAGCTTTCATGGGAGTCGTCTCCGGCATCCAGAGCGGAGAGGCTGGGGCGGAAATCGCCACTCCGATCGTCGTCCTCTCCAAAGCCCTGGCCTCGACGGCAACGGGATTCAGCGTCGACAACGACAAGGTGTGGACGGGCCTAAGGACATTGACGAAGGATGCGATGAAGATCTTCAACAGCATGCTCCAGAGCGGTCCCAAGAGCGGGAATACCTATAGCTTCGGCTTTGCGAAGATGGGCCTTGGCGATGCCACCTTCGACAAGATCTTCGACAAGGTCAAGGAAGTCTCCGCCTTCGATCCCGAGAAGCTGACCCAGGAGCAGACGACGGACATCACGCAATTCGTCACCGACATCCTTGAAGGATTCCAGAAAGACAGCGTCCAAATAGCCTATCAGCTTAGCGTGCCTTTCCATTACGAGAAAGGCGATACCCTTTCCGTCTCGCTGACCAAGATGGACACCACCACGGGAGAACCGGAAAGCATCCCCGTCACGGCAAGTGACGTCACGGGATTCCATACCAATAGTTACCACTATGGCCTGGCATCCTTCGAGAAGGATGGCATTGTCTTCTCCTTCACCTATCTTGTCGCACCCGCAAATGGCGTCACCATGATTTCCTTCGATAACGACAGAAACTATATCGCCATTGGCGAGGCACCGGAAATTCATGGCATTACCTATTCGGGCGAATATGTCGATCTGTCGACGAAACTCAGCAATTTCTCCACGAAGGAACGCGGACACTTCGTCGCCTTCTATCAAGTGGAAGATACCTACTATGCCTTTGAATATTATGTCTATGATCCCAAGACCGATGTCGAAGTGACCTATCAAATCGATGAGGGTCTCTATAAGGGCGACATCGCCTACCGGAAATACAGTGTTGCCCGCCACACAAAGATTGTCATGGATGGCGTTTTGCTTGACGATAACTATTACGGAATGGGAACTTCCGAGACCTATCTGGACTTGACGACGGTCGGAACGAAGACGGTGAAGCTTCCTGTGGAGACTTATGAGTCCGCTAGCCCTCTGGAGCTGGATGTCGAGTATACCGTCTATGAGGCAAAGAGCATCGAGCACTACCTCATGCCGAGATACTATACGTCCTACTATGGTTCCTTCGGTAATGAGAATACTTTCATCCGGGATTCCCAGGATCATCTGGATGCGATAAGGGGTTGGGATGATCTTGTCCTTTACGGAAAGGTCACGCTTGACGATGGCCAGACGACAGTCCTGAACTATTCGGGCGTGGAAGTCGCTACCCAGCTCGAGGATATCCAGTCTTTCCAGGAGACCTTGGAAAGCATGAACCTTTCCGAGCCCGGGGAATACAGCATCTCTCTTGGAGAGGGGGCCTTCCTGAATCGTGACAAAGAAGGAACGGCAACGGAAACGCCTGTCGATATCCGCTATGATTACGAAGTCTTGGAGGGCTATGTCGATGGATATGTCGAGCTGATGGAACAGGCGCAATTGGAATTCGACCAGAATGGAAAGCTCATCGACGATGGTATCCAGGCAAGAGTTTGGTTCACTATTTCCTATCAGTATCCCAATGGAGATTTCCAAGAGGAAAAGAACGAGTTCGAAGCTTTGTTTAGTGCCACGCTCCCGGATGGTTTCGTTCCCGACCCGGCTGGCGGAATTGTCGAGGTCATCATAGGCTTTGACGGCTATCATGTCCAACTTGAAGTCCCCTATGTCGTCATCGAGAAGTAAGCGCTAACAGCACAAAATCCCTTTCCTCGACTTTTGCCTTCCATTATCATGGAAACATCGATCAATTTTCCTCCGCCTTTAGCATGGAAGGAGAACAGCATGCCCGAGAAAAGAATCGACGTGGAGAGCGAATTCGGCATCGACGTCTTCGACGATACCGAGATGCGCCGTCATCTGCCGAAGAAGGTCTACGAGGAACTCGACAGGACGATACGGGAAGGAAAGGATCTCGATGCCTCCCTGGCCGACGATGTCGCACATGGCCTGAAGGAATGGGCCATCTCCAAGGGGGCGACGCATTACACCCACTGGTTCCAGCCTCTCAACGGCCTGACCGCGGAGAAGCACGATTCCTTCCTCTCCCGCCCGGACAACCGCGGGAAGATCATGATGACCTTCTCCGGCAAGGAACTGATCAAGGGCGAGAGCGATGCCTCCTCCTTCCCCTCGGGCGGCTTGCGCGCCACCTTCGAGGCGAGGGGATACACGGCCTGGGACTGCACTTCCCCGGCCTTCGTCGTCCATGACGAATACGGGGCGGTCCTCTACATCCCGACGGCCTTCTGCTCCTATACGGGCGAGGCCCTGGACGAGAAGACGCCGCTTCTGAGGGCCATGAGCTATCTTTCCGACAAGGCCGTCCAGGTCCTGAGGCTCTTCGGCGACACGACAACGAAGAAGGTCGTCAGCTTTGCCGGTCCGGAGCAGGAATACTTCCTCATCGATTCCGATAGGCTGGCCAGAAGAAAGGACCTTGTCTACACGGGAAGGACGCTTTTCGGCGCCCCGGCCCCGAAGGGACAGGAACTCGAGGACCACTACTACGGTCCGATCCGCGAGAAGATCAGCAGCTTCATGAGCGAGGTCAACGAGACCCTCTGGCGGCTTGGCGTGGCGGCAAAGACGGAACACAACGAAGTCGCCCCCAGCCAGCACGAGCTTGCGACGATCTATGCCCCGGCAAACGTCGCCGCCGACCAGAACCAGCTGGTCATGATCCTGCTCAAGCGCATCGCCAAGAAGCACGGTCTCATCTGCCTCCTTGGCGAGAAACCCTTCCAGGGCATCAATGGCTCGGGAAAGCACAACAACTGGTCCATCGGGACCGATGACGGACGCGAGCTTCTCAAGCCAGGAGACAATCCCTGCGAAAACCTTCTCTTCCTTGTCTTCCTGACTGCCATCCTCATGGGCGTGGACGAATTCGGTGGCTTGATTCGTGAGTCGGCTTCCGGCTATGGCAACGATTTGCGCCTTGGCGGACATGAAGCCCCGCCGGCCATCCTTTCCGTCTTCTTGGGCAACGATCTCTCCAAGGCCGTCCAGGACATCATCCACGGGGACAAGTCTTTCCAGTGGAACAAGACCATCCTCAAGACCGGCGTCAAGACCCTGCCGACCCTCTTTAGGGACACCACCGACCGCAACAGGACGTCGCCCTTTGCCTTCACCGGGAACAAGTTCGAGTTCCGCATGGTCGGAAGCGAAAGCAACGTCTCCGAGGCCAATACGGTCCTGGACACCATCGTCGGCTATGAGCTGTCCAAGTACTTGGATGCCGTCAAGGATGCCAAGGACTTCCAAAAGGCAACCAGGGACTGGATCCGCAAGTCCCTTTCCGAGCACGAAAGGATCGTCTTCGATGGCGATGGCTATTCCAAGGAATGGGTCGAGGAAGCCAAGAGAAGGGGCCTTCCCAACATGTCTTCCAGTGTCGATGCCATCTCCGTCCTTTCCAGCAAGGAAGTCATCTCCCTCTTCGAGGAATCGGGCGTCCTGACCAGGAACGAGCTTCTCTCCCGAATGGAGATCAAGTATTCCGCCTATTCCAGCCAGGCCATCATCGACTGCAAGACCATGTCCCACATGGCACACAAGATCCTCCTTCCGAGCGTCAACCGCTATCTGGCCTTCCTCTATCAGGAAAGGAAGAGCGCCGACGGAAAGGTCCCGTCCTACGTGAGCGAAAGCATCGTGAATATCGAGAAAAGGCTTGAGGAGGCCTTCCTTGCCCTGAAGAAGCTTGACGAGGATGTCGTCAAGGCAAATGGCCGGAAGGGCGAGAAGCTTGCCCAGTATGCCAGGGACGTTCTCCTTCCCGACATGCAGGCCCTGAGAAAGCCGCTTGACGAGCTCGAGCTTCTTGTCGACAAGTCCTATTGGCCGATTCCTTCCTACGGCGACCTGCTCTTCCATACCATCTAGACGCGAGACAAGGAAACAAAAGAAAAAGCAACCGATTTCCGGCTTTGGACCGGATGTCGGTTGCTCTTTTTCGTTGTGCGGGGTTCAGTCCTTGCTTCCGTATTCCTTGCGATAGGAAAGGAGCTTCTCGTAGAGGCCGTCCTGGAAGATCTCGGGGTGGCTCTTCCTGAGGTATCCGATGGCCGTGTCGATATCGACGATGGCCGTGGCCTTGATGTCGTGCTGCCTTCCAAGCTCCCGAAGGGCCGAGGATTCGGTGTGGAGGGATTTCTCCTTCCTGTCGAGGCTGACGATGAGGCCGAGAATATTTTTGGCGCCGATGTCATGAAGGAGGGAGAGGGATTCCTCGACGGAAATGCCGGAGGTGACGACGTCGTCGATGAGGACGATCCTGTCTTTCGCGGCAATCGGATGGCCCATGATGACGCCCTTCTCGCCATGGTCCTTGCTTTCCTTCCTGTTGGTGGCATAGGAAACGTCGACGCCGATGTCGGAAAGGGCCATGACGGTGCTGACGGAGAGCGGGATGCCCTTGTAGCTGGGACCGAAGAGGACGTCGAATTCGGGGAAGTTTTCCTTGATGGCATGGGCATAGAAGGTGGAGAGCTGCTTGAGCTCCTTGCCGGAATGGAAGTTTCCGATGTTGAAGAAGTAGGGGGAGAAGCGGCCCGACTTCAGCGTGAAGGAGCCAAAGCGCAGGGCATGGCTCTGGAGGGCGAATTCGATGAAGTCCTTCTGATAATCCTTAATTCCGGCCATTTTCGAAAGCCTCCTTGATCATTCTGTAGGCAGAGACAGGGTCCTTGCTGGCGGTGATGGCGCGGCCGACGACGATGTAGTCGCAGCCTTCCTCGCGAGCGACCTCGGGCGTGGCGACGCGCTTCTGGTCCTGACTGCCCTGGCTGGCAAGGCGGATGCCCGGACAGACGGTGACGAAGTCCTTGCCAAGCGCTTCGTGGATCTTCTTGGCCTCGAAGACGGAGCAGACGACACCGCCAAGACCGCTTTCCTTGGCAAGCGTGGCAAGACGGGTGGCACTGTCGGCAATGGCACCGGGAATGCCGATCTCGTTGTTGAGGACATCCTGGTCGAAGGAAGTGAGGATGGTGACGCCGATGGCAAGGGGAAGCTTTCCGTTTGCGCCTTCCTTGAGACCGGCCATGGCCTCTTCCATCATCTTCCTTCCGCCGTAGCAGTGCAGGTTGATCATGTCGACGTCAAGGCTGGCCAGGGAGCGGAAGGCCCCGCGGGCGGTGTTGGGGATGTCGCAGATCTTGAGGTCGAGGAAGATTTCATGTCCCCTTCTCTTGATCTCGCGGACGATCTCCGGCCCTTCCTTGTAGAAGAGCTCCATGCCGATCTTGACGGCAATGCCCTCCTCGAACTTGTCCAGGAAGGCAAGCGTGCTCTCCCTGTCCTTGAAATCCAAAGCGACGATAGTCCTCTTCATTTCAATGCCTCCTTTATGCATGTTCCTAACGAATCGAATCCATAGCGTCTCATTGTGTCGGGGAGTTCCTCGACGATCTTCTTCATCGCGTAGGGGTCCTTGAGATTGACCGAGCCGACCTCGACGGCGCTGGCACCGGCAAGGAGGAACTCGATGACGTCCCTTGCCGAGGCGATACCGCCGACGCCGATGATGGGAACGTGGACTTCCTTGGCGCACTGGTAGACGACCTTCAATGCCATCGGAAGGATCGCCGGGCCGCCATAGCCGCCGATCGTCCTGGAGAGGATCGGCTTCCTGGTCTTGAGGTCGATGCGCATGCCCTGGAAGGAGTTGCAGACGACGATGCCATCCGCCCCAGCCTCCTCGACCGCCTTGGCGACCAGGACGACATCGCTGGCATTGGGCGTCAGCTTGACATAGATGGGGTGTCTCGAGAGGGCCTTGAGCTTCTTGGTGATGTCATAGGCCGCCTTGGGATCGGTGCCCAGTGCCATGCCGCCCTTGGAGACGTTGGGGCAGGAGATGTTGATCTCGTAGGCATCGATTCCCTCCGTCCTGTTGAAGGCCTCCATGACGTGGCAGTATTCTTCCTCGTCGCTTCCGGCGATGGAGACAAGAAGAGGCCCCTTGTAGGTCTTTCTCAGTTGCGGGATCTTCTTCGTGGCAACGATATCGACGCCGGGATTCTCAAGGCCGATGCAGTTGAGCGTCCCTTCGTAGCCGTCGGCAATGCGGGGCAGGGGATTTCCCGGCCTTTCCTTTCCGGTGGCGGACTTGGTGGTGAAGCCGCCGAGGATGTTGAGGTCATAGAACTGGGAGAGTTCCTCGCCATAGCCTGCCGTTCCGCTGGCGGGAAGGACGGGATTCTTCAGCTCCAGTCCCGGAATGCTGATATGCATGTCCATCAGTAGCACACCTCCTTGAAGGCAAAGACAGGGCCGTCCTTGCAGATCTTCCTTCTTTTCCCTTCCGGCGTGAGGACGGTGCAGCCGTTGCAGATGCCATAGCCGCATCCCATACGGCATTCCAGGGAGAGATAGCCAGACGGGAATGTCCTTTCGCAGGCCTTGAGGAACGGGATGGGACCGCAGCAGTAGGCTGTCCTTTTCCTGTCTTCCTCGTCGAGGATGTCGGTAAAGATTCCCTTCGTCCCATGGCTTCCGTCCATGGTGGCAAAGCGGGCTTCGGGGTCCAGGGAAAGGATGTCCTCAAGAAGCGGAATGTCCTCCTTGGCATTGAAGGCGAAGCGGATATGGAACGCCTTGTCTTCCTCCTTCATTCTCTTGGCAAGGAAGAGAAGCGGTGCGATGCCAAGTCCGGCGCCGACAAGAAGGACGTCGTCCTTCCTTTCCGAAAAGCCATGTCCAAGGGGAAGAAGGACATCCAGGCTTTCTCCCTTCTTCATGGCAGTGAGGGCAAGGGTTCCTTCGCCGACGACCTTGTAGAGGAAGGAAAGAACGCCATCCTTCTCCTCGACGATTCCCAAGGGGCGCCTGAGGAAGAAGCCGGGGATGGATAGGGAGGCAAACTGTCCCGGCTCGCACTCAATCCTTCTTCCCGCGTCAAGCCGCAGAAGGAAGACGTCCTTGGCAACCTTCGTGTTTTCGAGGATCGTCATCTTTATCGTGGTCATTCTTTTGCCTCCCCGAGCGGCTCAAAGGAGTAGCTCTCGTTCTCGAGGACGGAAAGAAGGGCACGGGCGGTATCCAGGCAGGTCATGCAGAAGATGCCGTTCTCCCAGGCGACGCGACGGATGAGGTAGCCATCCAAGGAGGAGGCCTTGTCGCTGAAGGGCTGGGTATTGATGACATAGGTGACCTTCTTCGTGCGGATGAGATCGAGGACATCCAGACGGCTGTCCTTGTTCTCGCTGACCTTGCGGCAATCGCGGACGATGAGGCCGTTTTCCCTCAGGAAGCTTGCCGTTCCGGAAGTGGCATAGATGCCATAGCCGATGGCAAAGAACTTCTTCGCGATTTCGAGGGCCTCCTTCTTGGTATCGTCACTGACGGTGATGAGGACGTTGCTTGAGAGCGGAAGGTGGACGCCCGTTCCAAGAAGGGCCTTGGCCATGGCCTTCTCGAAGGAAACGTCGCTGCCCATGCTTTCGCCCGTGGACTTCATTTCGGGGCCGAGCGTCGTGTCGACGCCGCGGATCTTGGAGAAGGAGAAGGCCGGGGACTTGACAAAATAGCGATTGGTCCTTTCTTCCTTCATGCCGCTAGGATAGCCCTGTTCCTTAAGGGATGTGCCCATGATGGCCGCCGTCGCGATTTCGCACATCGGGACGCCTGTCGCCTTGGAAAGATAGGGAACGGTCCTAGAGGAGCGGGGATTGACTTCGATGACATAGACCTTGTTTGTCCCTTCCTCGATATCGAACTGGATGTTGAAGAGGCCCTTGATGTGGAATCCCCTTCCGATCTTGATGGTGTAATCGAGGATGGTCTTCTTGACTTCTTCGCTGAGACCAAGCGGCGGATAGACGGAAGTGGAATCGCCGGAATGGACGCCGGCCTTCTCGATCTGCGACATGATGCCAGGGAGGTAGACATCCTCCGAATCGGAAATGGCATCGACCTCGACTTCCCTTCCGCGAATGTACTTGTCCAGAAGGATCGGCGAGTCATGGGTGATTTCCTTGACGGCCGTCTTCATGTAGATCTCGAGCTCCTCGTCGTTGTCGACGACCTGCATCGCCCTTCCGCCAAGGACGTAGGAGGGACGGATGATGAGTGGATAGCCAAGCTCCTTGGAAATCTTCCTGGCTTCCTCGACGTCGAAGGCCGTCCTTCCGATGGGGGTGGGGATTTCAAGATCGGCCATGACCTTCTCGAAGATGTCGCGGTCCTCGCCGGCATCGATTCCCTCCAGGGACGTTCCCAGGATCGGGACATGTCTTTCGTCAAGGGCCTTGGCCAGGTTGATGGCCGTCTGTCCGCCGAACTGGACAATGACGCCCATGGGCTTCTCAAGGTCGATGATGGCCATGACGTCCTCGATGGTCAGAGGCTCGAAGTAGAGCTTGTCGGAAACGGAGAAGTCGGTGGAGACGGTTTCCGGGTTGTTGTTGATGACAATGGCCTCATAGCCAAGCTTCCTCAGCGCCCAGATGCAATGGACGGTCGCAAAGTCGAACTCGACGCCCTGTCCGATGCGGATGGGGCCCGAGCCCAAGACCACGACCTTCTTTCTGTCGCTGCGGATGCTTTCGTTTTCTTCGCCCCATGTTCCATAGAAGTAGGGCGTCGCGCTTTCGAATTCGCCGGCGCAGGTATCGACCATCTTGAAGACCGGGATGATGTTGTTTTTCCTGCGGAAGTCCTCGATCTCGATGGCCTTCGTCTTCCAGCTTCTGGCGATGAAGGAATCGGCAATGCCAAGCCTCTTTGCCTTTCGGAGCGTTTCAACGTCGAAGGGCTTCTCCGGGATTTCCGTCTCCATGTCGACGATCCTTTTCATGCCGTCGAGGAAGAAAAGGTCAATGCCGGAGATGTCATGGATTTCCTTTTGCGTCATTCCCCTGCGGAACAGCTCGGCGATGGCAAAGGGCCTCTCGTAGTCGCATTCCCGGATTCGTGTCTTGAGTTCTTCCTCGGAAAGCGCGGCGAGGGACGGGTCGAAAAGGGAATCCCTTTTGACCTCCAGGGAACGGATGGCCTTGTCGAGGCTTTCCTCGAAGTTCCTTCCGATTGCCATGACTTCGCCGGTGGCCTTCATCTGGGTCGTCAGCTCCCTGTCGGCAGTCTCGAACTTGTCGAAGGGGAAACGCGGATACTTGGTGACGACGTAGTCGATGGACGGCTCGAAGCAGGCATAGCTTGTCTTGGTGATGGGGTTGAGGATCTCATCCAGGGTCAGGCCGACGGAAAGTTTTGCCGAAATCTCGGCGATGGGATAGCCTGTCGCCTTGCTGGCCAGGGCGGAGGAACGGGAAACCCTGGGATTGACCTCGATGATGAAGTACTTGAAGGAATCCGGATCGAGGGCAATCTGGACGTTGCAGCCGCCGGTGATCTTCAAGGCACGGATGATCTTCAGGGAGACGTCGCGGAGCATCTGGTTTTCCTTGTCCGTCAGGGTCTGGAGCGGGGCAACGACGATGGAATCGCCGGTATGGATGCCGACGGGATCGACGTTCTCCATGGCGCAGACGACGATGGCATTGTCCTTGTCGTCGCGCATGACCTCATATTCGATTTCCTTGTAGCCCTTGAGGGACTTTTCGATAAGGCACTTGTGGATGGGGGAGACGGAAAGACCGGACTCGGCGATGTCGGCAAGCGATGTCTCGTCATCCGCATAGCCGCCACCGGTTCCGCCCAAGGTATAGAAAGGACGGACGACGACCGGATAGCCGATCTTCCTTCCGGCCTCGATGGCTTCCTTGACCGTCTCGACTTCCAGGGATTGGGCCATGGGTTCGCGGATGTCGTCCATCAGCTTCTTGAAGAGTTCCCTGTCGGAAGCCCTGTTGATGGCCTCAAGGGACGTGCCAAGGACTTCGACGTGGAACTGCTCGAGAATGCCGGCCTTGGCCAGCTCGATGGTCAAATTGAGACCGGTCTGTCCGCCAAGCGTGCCAAGGATCGCATCGGGCCTTTCCCGGTAGATGATTCTCTTGGCGGCCTCGAGGTTGATGGGCTCGATATAGACCTTGTCGGCAATCAGGGTATCGGTCATGATCGTGGCTGGGTTGGAATTGAGAAGGACGACCTCGTAGCCTTCTTCCCGCAAGGCGCGGCAGGCCTGGGTTCCGGAATAGTCGAATTCCGCTGCCTGTCCGATGACGATCGGTCCGGAACCGATGACCAGGATCTTGCGGATATCCTTTCTCTTAGGCATGGATGAAATCCTCCTTTTCATCGATTGTCTTCAGGAAGTCGCGGATGAGGCAATAGGCATCGTGGGGACCAGCCGCCGCCTCAGGATGGAACTGGACGGAAGAGACCGGGTGGGACACGTCCCTGACGCCTTCGATCGTCTTGTCGTTGAGGTTGACGTATGTCGGGACAAGGCCGGTTCCCTCAAGGGACTTTTCGTCGACGGCATAGCCATGGTTCTGACTGGTAATGAGGACCTTTCCCGTCTTCAGGTCGACGACGGGCTGGTTGGCACCACGATGGCCGAACTTCATCTTGTATGTCCTTCCGCCCTTGGCAAGGGAGATGAGCTGATGGCCAAGGCAGATGCCGAAGATCGGGATGTCCTTTTCGATGAGTCGGGCAAGCGTCTGGATGGCTTCCTTGTTGTCCGCGGGATCGCCAGGACCATTGGAGACGAGGATGCCATCGGGAGCATAGGAAAGGATTTCCTCAAGGGAGCTGTTTCCGGGGACGACGATGACCGAGCAACCATGGTCGACGAGGGCATGGAGGATGTTGAGCTTGGCGCCGAAGTCCATCAGGACGATCCTTTTTCCGCTGGCGGGAATCTCGTAGGCCTTCTTCGTCATGACCTGGAGCGTATGGTCGTGGCGGAGCGGCGTTTCGCAAAGCTCCTTCTGGACCGCTGCGACATCCGCGTCGGCGGAGACGATCTTTCCCCTCAGGACGCCTTGGCTGCGGATGTGCCTTACCACGGCCCTGGTATCGATTCCCTGGAGTGCGGGAATCTTCGCCCCAAGTAGGAATTCCTCGAAGGAAAGCTTGGAACGGAAGTTGCTTGGCCTTTCGCAGAGGGTGGAGACGAAGACGGCGGAAAGGGAAGGCCGCAGTGCCTCGAAGTCATCGCGGTTGATGCCGTAGTTTCCGATGAGCGGGTTGGTGAAGAGGACGCCCTGGCCGAAATAGCTGGGGTCGGAGAGGATTTCCTGATAGCCGGTCATCGACGTGTTGAAGACGATTTCGAAGACCTCACTGTCCTCAAGGGAGCCAAAGGCTTCTCCGAAGAGGTGGAAGCCATCCTCCAGTACAAGCTGCTTTCTCATTTTGAACCTCCTTTTTTGTCGTAGACGATCTTCCCGTCGTGGAAGGACTGGACGACTTCGCCCGAGACCTCCCATCCCTCATAGGGCGTATTCCTTCCCTTGGATAGGAAGGTACTGCTGTCGATGCGGTATCTGGAATCGGGATCGAAGAGGAAGAAGTCGCTTTTGTATCCCGGCGCAATCTTGCCGACCTTCTCAAGAAGGAACCGCTGGGCCGGGAAGAGGCTCATCCGATTGATGAGGTCGGATAGATGGAAGAGCCTTTCCTCCAGGACGAGCTTGGTATAGAGAACGGGAAGGGAGGTTTCCAGGGAGACGATTCCGAAGGGGGCCAGTTCCATTCCCTTGTCCTTTTCTTCCTTGGTGTGTGGCGCATGGTCGCTTGCGATGAGAGAGAGGACGTTATCCCTTAGCGCCTTGCGAAGGGCTAGGACATCTTCCATCGGTTTGAGAGGAGGCGACATCTTGAAGTTTGCCGAGGAAACGTCTTCGTCCGTCAAGGTAAGATGATGACAAGTCGCTTCGCCCGTGACGTCGACACCGTTTTCCTGCCCTTCCCTTATGGCGTCGATGGTCTGTGCCGCCGAGACGTGGCAGATGTGGATATGGCCTCCGTACTTCTTTGCCATCTGGATGTAGAAGCGGGCCTGTGTCGCTTCGGCTTCGTCGGTCATGCCGCCTTCGATGCCAAGCTCTTTCGCTCTTCTTCCGGAGAACATGATCCTTTTCTTTCCTTCCAGTCTCTTGTCCTCGCAATGGAAGCTGATTCGACAGCCCGTCCGCTTGGAGAAAGCGAGGACCTTCTTGAGGATTTCCTCGTCCTCTGTGCTTTCCCCGCCATCGTCGGAGAACTGGAGGAAGCCCATTTCGTAGAGTGTCTCCATGTCGACGATTTCCTTTCCGAGCTGATCCTTCGTCATGGCGGCGTAGGGATGGCAGGAGACGATTGCATCCTTCCTTAGGCAATCCAGATAGGCCTTTCCATCCGTTGGGTCGTCGGGACAGGGTCTTAGGTTTGGCATGGGGAAGACGTGAAGGAATCCGCCATGGGCGGCGGCAAGGGTGCCGGTCCTTATCGTCTCCTTGTCCGTGAAGCCGGGTTCGCGAAGATGGACATGGACATCGACAAGGGAGGGAAGGAGCAGATGGCCTTTTCCATCGATCCTTTCGGCGTCCTTGTCCTCGATCCTGTCCTCGACGGCAAGGATGCCCTCCTCGACAAAAAGCACTTCCCTCGTGCGGACATTCTGTCCATCGAGAAGAAGCACGTTTTCCAATATTCTTTTCATCAGAACCTCCAGGGAAGGGTCTCGGCAGGGAAGGCGGAAAAGCCAAGGGCCTTCTTGATGCAGGCCTTGCGGACGAAGACGCCGTTATGCATCTGGCGGAAGATGACCGAACGAGGACTCTCGACCAGGTCGGAGTCGATCTCGATGCCGCGATTGACGGGCGCCGGATGCATGATGATGCTGTTTTCCTTCATGCGGGCATAGCGTTCCTTGGTCAGGCCGAAGCGGGCATGGTATTCCGCATCGGTCATCGTCATCGGAAGGGAAAGCCTTTCCCTCTGGATGCGCAGAAGCATGATGACATCGCTTTCCTCGATGGCCTTGTCGAAGTCGACGAAGGGGAAGCCTTTGCGACGGAACTCCTCCGGCCCGGAGAAGAAGACCTCGGCCCTGAAAAGGCGGAGGGCATCGAAGTTGCTCTTGGCGACCCGGGAGTGCTCGATGTCGCCGACGATGCAGACCTTGAGTCCGTCGAGATGATGGAAGTGCTCCAGCATGGTGTAGAGGTCAAGAAGGCATTGCGTGGGATGGTCGCCCTTTCCGTCCCCGGCGTTGATGACGGGTATGGAGAGGTTTTCGAGCTTTTGGTAATAGGCATCCTCGGAAGAGCGGATGACCAGAAGGGAATAGCCGATGAATTCCAACGTCTTGCAGGTGTCGTAGAGGGATTCGCCCTTGGTGACGCTGGAGCGCTGGGCATCGATGTCCGCCCTCTGAAGCCCCAGGGACATCTCCGCGAAGGCGAAGGAATAGTGGGTCCTTGTCGAATTCTCAAAAAAAAGATTGGCTACTGGGGCTCTTTGGGAGCCGATTTGCCAATCCATGTAACGATTCTGGAAGAGAAAAGCGTCTTGGAGGAGGCTCTCGATTCCCTCCTTACCGAGTCCGGTCATCGTCAGGATGCTGTTGACGTTCATGTCGGGCCCTCCTTGGCATTCCGAAGAAATATACCACAAATGAATCGGTCGTGGAAGAGGCATTTTGCGCGTATTTCGATCGTTGTCTTCCGGGTTCTATGATGCCCTTCCGGATTGCTTTTTCGGGGTTTATATGCGCTCTCCTCTCAATTCGCTTTTCGATGGAGTCCTTCTCCTTATTAGGATAGAATAGGAATATGGATTTTGAAATGGATATCCCAAGGGAAGCACGCTTTATCCTTGAGACCCTTGAGCATGCCGGGTATGAGGCCTATCTTGTCGGGGGCTGCGTCCGCGACGCCCTTTTGGGACGGAAGGCAAACGACTTTGACATCACCACTTCGGCCCTTCCTGGACAGGTCAAGGAACTCTTCTGGCGGACATTCGATACGGGCATCAAGCATGGGACCGTCACCGTCCTCGTGAATGACAAGCCATTCGAAGTCACGACCTACCGCATCGATGGCACGTACCGTGACAACAGGCATCCGGACGGCGTCACTTTCACATCTTCCCTTGAGGAAGACCTGAAGAGGCGGGATTTCACGGTGAATGCCTTTGCCTACAATCCCAAGACGGGGCTTGTCGACTATTTTGATGGCCTTAGGGACCTCCGGGAGAAGAGAATCCGGGCCGTCGGCAATCCGGAAAGGCGATTTGAGGAAGACGCCCTTCGCATCCTCCGTGCCGTCCGTTTCTGCGCCCAGCTTGGCTTTGCGCTGGACGAGGAAACGAGGGCGGCTTGCGGCAAGGAAGCCTTCCGTCTTGCCAACGTCTCCGCCGAGAGAATAAGGGACGAGCTCGAGAAGATGCTGCTTTCTCCCGATCCGGAAATCCTCATCCTTTGCCATGATCTGGGATTGACCACCTATATCCTTCCGGAACTGGATACGATGCTTGAAACCAAGCAGGAGAACCCCTATCACTTCCTGGATGTCGGAAGGCATAGCCTGCTGGCGGTCAAGAATGCCCCAATGGATCCGCTTTTGCGATGGTCCCTCCTTCTCCACGACAGCGGAAAGCCTGTGGTGAAGAGCTTCGACGAAAAGGGGATTGCCCACTTCTATCGTCACGAGGAGAAAAGCGCAAGGATTGCCCAGAAGGTCCTTCAGCGTCTCCGTCTTCCCAAGAAGTTCGTCTCCAAGGCGGCCCTGCTCATCCTTCGCCATGGCGATGTCTTCCCGCCAACGGAAAAGTCCGTCCGAAGGGAGATTGCGAAGATCGGCGTCGAAAACTTTCCTCTCCTTCTGGAAATCCAGAAGGCGGATTCCTCGGCACAGAGCGAGCTGGCAAGAAAGGATCATTTGGAAAGGATTGAAAAGGTCCGACAGGTCTTTGAGGAAATACAAAAGAAGGACAAATGCTTCTCCCTCAAGGATCTTGCCGTGAATGGCGATGATCTGATTGCCATGGGAATACCATCGGGAAGGGAAATCGGGAAAATACTGGATGCCATGTTCAAATACGTGCTTGACCATCCTGAAGAAAACAAAAAGGATATCCTTCTTTCGGAGTTGGATTCTTTCCGCTGACACCATAGAGGATAGGTGACATGGTTTTTCTATGATTTATATATTGAATATGTATGTCAATCATCTAAAAAATAGAAAAGATTAGTTTACATTCACAAGAAAAGCAAAATATACAATCCTTAATCATTAATAAAATTGCTTAATTTGTCAATTCGCAACAGTTGCTTTTTTCGGCATGAAACGTTTCTTTCATTTTGGTTGTTTTTTCGTTAGTTTTGACGACCTGCCTCGTGTCTATTGCGGAGGCCATTTTCTCTTGAAATATATTTTCGGTCGTTCTTTATCAAATCGATGATTTCCCTTTTGAGGATGTTTTTCTTCGACATTATCTCCGACATTTACTTCGACATTATCTCCGACATCGTTTTTTGTTATGTTCTCCAAAGCTATAAGTAAAGACTATCGGTGATTACAGAAACAACTGTCGATTACTCTGAATGTGGGTGTGTACTTTTTTCATATTATTAAGGAAATACTAAATTTCATATGCAAAAAAGCTTATAGAAGAAGTTGACTTTGCCGGGATGGTGGGATGCCTGTACACCATCGGGAATGTTTTCCACTTACTGACTCCTAATTGAATCCGCAACGGAAGAAGACTGGGTTTCGCAAATGCGACTCACTTTATCATAAGCGTCGGCTTAAGCAAGGGGAATCCATTGTGCTTTCCTGACTCCCTCGGAAAATAAAGATTTGAATAGCATAAGGCAATGAAAGGGATCAAATTTCATACTATTTTTGTCAATTTGAGGAGTGAACCTTTTCTATTGCCATTGCAAATCCTTCTTTTCTTTGGGATTGGTGTTTTACTTTTTGCCTTGCGCATGGAAAAGGCTTAAAATGAAGCCAGTTCATTTGTCAAAAATCTTCAAATACGCGAGGTTCTTTTATGGAGATATTCAACAATGTCGTCTGGTGGGTGAACATCCTCGTCATCATCCTTGTCGGCTCGTGCTTCGTCTTCCAGCTCCTTTTCATGGCTCTCTTCTTCCTCAAGCCCAGGAAGTATCCCAAGGCGAAAAAATTCCATGACTTCACCTTCATCATCCGCGCAAGGAACGAGGAGGACGTCATCGGCGACTGCATCGATTCCTGTCTCAAGGTCGACTATCCCTCCGAGAAGAAGCATGTCATCGTCTTCTGCCACAATTGCACGGACCGCACGGCGGAAATCGCAAGGGAGCACGGTGCCAGGGCCATCGAGATCTTCGATAGCCATCCCGACCATCAGAAGGCAAGCTATTGCATGTCCTTAGGCATGGCGGAGCTGAAGAAGGACGGGGAAGGCAAGTACGAATACTTCCTCTTCGTCGATGCCGACAACCAGGTCGATCCCAAGTATCTCCTTGCCTGCAACGATGCCGTCGATGACGGCGTCGAGCTAGGAAGGACGTTCGAGAATTCCAAGAACCTCACTGACAACATGCTCTCCTGCATGACCGGTCTTTGGTATGCCAGGGACGATCGCTTTGCCTGCCGCGGAAGAAGCGCCCTGGGCTTTGGCTGCGTCATGAACGGCTGTGCCTCCATGGTCAAGGCCGAATATTCCCTGAATTGGGATGCGATGTCGACTTCCGATGACATCGAGTTCACGATCAATCGTCTTCTCAAGGACGAGAAGAAGGTCGAATACATCGACGAGGCCGTCGTCTACGAGGATCAGCCGACGACGCTGGATGATGTCTTCAAGCGCAACTCCCGCATGGGAAACGGACTCAACAAGCTCTTCTGGAGCAAGGGCATCGCCTGCTTCCGGATGTTCTTCAGGAATCTCTTCCGCAAGGACATGGATTGGGGGACGAAGTTCTCCTACTTGGATCAGTTCTTCAACCTGGCGACGATTCCGGCCGCCTTCCTTGCCGTGGCCTGGTTCCCGCTTTACTACATCTATACCCTGATTTGGGTCGGTATCCAGGGACCTCTCGTCATTTTTGGCCTTGGAACCTTCGGGCTGCGTTGGTTCCTTCTCTTCATCCTCATCGTCGTTGCCCTCTGCTATATCGTCCCCTTCCTCATCCAGCCCCTTGTTTCCTATCTGGCGGAAAGGAAGAGGCTGATCGTCACGAACAAGAAGGTCCTGTGGCTCTCCATCCTCTTCTTCCCCTCCTTCATGATCGTCAATGCCATCGCCATCATCAAGGGCATCCTGACCAAGCCCAAGTGGCAGAAGCTCAAGCGTTCCAAGACGAAGGTCGATATCGACAGCAAATGAGAAAGACCGCCATCCTTTTCGTTCACGGCATCGCCGGGTCGGTCCAGGTCTTCGATTTCATGAAGGCGTCCCTTCCGGATGGGATGGACGTCTTTTTCAAGACCCTCGAAGGCCATGGCTCGGATTGGAAGAACTTTTCGCGTTGCCGCTTTCCCCTGTGGATCAAGGACGTGGAAAGGACTCTTCAGGATATCCTTTCGCAACACGATTCTCTCCTTCTCGTCGGCCATTCCATGGGTTGCCTCCTTTCCCTGGAGATGGCAAGGCGCTATCCCGATAGGGTCAAGGGCCTCTTCCTCCTCTGTCCGCCCGTCAAGATCGGCGTCCGTATCCTTCCGATGCTGAAGACCTCCCTTTCTGCCCTTTCGGGAAAGGAAAGCAAGGACGAAGCCATCCGCGAATCCCATCGCTGCAGCGGACTTCCCCTGTCCAGGAATCCTTTTTCCTACATCGCATGGGCGCCGCCTTTCCTGAGCCTTCTTGTCCATGTCCCCAAGGAAAGGAAGAAGCTTCGAAAGCCCGACGCGGAATGCGTCGCCCTCGTCTCCCAGAAGGACGAGCTTGTCTCGAAACGTTCCGGCAAATACCTGGAAAGGGCCGGTATCGAGACGATTCGTCTGGCGGATTCCGGGCATTACCTCTTTTCCGGGAAGGACAGGGACAGGATACTCGAGCGGTTTTCCCGTTTTCTGTCCGGATCGGAAAGAATGGAACGATAGGAGAACAAAAACGGATTTTGTTGGGGTATAATGTTTCCAACGGAGGAAACCTATTCATGAAGAAATGGTTCAACAGCTGTGGCCGTATCGTCCAGATCATCCTGCTCATCATCCCTATCGTCGGCTGGATCGTCGAAATCCTTGTCCGTGCCGATGACTTCATTTCCGACAGGAATCTCTCAAGCCTTCTCTTCTTCATCCTCTTCCTGATCTTCGGTGCCGTCCTTGCCTACGTCGATCTTGTCTGGGTCCTTCTCTTCAACCATCTCATCGGCGCAAAGTAGTCGACAATGGGGGAAACCCCATTTTTTCTTGCGCATTTTCCAAGACGATTCGCAATTGCAATAGTTTCGCCAACAAACGTTTGCTAAATATAGAGGAAATGTTGGAAAATAGAGGGCACAACGTCCATGCCCTCTTTTTGATGAAAGGATTTTTCAACGGACAATGAAAAAAAGAAAGCTTCTTCTCGTCCTTCCCGCCCTCTTCCTCCTAGCCTCGTGCGGCAATGGGGGAGAGACAACGGCAGGACCGACTGGCAATACGACGACTACGCCGAAGCCGGAAACGACGACTACGCCGAAGCCGGAAACGACGACTACGCCGAAGCCGGAAACGACGACAAAGCCGGCAACGCCGGAACCCATCATCCCGAGCTACGATGGCGTCACCGGGGATCCCAAGCCCATCCTCCTTCCCAAGAAGGCCCCCAAGGACTATGAGGGATTTACGCCGCTTGACGTCACCGACGATGCCTTTGCCGCCTATACCTTCATCGACCATGCCCTTGCCAATTCCGATTTCTACTCGGTGACAAGCGGAACGACGACGACGAACGTCTTGGGCCTTGACTATGTCCAGAACATCACCAGCCTCCGGGCCTTCGTCGGGACGACGGGCTTCAACCAGGTCACGGCCCTTGCCGAGAATTCGGTCGCCGGCCTTTCCGTCAACACCGTCGAGCAGCGCTACGAGGATGTCGACGCGGGACACTACGGCTATCGAAAGGGCGATAGCAAGACCTGCACGATCGACGAGGACAATGTCGCCACAGTCGGGAAATGGGAAGGCTGGGATGCCGGCGTCGATTCCAGGCCGACCTTCCTGGAGACTTTCGGACACGACATCTGCGGCCTGACCAACTACTATGTCCCGAGCGCCGACTATATCGAAAGCGGCCGGATGGAATCGATGGCAACGGATAGCTATGAGTTCTCTTTCGACTTCAGCGTCGCCGAAGGAAAGAACGCCGGCCAATACTACCTTAGGGAACAGCAGCACATGATCGCCGCGGCCGGGATCGGCGCGACGAATGTCGACCTGACGATCGAGACCCTCCATGTCGAGGTGACCGTCGATTCGGACTTCCTTCCCAAGAGGATGACGGTCGTCGAGACCTATACGGGCCAGATCGCCGGTGTCCAGGCCCTGAAGCTGACCTCCAACCTGACGACGGAATTCCATGTCTTCGAGGGCGAGACGATTCCCGACGACAGGGTCCAGGCCATCTTCGACGAGGCCAAGGAAGCCTTCAAGGGAAACTGACATGATCGAAATACGGAATCTTCACAAGTTCTATCGCGTCAAGGGCGAGAAACCCGTCGAGGCCCTCAAGGGAATCGACGTCGTCCTTCCCGATACGGGATTCATCTTCGTCCTGGGAAAGTCGGGATCGGGAAAGAGCACCCTTTTGAATGTCCTTGGCGGATTGGATTCCTTTGATGAAGGGGACCTTGTCCTCTTCGGGAAGTCGGCCAAGACCTTCACCATGCGCGATTACAACTCCTACCGCAGCGAATACGTCGGCTTCATTTTCCAGGAATACAATATCCTCCCGCATCTGAGCGTCTTCGACAACGTCGCACTTGCCCTCCAGATCCAGGGAAGGGAACCCAAGGCCGAGGAAATCGATGCCATCCTCGAAAAGGTCGGCATTTCCGAATTGCGGGACAGGAAGCCCAGTCAGCTTTCCGGTGGACAGAAGCAGCGCGTGGCCATCGCCCGTGCCCTGGTCAAGCATCCCAAGGTCATCCTTGCCGACGAGCCGACGGGGGCCTTGGACAACCAGAACACGAAGGATATCTTCAACCTCCTTTCGGAACTCAGCCAGGAATGCCTCGTCGTCTGCGTCACCCATGATGGCGCCTATGCCGAAAGGTATGCCGACAGGATCATCCGCCTGAAGAAGGGGAAGGTGATTGGCGACTATTCCAAGGAGGAGGACGTCCGCAAGCCCATCGAAGGGACGGAAGACGTGTTCTCCGTTTCCAAGGGCCTTCTGGAAATTGCCTCGATGGAAAAGCTTCAGGAAAAGGACATTGAGGCCATCAAAGAAGTCACCAAGAACAGCGAGGGAAAGACCTATATTGCCTATGGCGACAAGATCCGCCTTCCCATCGATCTCATCGAAGGGGACGATGCCGAGACGGTCCCCTATGGCTTTGCCGCGACGATTCCCGAAGCCATCCACGCCAAAGCCGACAAGGACAATGTCTATCAGAGCGGGAATAGCCATCTCTCCTTCCTGACCATCCTGAAGATGGGTGCGGAGAACATCACCCACGGCATTGCGCGTCTTTGCTTCACCATCATCCTTTCCATCCTCGCCTTCACGATGCTGGGCGTCGTCTCCGCCGTTTCCAGCTTCGATCCGAGGGCGGCCTTTGCAAGCTCGCAGGATCTCTTCCCCCAGCAGAGCATGGCGATGACGAAGGTCTTCTTCTCGGAGGAAGGCTCCGCTTCGACATCCCAGCTTCTTGACGAGAACGACTACCGGGAGATCGAGGAGGAATTCCCCGATGCCCTTCCCTCCTATCGTGCCGTGGCCGCCAATCTGGAAGACAACCTCCTTGAAACGGATTTCGAGAACAGCGACTTCCTTCGTTCCGCCCTTCTGAGCGTGACCATTCTCGATTCTTCCGCTTCCCTGGACGATTTCGGCTTCGAGATCGTCGGCAACCGTCCTGTCGAGGCCAAGGACGTCCTTCTGACGAACTACCACCTTTCGCTGTTTTCCGCTTCGGGCGTCCGATTCGTCGATGGATCCACGATCGAGGCGGGAAAGACGATTTCTCCGACGGACGTCATCGGCAAGGAAATCCGCCTGTCGAGCCTGAGCGAGGAAGGATTCCGCATCACGGGCATCCTTCGGACCGACCTGACGGAGGAGGACCTCATTCAGGCCTATACCGATCCCGACTATGTTCCCGATACCCTTTCCCGTTCGGCGATCATCCGCAACTATTTCCGCAATGGTCCTTCCCTGACCTGCTATCTGTCGCCGTCCTTCCTGGAGGACGAGGCGCTCTTTTCAAGTCTCTCCCCCACGGGAAGACAGCTCTCCTTTGCCTTGGTTCCGACCCGGGATGGCGACGCCCTGGGGGACATCTATGATTGCTCGACGAGGCGCATCGCCTTTTCCGAGGCTTCCGAGGAAGGCTATGTCTCCCTGAGCTATGTGCCCTCGACGCCTGTCTATACCGCCCTCAACGGGGCAAGCTTCCGCAATTCCTTCTCCACCATCACCGAGATCGGCCTCTTTGCCGCCATTGCCCTCGGCATCCTTTCCGTCCTCATCACCATGAACTACATGTTCACGTCGATTTCCTTCAAGAAGGAGGAGATCGGCGTCCTCAAGGGACTTGGCGCGAGAAGCACGGACATCTTCGGCATCTTCGCCATCCAGGCTGTGATCCTTGGCGTCTTCAACTTCGCCCTCTCCTCCCTCATTTCCTTCTTCGTCATCAACTTCCTGGATGGTTTCCTGGGCGATTTCTTCACCATCCCGCTCCACCTCATCGGCTTCAACCTCGTGACGGCCGGCCTCCTTCTTCTTGTCTCCGTCCTCATCGCCCTCCTTTCCGCCCTCATTCCTTCCTATTCCATCGCCTCGATGAAGCCCGTCGACGCGATGAAGCGGAACATCTAGGCTTTGCCTAGGAGTCCGCAGGCAGGAAAAAGGCGTTTTGCGCCGATTTCCCCGATTTTCCAGCAAAAAACGATTCTCTTTTCGAAGAGGTTGTCTTAGAATAGACACAAGGAGAGAATTGAAAATGGTGATCGACAAAGAACTGGCGTTGAAGGTATGGGAAGCAATCTATGGAGACAAGGAAGTGGTTGCGGACTGCTTCGGCGCCTACATGAAGAAGGACGCCTATTCCGAGACCCCAGTCCTGTGCACCTCCTCTCGGGATGGCCGCGTCTATGACTACAGCTGGACGCTTGCCCACATCCGTCCCGCGGAGAGCTTCGAGGATGCTTCGAAGGCCGACAGCCTCAACAATCTCGAGCCCGTGATGCGCCTTTCCGCCCTGGAGATGACTTCCTATCCGGAATTCACCGTCCGCGGAAAGAAGTACCATGTCGTTCCCTGCTTTGGCTATGATGGCTATGGCATCGAGGACGAGGAAGGAAAGCGCATCGACTGGAAGGGCCGCGAGAAGCGGATGTTCTCCGAATAGTCCCATTTGAATCCTGAGGAGCCTTCGGGCTCCTTTTTTGGATACGAAAGCATGGAATCGTCAATTCCCCGGGAAGAAAAGGGGGATGAAAGCGAATTCATGCCTCGTCCCTTGAAAAAAGGCCTACAATGAAAACGGCTCCGGCAAATCCGGAGAGAAAACGAGGAAAACAAAATGGTCAAGAAAACCGTCAAGAATAGCAAGAAGGTCGATATCCTGAAGACACCCGAGGGCGTCTGCCTGAACGAGAAGTCCTTCGGCAAGGTCCACGAGCTGAAGAAGGAAACCTCCATCTTCGGCGTCGAGGAATACGTCTATGTCGGAAAGCTCCATCAGGGCGAAGTCACCTTCATCGGCGGCGAGGCGCTCAAGGAGAACTATCCTTCCAAGGGCGAGAGCAACCACGGCTACACCCTCGAGGGCAATGCCCAGAAGATCTTCAAGGCCGAGAATGCCCTTGTCCGCCATTCCGACGAGGAAGACAGGGACTTCGTCTACATCAACGAGAGGTCTAGTCTCCGCTTTGTCGGCGATAGCCACAAGAACTACGAGATTCACGTCCGCATCTACGACAACTGCTACGGCAACGACAACAACCGCTGGGTCGTCATCTTCGCCAAGTAACGTTCCTTTGGGGCCCTTTGGGCTCCTTTTCTTTTTGGCAAAGGAAAAGGGGATCTTTCGATCCCCGGCGACCGGATTTCAGTCGATTTTCTGGAAATCGCTTGCGCCTGCGCCACAGAGCGGACAGATATAGTCGGCAGGAAGCTCTTCGTCTTCCGTCTCGACGATGTATCCGCAGAGCAGGCACTTGAAGTGATGGAGTCTTTTCTCTTCCATTTTCCTTCTCCTTTCCTGTGCCGTACCAACGTATCCCTATTAAAGCACTTTTCCTTGTTTCCATAAAGGAAAACGTTTTGTCTAACCTTGTTGGTGGTAGAATAACGAATCGTTATTCCATGTTTTAGCGAGGTAAAGATGGTGATAGTCATTGGCGGCATGATCGGACTGGGGAAGACGACGACGGCGAAGCTTCTTTCCGAAAGGCTTTCCCTGCCGGCCTATTACGAATCCGTCGAGGGAAACGAGGTCCTTCCCCTTTTCTACAAGGCAAGTCCCGAGGAGAAGGAAAGGAAACGCTACCCCTTCCTTCTTCAGCTTTCCTTCCTTTCCAACCGTTTCGGTTCCATCCGCAAGGCGCTTCTTGAGGACAACGCGATTCTCGATCGTTCCATCTATGAGGATCGTTATTTCGCTTCGAGAAACCACGATCTTGGAAACATCTCGGACCTGGAGATGTCGATTTACGATGGCCTTCTCGAGAACCTGCTTCTGGACCTGAAGTCCCTCCCGAAGAAGGCGCCCGACGTCATGGTCTATCTCAAGGGCTCCTTCGAGACCGTCCTGGAAAGGATCAACAGGCGTGGAAGGACCTTCGAGCTTGGGGACGAGCTTGTCTCCTACTACCGTTTCCTGTGGGAGGACTACGACAAGTGGGTCTTTTCCTCCTACAAGGAATCGCCCCTGATCGTCGTCGACGTCGACAAGGTCGACATCCTCAACAATCCTTCGGATTTCGACCTCCTTGTCGAACAGGTCAAAATGGCATCGGAGAAGAAGGCATGACCGACAGAACGAATGGGATCTTCCGCCAGGCCCGGCTTGAGGACGTCGAGACGATTGTCTCCCTGACGGCACAGAGCCTGGATTTCTCCCGCTATTGCGACACGAAGGAGAAATGCCATGCCTTTGGCCTGGGCTTCGTCCTTGGCCATCTTGCCGAAAGCGCCCATGCCGTTGTCTATGAGGAGGATTGCGTCGTCCTTGGCGTCCTATTGGGGACGATCGAGGGTGCTCCCCTTCTTTTCGACCCTTCCCTGGAAAGGGAAGCGGAAAGGCAATACGAGATCGCCTTCGGGAAGGAAGGACGAAGCGATATCTATGGCGAGTGCTGCCGCACGATGAAGGAAGAGACAGGCCTTTCCTTCCAGGGCGAGATCACGCTTCTTTCCCTTCGTCCGGAACTTTGCGGGAAGGGAATGGGAAAAAGGCTTGTCCAGGATTACTGCCGGAAGGCTTTGGAGTACGGAGAGAAGCCGATCTACCTCTATTCCGATACCGACTGCAACTATGGCTTCTATCCCCATATCGGCTTTGCGGAGATGCGACGGAAGGACATTTGCTTCGACCTGGGACCCGACAGGGACGGAAGACTCACCTGTTTCCTCTATGTCGCCGATCCGAAGAAAATCGTTGCAAACGGATGAAAGGGATTGTATAGTACTTTCTGTACCGAGCGGGTCTACCCATGAACACCCCGCTTAAAACATTAACAGGGGGCTTTTTTCATGAACGAAAGCAAATCCGAGATAACGAAAAGGGAAGGATTCTTCTCGACCTATGCGAAGTGTTTCCGGATGTCGACCAAGGACATCGCCGCCAATGCCATCATCGCTGCGCTCTACGTTGCCTTGACCTATGCCTTCTACTTCATGTCCTATGGCTCTTTCCAGTGCCGGATCAGCGAATTCCTGATGCTTCTGTGCTTCTTCAATCCCAACTACGCCATCGGCCTGACGATTGGCTGTGCCCTTTCCAACATCTATTCCATCACCTCGGGCTTCTTGGGGCCTTTGGACATAATCTTCGGAAGCCTTGCGACCTTGATCGCCTGTCTTCTTATGCCGATGACAAGAAGCCTCTTCGTCTCCAGTCTTCTTCCCTGCCTGACAAACGGACTGATCCTTTCGGCCGAATTCACCTTCATCATCGGCCCGGCGGAAGGCGTCAGTCGGGCAGTCTACTTTGGTGTCCAGTTCGGATGGATCTTCCTCGGGGAGTTTGTCGCTATCTCGATCCTTGGATACCTTCTCTTCCTCTTCCTGACGAGGAAGGTGCCGGGATTCTACAAGGTGATGAATGCCAGGCTGAACACGGGATATCGGTTCTAGGCGGACTGGCAATCGAACGATACTTCAGGAAAGAAACGAGCTTTTGTCTTTGACAAAATAACTCATTTTCTATTGGAACAATCTGAAAAAGGAAACAAGGTTGGCCATCAGTTATCAATCCAACTCTCTAGGTTTCTTGGACCATAAATCTTCCAGCGATTATGGTATAGGAATCCGAATCCTCTCTTTTCCGTACTGAAGTAGGTTTTGCAATTGGGAAGATGTCTTTCGCATTCCTCGAAAAAGGAATCCGGAAGATTGAATTCCTCTTTGTAGAATTCCAGGATATAGCCTGTCTTTTGGTAAAGCCTGCCAGAGCCATGCATTTCTAAGGCGGCAAGCAAACCCTTGGAAGAAAGAGAAGGAATAAGCTGGATGCAACGAAGCAGTTCTTCGATGGCGCCGATTTTTTCGCAATCGGCAATGATATCGATTACCGTCCGTTCCAAGGTCGTGACTCGAACGCCGCTTTCCGTCTCAAGGATGCCATCATCTCCGCGATAACGGATTGGACAATAGGAGAGCCCGTCATAGGAGAAAGAACGTACTTGCTTTTCGTTGCAAAATACACCGCGTAAAATACCTGGTTGGCATAGCTATAGTTTTCGAAGGCACTATGATGGGAAACGCATGCGTCCGACGCGGACTTGGATGCAATCTGAAAGCGATTTGGTATTGGCTGATCGGTTTCCAGACTCATGACGGCATAAAAATCACGGTGTATTCGTTCAATGTAGCCTTTTTCCAAAAACGTTCTTATGTGCCAGTCTGCCTTTGCGGCGGAGCCAAGCCGCTTTGCAAGTTCGTTTCTTGTAAAGCAACGCAACTCGACAAGCTTTTTATATGCATCCATGTTGTTTAATCCATTGTCAAATTCATGCAATGACGTAGAATTTACAACGAATTTGCATGAAAACAATATTCTGAAAGAATTTATTGATAATAAATATGACATTCGATACATTAAAATCATTACAAATGTTATATTTGAATTATGAAAGAATTGCTTAAAGAGATTCGGCAGTACGCGAAATTAAGCCAAAAGGAGATGGCGGAAAAGCTGAGTGTCGGATTTGCCACGATCAACCGCTGGGAAAACGGGCATACCAAGCCGACTCGCCTTGCCCAGGAAAAGCTATTGGAAATTTGCGAACAATACGACATCCCGGTGTATGAAATGATCCTTGACGGAATTGGAAAGGCGGTCAAGGGCTTGGAAACCGAAAGCCGGCTTGTTTTGTATCATGGTTCCAAAAGCGGGATTGTCGGACCGATCAAGCCTATCAGCCGTGAACGGTGCGATTTCGGGAAAGGATTCTATATGGGGACGGCCCCTGAGCAAGCTCTCACGCTCGTGTGCGATTTCGAGGACTCGAGATTTTATATCGTATCGATTGCCTTGGAGGGACTGGATGTTGCGGAAATCCCGGCGAACATCGATTGGGCGATGGTGGTGGCGTTTCATCGCGGCAAGATGGAAGGAATCAAAGGCACGCCGCTGTACGAGAAATACAAAGCCATGACCACGAATAAGGACATTGTGATCGGAAGTATTGCCAATGACAGGATGTTCTTCGTCATCGACAATTTCTTCCAGGAAAATATCACGGACGCCGCATTGGTAGGAAGCTTGTCCGCTTTGGGACTTGGCAAACAATATGTTGCGCTCACGGAAAAAGCCTGCAAAGCGATTCGCATCGAGAAGGAAGTGCCGGTTTCCTACTTCGAAAAGAAAGTCCTTAAGAGAGTCAGCGAGCAGAACAGGAAAAAGGGAATCGATATTGCCAACGCGATTTGCAAAGACCATCGCCGCGAGGGACGCTATTTCGATGAGATTCTTGCAGCGGCGCAAAAAGGAGAGCTTCTATGAATCCTATTGCCCTGAAATTGTGCGATATACAAGGAAGGCTGTTCGCGTTGTTTGCCGATAGCCAATATAGTCCGGAAAGCCTTGTAAAGACCTTTATGGAAAGCGATTTGGCCAAAGCCCTCGACTCCGAATACAATCGGCTCCAGTGGGCCGGGGAGGAATATCTATACGAAGAGTTGATTGCCGTCCATAAAGAAAAACTGGTGGCAAAAAGAGAAAACATTTCCAAAGAAGTCCTTTTCTGGATGGGATATCTCTATCGATATTGGCATTTCTATACCGGTGAGGAAAGCGCAAGAATTTACAAACAGGCGCCTTTTGATACGATGAATACGAATTACTTCATGTTCCATACGCTTGACACGGAAGTGGCAATCGACGACCTGAAGGAAATTTGCCGGCAGAAGAAGAAACACGGATGAGATTTGTCTAAAAGCATGGTCGGTTGATTTGGGCGATTGAAAGAGACGGTTCCCGATTATCGGACCCTTTGCAAAGCGCTCATTCGACCACCTTTCATTGTTTCAAATGGTGTACCTGAAATGAAAAAGCCGGGGTATTAGCGGACCCCGGTCTTTTCGTTCTTTCCTTTCCGTCTTTCCTCCTCGACGATCTTTCGTGCTTCGGAGACGGATGTGACCTTTGCAAGGGAGCAAAGACGCTGGTACTGTTCCATCAGGGCGCGTTCGTATTTTCCGTTTCCCCAGCCGTGGAAGAAATGCGTTCCCTCGAGGCCTTCGGGAAGATAGACAAGATGGGACCAGATTTCGGGATTGCCATAGTCGTATTGCTCCTCCTTGGGAATTCCGGTCGTCTTCAATCGAAGGTAGCTGCGGACATGGCTCGGGGAGGAGTCGATAAGGTCGCTTGCCATGTGGATGGCCTCACAGGACGCCCTGGATTTCGGGGAGAGGGCAAGGTCGCAGACGGCAAAGGCAAGCGGAATCATGGCTTCCGGAAGACCGACTTCCCTGGCGACAAGACAGGCCGTGTAGCAACGATCGACGGCCTGGGGATTTCCAAGGCCCACGTCCTCGTAGGCCGTGACAAGAAGACGGCGGATAAGGCCTTCCAGGTCGCCGCCCTTGAGCAGTTTGGCAAGGTAGTAGATGGCGGCGTCGACATCGCTTCCTCGAATCGATTTCTGCAGTCCCGAGACGGTATCATAGTGCTCGTCCTCGTCCTTGTCGGTCAGGTAGTTTGGGGCGATGGCGATTTCCTTGACGTCATCGAGCGTGATGCGATGGCTTTTCGAAAAACTCAGGGCGATAGCCTCAAGCTGATTGTAGGCAAAGCGGAGATCTCCAGAGGATATCGAAGCAAGATAAAACAAGGCATCCTCATCGAAAGTCCTGGAATCGGAGAGTCCTTCCTTGCTCTTGACGGCTCGATGGAGGCCTTCAAGGACATCTTCCTTGGAAAGGGGAACGGATTCCAACAGTCTCGTCCTGGAGCGGATGGCGGGATTGAGGGAGATGAGCGGATTTGCCGTCGTGCAGCCGATGAGATAGAAATCCCCGTTCTCCAGGTGGGGAAGGAGGAGATCCTGCTTGGCCTTGTCCAGGCGGTGGATTTCGTCGATGATGACGATGCTGGGATTGAAGCGGATGGCCTCGTCGAAGGCCTGCTGCATCTGGCTCTTGTTGTCCAGGACCGCATTCAGGCGGACGGAATAGGCATCGAAGGAATTGGCAAAGGCCTGGGCAAGGGTCGTCTTTCCCGTTCCCGGAGGGCCATAGAAAATCATCGAGACCAAAGCCTTGTTCTCAAGGAGGTTGTTCAGGAATGCCTTTATCTTCTTCTGGCCCAGGACGTCCGCAAGAAGCCTCGGACGCATCCTGTAGGCAAGGGGCTTATCGATCATCGGCAATGGCCTCCAAGGCGATTTCGAAGACACGGCGCATCGTTTTCTCGCTGGACTTGGCGACGACGAGGACTTCCTCGTCCGTGATGGGCCCCTTTGCGATGCCGCAGGCCCAGTTGGTGACAAGGGAGAGGCCGATGTTCTTGATTCCCATGTGGCGGCTGGCGATGGCCTCGATACCGGTGGACATGCCGACGCTATCTGCGCCAAGGCGCCTTGCCATTTCGACTTCCGCCTTCGTCTCGAACTGTGGGCCAGGAAACTGCATGAAGACGGCTTCCTTGCAGGCGAGGTTCTCTTCCTTGGCCTTTTTGGCAATCGTGGCGGAAAGAAGGGGATCGTAGACTTCCGACATATCCGGGAAGCGGGGGCCAAGCTCGTCGATGTTCTCTCCCCGAAGCGGAGAAGGAACAAGGCTTGCGATCTGTTCTGTCGTGACGAGGACCGTTCCCGGGCCTGCTGTGATTCCGCCGACGGCATTGGTCAGGATGAGATGGCGGATGCCAAGAATCCCGAGAAGCCTTTCGGGTATCGTGCATTCGGAGGCGGAATAGCCCTCGTAGTAATGAAGCCTTCCGTCCATGACGATCGCCGGGATGTCCTGTATCGTTCCGATGATATAGCTTCCCGAGTGGCTCTTGTTGGTGCAGACGGGATGTCCTTTGATATCCTTGTAGTCGATCCTGCCCTTTTCGACAAGATAGTCCTTGAGATAGGAGAGGCCGGAGCCGAGGACGATGCCAAGAAGGGGCTTTTCGTCAAGGCGGTCTCCTATCGTCCTTGCCATCGCATTCAGTTCGTTGTAATCCATGTCAATGTCCTCATTAATATTCTACTCCTTGGGATGCTGAATCCGGTTGCCTTTGGCGTATAATGTGCACATGCGTCTTTTGATACAAGAATGCCTACAGGGCAAAGTCGTCATCGATGGGAAGACGGTCGGCGAGATCGGGCGCGGGGAAGTGGTCCTCGTCGGTTTCACCACCGGGGATGACGAGAAGATCATCGACAGGATGATCGACAAGCTTCTCAAGCTAAGGATCTTTGCCGACGAGAACGGCAAGACGAACCTTTCCCTTGCGGATATCGACGGGAAGCTTCTCCTCGTCAGCCAGTTTACCCTCTATGCGGATCTCTCCTCCGGCAACAGGCCATCCTTCGTCAAGGCCCTTCCGGGAAGCCAGTCCGAGCCTCTCTTCGGGCTGTTCGCCAAGAAGATGGATGAAAGGATGCCTGGGAAGATCGAGAAGGGGGTCTTCGGCGCGGACATGAAGGTCCACCTGATCAACGACGGACCCTTTACCGTCCTTCTCGACAGCAAGGAGCTCTGGGGATGAAGAAAAAGGTCTTGGTCGGCCTTTCGGGAGGCGTGGATTCGGCGATTGCCGCCTATCTCCTCATCCTCCAGGGCTATGACGTCACCGGCTGCTTCATGCGGAACTGGGATTCCATCGCCAACAACGACATCCTTGGCAATCCCACCCTTTCCGGAAGCAAGTGTTCCCAGGAACTCGACTACGATGATGCGGCCGAGACGGCCTTCGAGCTTTCCATACCGATCATGCGGAAGGACTTCATCGAGGAGTACTGGAAGGACGTCTTTTCCTATTTCCTGGAGACCTATCGCCGGGGCTATACGCCCGATGCGGACGTCTTCTGCAACAAGTACATCAAGTTCGGTGCCTTCCTCGATTTCGCCAAGGCGTCCGGATTCGACATGATTGCCATGGGCCACTATGCCAAAAGGATCGACGAGAACGGCGAAAGCCATCTCTACAAGGCCTACGACAAGAACAAGGACCAGTCCTATTTCCTGGGCCAGATCAGCAAGGAACAGCTCTCCCAGTGTCTCTTCCCGTTGGAATCGATGACCAAGGAGGAGGTCCGGAAGAAGGCCGAGATGCTCCACCTTTCCGTCGCCAGGAAGAAGGATTCCACGGGCGTCTGCTTCATCGGCGAGAGGAACTTCAAGGAATTCCTCAACAACTACCTTCCCAGCAAGGAAGGCGACATCGTCGACATCGTCTCCGGAAACAGGATCGCCAGGCACGATGGCGTCCTCTATTACACGGTCGGCCAGCACAAGGGCCTCAACATCGGCGGGATCAAGGGCTACAAGACCCTTCCCTTCTTCGTCGTCGGCAAGGACGTCGAAAGGAACATCCTCTATGTCGCCCAGGAGGATGACAACGAGTTCCGCTTTTCCTATGGGTGCTTGCTCACGAGCTTCAACTGGATCGGATCGGACCTTCCCGAAGGCCGTCTTTCCTGCTGCTGCAAGTTCCGCTACCGGGGAAAGGACATGCCTGTCACCCTGGAAGTCCTCGAAGGCGGAAAGAAAGCCCGTCTTTCCTATCCCCGCTATCCCTATGTCGCCAAGGGCCAGATTGCCTGCCTCTATCTCGGGGAAAGGCTTTTGGGAAGCGGCATCATCGACAAGACCTATGGCCTGGACGGGGAGGAAATCCGCTACTAGTTTCCCTTTCGGAAGAAGGGTTTCTGTTTTTCCTTGAAATCCGTCTTCGCCTTTTGATAGAATTGACAAGGCAATTTTCAGAAAACGAGGTGATTTCATTTGCCAAGAACAGCTGTCAGGGACGGCGAAACACTTGACGACGCGATGAAGCGTTTCAAGCGTCAGGTGAACAAGGCCGGTACCATCGCGGACTACCGCAAGCACGACTTCTTCCTCAAGAAGGGTCTCAAGCGGAAGCTCAAGAGCGAGAACGCCAGAAGGAAGCACTAATCCAGAAGGCATGAAAAAACGTCATCCTGCCTAGGCGGGGTGACGTTTTCTTTTTGTCTGTTTTCAGGACTTCAGTCCTGGAAGAAGTACTTCCCGAGGAAGGAATGGACCGTTGAGAAGTAGAGCTCGGGATCCTGGAGATAGCTGTTGGCATGGCCGGCGCCTTCCATGCGGAGGATTTCCTTCTCGCCCTTCGTCTTTGCCTCGTAGACCTCGTCAAGCATCGAGTAGGAGACGAAGTCGTCGTTAGTCCCGTGGATGAAGAGCATCGGCCTTTCGCAGCGGGAGAGGGCATCAAGGGAGGAGGCCTCCGTGAAGGAATAGCCGACCTGGAGGGAGGAGATGGCGCTTGCGACATGGAGAAGCGGGAAGGCGGGGAGATGGAAGAGGAAGTCCAGCTCGTGCTCGAAGATGTCCCAGACGGAGGTATAGCCGCAGTCCTCGATGAAGCAGACGACGTTGTCGGGGAGATCCAGCCCGGAGACCATCATCGTCGTCGCGCCGCCCATGGAGATGCCCGAGACGAGGATCCGTGCCTGAGGATCCTCTTCGATGAGATAGTCGATCCAGTTCTCGACGTCCTTGCTGTCGAGGTAGCCCATGCCGACATAGTCGCCTTCGCTTTCGCCACAGGCGCGCATGTCCGGGAGCAGGCAGTTGAAGGCCATGTGCTCGTTGTAGACGTAGGCGATATTCTCCATGCCCTTGTGGGTGTCGCGATAGCCGTGGAGAAGGAGGGCATAGTCATGCGTCTCTTCCTTGGCGGGATAGAAGAAGCCCTTCAGGGCTAGGTCGTCGTCCGACTCGATCTCGACTTCCTTCACTTCCGTCCGGGAGAGCCATTCTTCCTTCTTCTGGTCAAACTTCTCGCGGTTGGTGTCGATCGTCGTCAGCACGCAATCCTCACTGGAGGCACCCGGATCGAGGTTGACGTTTCCCATGATCTCGGAAGGGCCGACGGCAAAGAGGACAAGGTATTCCCCGATGGCAAAGCAGCCGGCGACAAGAAGAAGGAGGACGACAAGGATGGTCGTTGCAACGATGCGGGCATGGTGGATGCGCCTTTTCCTTTCGTCCAGGTTCTTGGTCAGTATTCTTTTCTTTCTTTCCATTTCGATAGCCTCTTTTCGGGACCGGAATAGTTTACCCTTTTCGGAATGGAAAGTTAAGCACCGCTAGAAGACGATGGAAGAGTCGGAGAAGGAAATGTCCGTCAGCGTCGAGGCGCTCAGTCCCAGGGCGATGAGGTTGTCGTAGGTTGCCTTTCCCTCGGCATCGACATGGAGGTGGAAGCCCGAGCCCGAGGCATAGGCATTCTGGTAACGCTTGATGAACTCGTTCAGGCTCACCCTCGATTCCTGGTAGATGGGCTTGTAGGTCGTATAGGCGTGATAGCTATAGGTGAGATAGGACTGGAAGGTCGCTTGGTCGAAGACTGTCTCCCCGGATTCGCTCGGGATCTTGAGAAGGTAGTTCCTGACCTTTTCCTTCATGTCGGCAAGGAGCTTGTCCGGGGAGTTGTAGTCCGATCCGAGGTATTTGTAGTTCTGGCTGTTGATGCCATCGACGATGATGTCGGCAAAGAGGGAATCGTAGCTCGTGCCGTTGTCCTTGTAGGTCACGTCGATCGTCGGCTTGAGGTCCTTCGTCTTTTCGCCCGTCGTGCCGATGCTGTAGACCTCGTCGATGACCTTGACCTGGATGGCCTTTCCCGGGGCAAAGGTCGGCGTCGTCTCGATGCGGGCATTGGAGAGAAGCTTCCTCTTGTAGTCCAATGTCAGGGAGGCGCGGATGTCGGGATTGCTGACGGAGGTCATGACGAACTTCATCTGGTGTCCGAAGGCCTCTCCACAGGTGAAGACGATGCGGCTGTTCTCTTCCTTGACCTCGTAGGTGACATAGTCTTCCGCCTTCTTGCCGTCCTTCCAGTTCTCGCTTTCCTTTCCGGCCGAGGAATCGGCATTCCAGTCGAGATGGTAGGAAAACGTCTCGTCCCGCGCGGATTCCGGCTCGATGGTAAAGAGGATTTCCTTCTGCATCGTCCCGTCCTGGCGCATCGTGTCGGTCTCGGAGAGAAAGCGGATGTTTTCCACCGCCGTGGCATTAAGCCCCGCCTGTTCCTCGATGCTTCCGAAGCTGAAGTCGGTGAAGCCCTTGGTGAGCGTCGAGAATCCGCCAAGGAGGGTGAGGGAGAGACAGAAGGATGCCAGTCCGATCGTCCACTTGTTTCGTTTCGTCATGTTGTCTCCTTTCTTGGGTTTCACTACCTTTTGTATCGAAAGAGGCAAAAAACAAACCCGTTTTGGGAAAGGAGACGAAAAAGGGAGGGTCTTGCCCTCCCGTGATGCTGTCTTTAACTGCTTATTTTTCCAGCAGGGCAGCAAGCCTCTTGCTGATCTTCTCGGGCGTGAAGCCGTATTCCTCAAGGAGCGTCTCGTAGCTTCCCGATTTGCCGAAGCTGTCGATGGCGATGACGTTCTTGGCATACTTGTAGAGGAGGTCGCCCTTTCCCATCTCGACATAGACCCTTCTGTCGTAGTCCTTTCCGAGGACTTCCTCCCTGTAGCTTTCCTCCTGCCTGTCGAAGAGGGTCGTCGAGGGCATGCTGACGACGCGGCAGTCGATGCCTTCATCCAGGAGGAGACGGCGGCACTTGCAGAGCAAATCGACCTCGCTTCCCGAGGCGATGAGGACAAGGTCGGGCCGTTCCTTCCCTTCCTTTTCCAGGACATAGGCGCCCTTGGCGCATTTCTCGAAGGAGGAATTCCTCTGCAGGGGCAGTCCCTGGCGGGTGAGGATGAGGGCGGAAGGACGGTCCTTGCTTGCAAAGGCAAGGCGATAGCAGGAAGCCGTCTCGGTGGCGTCGCAGGGACGGTAGACGTCAAAGCCGGGAATGCTTCTTAGCATGGTAAGCTGCTCGATCGGCTGGTGGGTCGGGCCATCCTCGCCGACGGCGATGGAGTCATGGCTGAAGAGATAGACAAGGGGAAGCCTTTCCATGGCAGACATCCTCAGTGCGCCCTTCATGTAGTCGGCAAAGACGAGGAAGGAACCGACGTAGGGACGGACGCCCTTGTGGAGAAGCATGCCGTTTGCAATCGAGGCCATGGCGAACTCGCGGATGCCGAAGCGGATGTTCTTTCCCTCGGGGTGCTCGGGCGTCATGTCGACAAGGCCGGGGACGCGGGTCTTGACCGAATCGGCGACGTCGGCCGAACCGCCGACGAGGATCGGGACTTCCTGGTAGAGGAGCTCGAGAAGGCTCTGGGAGGTGTCCCTTGTCGCCTGCTTGAAGTCCTCGGGATAGACGGGGGCGGAAGAGAAGAGGTCGTGGCTGACGTCGTTCTCGAGGTATTTCTCGAACTGGAGGTAGTTCTGCGGATGGTCCTTGCGATAGGCGAGAAGTTCCCGCTTGTATTCGGCAAGGGCCTTTTCGCCCCTCTGGGCGAAGGTCTGACGGAAGGTCTCATAGACCTGCTCGGGGACCTCGAACTCGCCATAGGGATAGCCGAGGTTCTTCTTCGTTTGGAGGACCTCTTCCTTGCTGAAGGCCTTGCCGTGGCTCTTGTGGGAGCCTTCATAGGGGGAACCATAACCGATGACGGTATGACAGAGGATGAGGGTCGGCTTGCTCTTGGCTTCCTTGGCAAGGGCGATGGCCTTGCTGACCTCGTCGACGTCGTTACCGTCGGCAATCTCAAGGACGTTCCACTTTGCGGCCTCGAAGCGGAGCCTGACGTCCTCGACGGAGGAATCGGAAAGAGGACCGTCCAGGGTGCAGTCGTTGCGGTCATAGAGGACGATGAGGCGGCTTAGCTTCTCGATGCCGGCAAAGGAGATGGCCTCCTGGCTGATGCCTTCCTCAAGGCAGCCGTCGCCGACAAGACAATAGGTATAATGGTCGACAAGCCTTTCGCCCTCGGGATAGAGGTGGCGCAGATGCCTTTCGGCAAGGGCCATGCCGACGGCCTGGGCGATACCCTGGCCCAAGGGGCCGGCCGTGCAGTCGACTCCGGCGGTATGGCCGTATTCGGGATGGCCGGGCGTCAGGGAGCCCAGTTTCCGGAAGAGCCTTAGCTGATCCATCGGCAGGGGATAGCCGCAGAGATGAAGAAGGGCATAGAGAAGGGCGGAGCCATGGCCGGCGGAAAGGACGAAACGGTCACGATCGATCCAACTCGAATCGCTGGGAGAAGCGACAAGGTGGTCCCGATAGAGGGCGTAGAGGAGGGGGGCGGAAGAAAGCGCCATGCCGGGATGTCCGCTCTTGGCGTTGGCGATGATGTCCATGGCCAGTCCGCGGAGCGCTTCGACTTCTAGATACTCTTTTTTCATTGGGTCCTCCGGTTGTTTGCGACCCTTCCATTCTACCACAAACAAAAAGCGGAAGACCGAAGCCTTCCGCCTTTTCCCATAGGACGAAGGGACGTTTCCCTTGTTTTAACTTTTAGGACCGCAACGGGCGTTTGGGATTCCTGCACGATGGTAGGCATTCGACGCTGCGCCGGCATGTAGGCCCATATGCAATACGTGTCGGAAAGCCGCATATGTCCTAGGTGAGTAAAGTATAGGGCCAGGGCGCATTCAATGCAAGACAAATGCCTTTCCCTTGATGCATTCCCTGACGGCAAGGCCGTGGTAGTCCTGTTGCTTGTTGACCTCCCCGGCGATGATGCTGACACAGTCGGAGAGGTTGAGGCTTCTGGCATTGATGGCCATCGGGATGCGCATGGTCTTCCTGACATTGGCCTCGAGCAATTGCCGTGGAAGGCCCGTGGATTCCCTTCCGAACAGGTAGAACTGGTCCCTGTTGGGATCGGAGAGGTCGAAGTCGGAATAGACGTTTGGCGAATAGCGGGTGACGAAGTATCCCTCGTAGGAAAGATGCGCCTTGAGGAAAGTCTCAAGGTCTCTGTAGCGCTCGATGGGAAAGCCCTGGGCATAGTCCATCCCTGCCCTCTTTAGGCTCTTGTCGTCAAGCCGGAAGGAAATCGGCTCGATGATGGCCAGGGAGAAATCCATCGCCATGCAAAGGCGGATGATGTTTCCGGTGTTTGCCGGCTTCTCCGGCTGGAAAAGGACGATCTTCCTCACTTGAGGAAAGGCTCGCACTGTCTGTGGAGGTAGGAAAGGAGCTCGGGATCGTCGATGAGGGGCGAGAGCTTTCTCTCGACCAGGGCAAGATAGTCGTTGAGCCATTCGAGTTCCTCGTCGTCAAGCATGGTGACGTCGATGCCCTTCCTGTCGTAGGGACAGTAGGTGATGGTCTCGAAGCCCAGAAAGTCGCCTTGGTCGGTCTTGTCCTTTTCGACGACCAGAAGCTCGTTCTCCAGGCGGATGCCGTACTTGCCTTCCTTGTAGACGCCCGGCTCGATGGTGATGACGTGGCCGGGAAGGAGCGTGCCGTTGTCGTCCCTTTGCTTTGTGGTGTAGTAGCGGAAGCCGATCGGGCCTTCATGGACGGGACCCATGTAGCTGACGCCATGGCCGGTCCCGCACTTGTAGTCGAGGCCTTCCCTCCACATGACTTCCCTGGCGGCGATGTCGATAGCATGGCCCGAGCAGCCGCGCATGAAGACCTGCCTTGTCAGGGCGATCTGGCTCTTGAGGGTGAGGGTGTAGTCGTGGATGACTTCCTTCGTCGGCTTGGCAAGGAAGGTGCGGGTGATGTCCGTCGTTCCGCCATAGTACTGGCCGCCGGAATCGACAAGCAGGGTCAGGGAATCCTTGGTGAAGGCGCTGTGGCATTCTTCCGTCGGGGCATAGTGCATCATCGGGCCGTTGCTGTCGACGGCGGCGATGGTCTCGAAGGAGAGGTCGTAGCAGTCCTTTCCCCGCAGGCGGACGCCATCGAGATAGCTTGCGGCTTCCAGCTCGTCGATGTCCCTGTTCGGGATGTTGTCCTCGAGGAACTTCATCAGCTTGAGGACGGCGATGCCGTCGATCTCGTGGACGCGCTTGGTGTTGGTGATTTCCCTCTCTCCCTTGACGGCCTTGAGCAGATAGGCCGGGGAGGTGGCAAGGACCTTGTTCGCGATGAGGGAATGGATGCGGGCGTTTGTCTTCCTGGGGTCGACGAGGATTCTTTCCTTCCTTTCCTTCAGGAAGGCGAAGATTTCCTCGTAGGGATGGACATTAATGGCCTCCCTGTCGAAATCCTCGGGGAGCTTTTCCTCGTCGATGAAGAGGTCGATCGTCCCGTTTCCGGAGAGGAAGAGATAGGAATAGAAGACGGGCGTGTAGGCGATGTCCCTTCCCCGGTATCCCAGGACGTAGGCAATGTCGTCCAGGGCCGTCAGGATGACGCTTTGGGCGCCTTTTTCCCTTGCCTTGGAAAGGACCATATCCACCCTTTCCTTAAGCGTTGTGGAAAGGAGGCTGTCGTCGACGCGGAAGATCTTTTCCTTGGGGAGCGTGGGAAGGCCTTCGACGAGGAAGGAATAGTCCAGGGAATAGATCGGATGCCTTTCGTCGAGATAGAGGGCACGAAGGTCGTCGATGGAGAAGAGGGCGCTATCCATGCCAAGGGGATAGAGTTCCTCTTCCCGGATCCTTTCGAAGAGGCTCTTCACGCCCGGGTGGCCGTCCTTGACAAGAAGGCAGGCGGAACCTTCCAGTTCCTTCTCCGCCTCGATCCAGTAGCGGCCGTCGGTATAGATCTCATAGGAATCCAAAGTGACAAGGAGCGTCCCGTCCTGGCCGCGGAAGGGGCAGAAGTACTTCCGCATCGCCCCATAGCGGTCGCAATAGGATTCCGACATGTGGGGATCGGTCGCCGGGATGATGTAGGCCCTCAGGCCATCCTTGCGCATCTGGCGCTGGAGCTTCTCGATTCTTTCGTCGAAGACGTTCATTTTCTTTTTCTCTCCTGGATCAGTAGGCACGGGCATAGTAGATGACCTGGTCGGCATCCTTGCCGGAAAGGGGATCCTTGTCGGCAAACTTCTTCTCGTCGAAGGGAAGGACCCTCGGCGTGGCGGAGAATTCGGCCTTCATCTTCTCCTCGTCCTCCTTCTCGCCGGTGGTCATCATCTTGCAGAAGCCCTTGTGGCTTGAGAGGACGTCCTGGACTTCCTCGTAGGTCGTGCAGGGATAGATGTGGGACTGGAGATAGTCGTAGGCCTTCTGGTACATGCCCTTCTGGATCTCGTCGAGGAGTTCGACGATCGTCTTCTCCACGCTTTCGATGGGGACCTGTCTCTTCTCGCCGCTGTAGCGGATGGAGAGGGTGACAAGGCCCTTCTCGAGATCCTTGGGACCAAGCTCGATACGGACGGGGATGCCCTTCATCTCGTACTGGCTGAACTTCCATCCGGGGGTCTTGTCGGAATCGTCGAGAGAGATGCGGACGCCGGCTTCCCTCAGGCGGGATTCCAGCCTATGGCATTCTTCCCGGACTTCCTTGCTCGTGTCCATGCGGATGGGGATGATGACGGCCTGGATGGGCGCGACCTTCGGGGGAAGGACAAGGCCCTCGTCATCGCCATGGACCATGATGAGGGCGCCAAGAAGTCGGGTCGAGACACCCCAGGAGGTATAGTGGGGATACTTGAGCTGGTTGTCCTTGTCCAAAAAGCGGATGTTGAAGCATTCGGGGAAGCCCGTTCCCAGATAATGGGTCGTTCCGCACTGCAGGGCCTGTCCGTCGGGCATCAGGGCCTCGATGGTATAGGTCTCGTCGGCACCGGCGAACTTCTCGCTGTCGGGCTTCTGGCCCATGACGAAGGGAATGGCAAGGACGTCCCTTCCCATCTCGTTGTAGATACGGAGGATGGAGAGGGCAAACTGCTTGGCCTCGTCCTTGGAATAGTGGAGGGTATGGCCTTCCTGCCAGAGGAACTCGGCACCGCGGAGGAAGGGCCTTGTCGTCTTTTCCCAGCGGACGACGGAGCACCACTGGTTGTATTTCACCGGGAGGTCGTTGTAGGAATGGACGATGTCCTTGAAGTGGTCGGAGAAGAGGCATTCGGAGGTCGGACGGACGACCATCGTCTCGGCAAGGTCCTTGCCGCCGCCCTCTGTCACCACCGCGCATTCGGGGGCGAATCCCTTGACGAAGTCCTTTTCCTTCTGGAGCAGGGACATGGGGATGAGGGTCGGCATGTAGACGTTTCTCACGCCCATGGCCTTGAAGCGGGCATCCAGATAGGACTGGATCTCTTCCCATAGGGAGTAGCCGTCGGGGCGATAGACGATGAATCCCTTCGTCTTGGCATAGGACATGAGTTCCGCCTTGAGGCAGACGTCCGTGTACCATTTCGCCAAATCGTCGCTCTTGGAACAGATGAACTTTACTTTCTTGTCAGCCATGTTGTTGTTCTCCTTTGTGGCAATTTCTAATTTAGCTTAGGCTTTCCTTCAACGTCTCCAACGCATCGGCCTCGATCTCTTCCGGTCTTGAGGAAAGCTCTCCCAAGGAACGCGACTGGAAGATGGTGCCGCCATAGTGGGCGCACAGCTCGATCTGGCTATTGTCCGCAAGGTCTTGATAGAGGATGGGGACTTCAAGGGGCAGATAGTCGGATTCGATGAGCTGCAGGCTTGTCAGGGCACTGGGCTCGCCAAGGTGGCTTGTGAACTCCTTTCCCACGATGACGTAGGAGAAGAGGCGGAGGAGCCTGTTGGGAAGAAGGGAGGTGGCATTGGCGATGTGGATGGCAAGGCGGAAGCCTCTCTTCTTGAGATCCTCGAAGCGGTCGATGACTTGCTTGAGGAGGGGGAGGTAGGGAAGAAGGTCGCTTTCCCTCAGCGAGAGGACGAGGTCGAAGTTCCTGTTGTCGTTGTGTCCGATGGCCTTCGACAGGCTCTCCAGGGAGGAATAGACGACGGGGAAGAGGTATTTCTTCCTTTCCTTCTGGCTTCCAAGGACCATCGTCAGCTTGTTGCAGAAGGCGCGGAAGAGATCGTCTGTCCCGTTTCGTATGGATGAGGCGATCCTCTGTATCTCCCGGAAGTCCGTGATCGATGTCCCGTAGGTCCCAATCGACAGGATGTAGAGGGAAGGCTGGAAAGAAGTGATGTCCAAGGTCGGCTGGAAGTAGATGCGGAAGGTCTGGTTGCGGATGAGCATCCTCACTTCCTCCCTGTCGGTCTTCCGCTTTCTCTCCTTGAGGAAGAAGTCCTGGTCATAGAAGAGGATATCGTTCCGATAATCGCCCTTGCGGATGGCCTCGCACATCAATTGGCACTGCTCCCTGGCCTTCCTGTAGTCCTTCTGGAAGTAGGTGCCTGTGGACAGGCCGATTGCGAACTTCACCTTCGTGTCGGGATGGGAACGGTTGATGACCTGCCTTATCTTCGTCTCCAGGGTGGAGGCAAACTGCATGCACATCGCCTTGGACATGTTGAGGGTGGAAAGAAGGAAGAACTCGTTTTCGGTGAAGGCAAGAAGGCGTCTGTCCTTGTTGAGATAGCCTCCAAGCATCTCCAGAGTCAGCTGGCTGATCTCCATCAGCTCGCGGAAGGTGTCCGGGGTCTTCTGCTTCTCGTCCAGGTAGAGGGAGATGTAATAGGCCGAGGCGAGACTGTTGGGGTCGCTTTCAAGAAGGAATGACTCCGCCTCCTCCGTCGAGGGAAGCATGAACTTCGCCCTTCTTCTCTTGCTGGCGGAAGGAGTAAAGGCAGAGAAGGGAAGAAGATGGCTTTCGAAGTGGATGAGACACTTCTCCCTGTTGACGCTCGTCAGCTCGAGGATGGAGGGAATGGCCCTTCCGCGGACATGGATCTTGACATCCGCCTGGAGGAAGTCCCGGTGGCTCTTTCCGGCGATGATGCTGTCCAGCCAGTTCCGCACCTGATAGGAATCGCTTGTCTGGAACTGGGCAATGAAGTCCTTCTCGTTCATCTCCTTGCGACGAAGAAGATTGTTCCGATCGAAAAAGAAGAAGCTCTTCTTGGCGTAGTCGTAGGTGTATATGCGGATGTTGCTGTCGTTGATCCTCCGGTACTTGATGGTGAAAAGGACGGTCGCGAAAAGGAAGATGGCGATTGCAAGGAGAAGGGCAAGGACAAGAAGGGCAATCATCCAACCGCCGTAGAACCATCCGGGAGAGTCCGAAAGCATGGCAAAATATTTCATAGACAAGACACTAAATATTATAGACATATGTTTTACGCAGGCAACAACGACACAAACGAAACAGAAGATAGAAAAGCATCGTTTTTTGTATTATAGTAATCCGGACGAAAGATTCAGAGGTAAACGAAAATGGACATTTATGCCAAGCTCAAGGAGCTTCTCTCCACGCAGATCCGCAAGAAGCATATCGATATCGACAGCATCACCCCGGAGACCCGTCTCGAGGATCTGGGACTCGACTCCCTGGATACGGCCGAGCTTCTCATCAACATCGAGCAGGAATTCAATCTTCCCGAGGTTTCCCAGGAGGAGATGCTCGACGTCCGTACCGTCGAGGACGTCAAGAACCTGATCGAGAAGAAAAGAAGCTAAAAAAGAGTTTCGAAGTTATTGCAAAGCCAACCTTGATTTGGTATATTGTTCTCCGCTGCCTACTTAGCTCAGTTGGTAGAGCAACCGGCTGTTAACCGGTAGGTCGTAGGTCCGAGTCCTACAGTAGGCGCCATCTCTTCAAGCCCATGGCCTGGTGGAGAAGCGGTTAACTCACATCCCTTTCAAGGATGCATTCACGGGTTCAAACCCCGTCCAGGTCACCACGTTTGTTTCACATAAGCCCCTTGGCGTTCAGCTAAGGGGCTTTTTGCTTATGATTTCATGAAAAAAAGAATGTTTTTTTGAAAAATGAGGCAAATTTGAATTGCTATTTTCCGAAAAAGAAATTCCTATATCTCGTTTGTCAGCTTTGTTACAATCCCATCTTTTGCAGCAAAAAGCAAAAAAGCCACTTGTCATGCGGCCTTGATGCGTTTTCAATGTAGCATTTTGTCCTTACTTCGCTTTCTTCTTCAGTGCCCCCATTCTGTAGTACTTGTGATTCAGACCAAGTCTGTATTCTTCTTCCAGGGAGGCCAATATTTCCGAATTCGTATATAGCGCTTTGCCGATGTTCGTTTTCTCATCTATCGCTATGTTCATGTTTCTAAGTGTTTTTATCAGGTTGTCGTTGCTGTAGCTCCTTTTTAGCTTTAGCTTCAACAAAGTGAATATATGCAAGGCCAGATAGCAGGTGAAGAAATGGGCCTTGATGTGGTTGTCCTTCTGCAAATAGACCGGCCGGGCCTTGAATGTCGTTTTCATGATGCGGAAGCAGTCCTCGATCTTCCACCGGGCCTTGTTTGTTTCGATTATGCTTCCGACATCGTCTTCCAGATTGGTGGCGCAGGCATAAAAGCCGTGATATTTTCTCTCCTTTTCCACTTGCCTGTCATTCAAGCTCAAAACGGTGTTGTCTGCCATTTCCCCTTCGGCAGTGGCTCCGCTTATTTCTATCAGCCTTCGAACGTCTTGGGCCTGATACGTGATGCTGTTTTTGGAGATCTTCGCATCGGCTCTCTCTAGTTGCTTGTTGAAGACGGAGCGTTGATAGACATAGCTTCTGAGACTGAAGGTCACTATCAACCTTTCGTTTTTATAAGGGTAATCCTTATAGATGAGATCGCAGCCAACGGCCTTCCTTTCTTCCTCGGTCAGGTTCGCTCCGGACAAAAGCTTGCCGGCAATGGTTTTATACTCGTTCAAGCTGGCCATCTTGTTGTCGGAAAGGCACTTCCAGTTCACGTCCTTGAATATCAGTTCCTGTTCTTCCTTCGGAAGCTTTTTCAAGGACTGAGTGACGATATAGGCGCGGGAACCAAAGGAGTTGAATCTCTTGATGGCTTCCGAGGAAAGACCGGCATCCGAGCAATAGATAAACTTGGCCTTTTGATAGTCCTTGACAATGCGCTTTTCCAAAGGGACGGCGGTCACCTGTCCGTTGGTGTTTCCGCTTAGGACATCAAAGGCAATGGGCATGCCGTTTTCATCGATGAACAAGCCCATTTGGACTATTGGGTTGGGTCTGTGCTCCTTGCTTACCCCGTATTTCCTCAGACCGTCCTCGTCTTCCTGTTCCGTCTCGAAATAATAGTTGGTGCAGTCGTAATAAAGGACGGATCCGTTGCTTTTGTATAATGGGCCGGAAGCCTTGTAAATGTGCCTTTGCAAATCGCAGGACAACTCATCGATGACATCCAGGCTTCTGTAGATGTCATCCAGGGAGAGATCGAAATCCTTGAGATAGGTCGAGGAACTGTCGAAGGTCGATTTCTTGGAATGGGGATCCAGGATCCGGGAGAAGACCAGGAGCTTCAAGGCGTCGGAGACACTGTATTTCGTCTTCCGACCCGAAGTCAGGGCCTTGAGACATTCGGGAATCTTGAGCTTGTTGAAGATATCGTTCAGATAGAGATAGCCAATGTTTTTGTAAGTGGGGGAAGAAGATGCGTTCGATTCCCCATCCAGGATGGAGTTGAAGTCGATGTCTTGCGTAATGGAGCAGAGATTCGACTTGAGTTCCTCGTTGGCTTGCGCAACCAGTTCACGGCAATAGGCCTCGGGATCGTCGTGGAGTCTCAGAAGCTCGGAATGCTTGCCGAGGGTCTTGACGTTGACGCTGGTCACCTTGCCGTTTTTCCTGACGGAACGGGCGAGGTAGTAGATGATGTCGGACTTGGTTACGGTTCTGTTGAGTTTCATGGCGGATGGCCTTTCGGAGACATCATATCATATAACGCTACAAGATACTACAATTAATTGACTGAAATTTGACAAACACAAAAAAATCCATATACATAGCATATGAACCTTTATGTTTCCTTCGTTTCTTATCCGGATTCTGCTAAAGACGCGATTTTTCTTGCCCGGCTTTAAAGCAGATAGCACAACTTCGCTTCTTGGCGATGCCCTTGCTGAAAAATGGCACCCCTCACTAAAATAGACATAGCGTTTTGAAACTGATATAGTCTATTCATATAACGGGAGTTCAGTTACCGAAATGAATCATGGTAAGTATAAGATAGCCATCATCGAAGATAGTCCGGAAGACCTCGGGCTTCTTTCGGACTGCCTAGGGAAATATCAGGAGGAAAACAAGGTCGCCTTCCAAATCGATTCCTACACGAATATCGAATCCTTTTTTGCGGACTACAACCTTCAGTTCGATATCCTTTTCATCGACATCGATTTCGGGACGAAGGAAAACGGCATGGACTTGGCGAGGGAAATTCGCAAGAAGGACAGCGATGTCGTCATCATCTTCGTGACGAACCTCTCCAAGTTCGCTCTGAAAGGCTATGAGGTCGATGCCTTGGACTATATGCTCAAGCCTGTCCGATATTCTTCCTTCATATCGCGTGTGCAGAAGGCTTTGCGCATCATCGACAGCCGTCCGGAGGACAATTTGATCGTGACCACCGGGGGTGGTATCAATGGAATGCACAAGATTGCGCTCAACTCGATTCTCTATATCGAAATCTACGGCCACGTCCTGAAGTTCCATCTCCCCAACGAGATCATCGAAAGCAAGGGAACGCTCAAGGATATCGAGCGGAAGGTCGATAGCCGTTCCTTCTCCCGTTGCAACTACTGTTATCTGGTCAATCTGCGCTACGTGGACGCCGTGGAGAAGTACGAATGCCTCATCAACGGCGAAAGGCTTCAGATTTCTCATCCTCGAAAGAAGAAGTTCGTCGAGGATCTGATGGCCTATCTCATGACGAAATAGGGCGGAGGAAAAAGACATGGACATGAATGTCATGACCTTTCTCTCGACCGTCGTCCTTTTCCATGTCGAAATCGCCATAGGCTTCTTGCTCTTCAATCCGGATCTCAAGAAAGTGAGGATCGGTGTCGTCTTTCGCATCCTCATGGCCATTTTCCTGAGCTTCGGTCTCTCCTATGCCTTTTTCTATCTCGCCAATCGTTTCTATTGGAACTATGTGACGAACCTTCTCCTCTATCTGGTGATGTTCTTCACCCTGATATTCGACTATTTCCTTATATTCGACTGCTCCTTCAAGGACGCCCTGCTCATCCTGACGCTCTGCTATTGCGTCCAGCACATCGCCTACCAGACCATCTACCTCGTCTATGATTCGTGGATCTACACCATCGTGCCGACGGCGACGACGACGGCCTACATCATCCTCAACTCGATCAACTTCCTTCTCCAGCTGTTCGTTGACTTCCTCATCGCCTTTGTCCTCCAAGGCATCTTCAAGCGGAACTACAAATACAGCGTCACCTCCTACAAGGTCTTCGTCATCTCCACCGTGACCTTGATCATCGTCGTCGCCTTGAATACCCTGACCCTGAAGCTTGCCAGCTGGTACGTCCCCTTCAGCATCATCTCCTCCCTCTTCTGCATCCTCTGCTGCATCTTCATCCTCCTTCTCATCCTAGGCTTCTTCGAGAAAAACAAGTATCGCGACGAGAGGCTGAAGATGGAGATGTACTACCAGGAGAAGCTCAAGCAGTACGCCATGTCCCAGGAGGCCATCGAATACATCAACATCAAGTGCCACGATCTACGGAAGAAGATCCGCGACTTCAAGAACAACAAGGACATCCTCGACGAGTCCGAGATCGACAACATCGCCAACGCCATCCGAATCTACGACGAGACCTACCAGACGGGAAACGAGATTCTGGACCACATCCTCCTCTCCAAGAGCATCACCCTCCAGAAGAACGGCATCGAGCTGACGACCATGTGCGACGGCAAGGCGCTGGACATCTTCACCAAGAGCGACCTGATTTCCCTCTTCACCAACGTCCTCGACAACGCCATCGAGGCCACGTGCAAGATCCCGGAGAGGCAGAACCGCTACATCTCCCTGATCGTCAAGACGCGTTCGGGCTTTCTCTACATCGAGGAGACCAATCCCTATGTGAGCAAGGTCGAGATCAAGGACGACTTCCTTCTGAGCACGAAGCGGAACAAGTACTTCAACGGCTTCGGGACCAAGAGCATCGCCATGATCATCCGAAACCATGGCGGACGGGTCAGCTATCAGGCCGACGGCGGCGTCTTCACCATCCGTATCCTCGTTCCCGTCGCCAAGTAATAAATAAGGTTTTATAGAAGAGGGGCTGAAAGGTGTTTCAGCCCCTTTTTCGATGGCGAAAAGAGCGCGGAAGGAAGGAGGGGAAAGGGAAAAAGAAATGCCGTCAGGAAGCCTTCTTTCGCTCGAAAGCCGGAAATAAAGCCCTTTTATGCCATCGAGACGACCGAAAATGTCAGAAAACAGACCGATTATGTCAAATACAGGAAAAACGAAAGGTGTTTCAGGGCCTCGAAAAGCGCAAGGTTATGTCCAAAAAACGGAAGCTTATGTGAAAGCGATTACATACAAAAAGATACCTCTATAGAATATCAGCGCTTCACAGAAATAGGAGGAAGCGCAATGAAACACAAGAAGTTTGTGGTCGGCAATGCCATCGGCATTGGCGTCTGCGCCGCCATCCTGATCGCGTTGAATGTGGCCGCCTTGGGCACCAGCCTGAGACAGCTCATCACGACGTATCTGGGCGGATCGGGTCTGCAGGCGAACGAAGGCGAAGTCGGCGATGCCTATGAACACGCCGGCGAGATCGTCGATCAGATCATGGACGAGGGAATGGTCCTTCTCAAGAACGAGAACGATGCCCTCCCTCTCGACGCCGAGAACCCGACGGAGGATGTCAAGGTCAACGTCTTTGGCATCAACACCATCAACGAGTACTATGGCGGCTCCGGCTCCGGCGCCAGCTCCGTCGACGATGCCGCGACCTATCTCTCTTCCTATGAGGAGAATCACATCCTCTACAATCAGGACATCATCGACTTGATGGAGGCTCACATCGGCGAGGCCGACACCGATGTCGGAAACCCGCTCGGTGGATCCTTCTATCCTGCCCGTCCGACGATTGACATCGGCCTCTATCAGGAGAACGTCGATTCCTACAAGGCCTATTCCGACATCGCCATCGTCAACATCGGTAGAACCGGCGGCGAAGGTATGGACATCCCGACGGGTGAGCCCGGCGATCAGAAGGATCATTCCGGCCGCGGAACCGAGGCTGATTACCTCGAGCTCTCCGATGAGGAGAAGGAGCTCATCGCTTGGGTCGGCGAGAACTTCGAGACGACCATCGTCTGCCTCAACGTCGCCAACACGATGGAACTCGGCGCCCTCGACGACGAGAACATCGATGCCGTCCTCTGGATTGGTCATCCGGGATCCTACGGCTTCTCCGAAGTCGGCAAGGTCCTCCGCGGCGTGGTCAACCCCAGCGGCCGTACGGTCGACACCTGGGCCTACGACACCAAGAGCTCCCCGGCCTACTACAACGCCAACACGTGCTACACCTATCAGTACACCGATCAGGCGGGCAGTTACTATGTCGACTATTCCGAAGGAATCTATGTCGGCTATCGCTACTACGAGACCAAGTACATCGACGATGAGGCCGGATACGAGAAAGCCGTCCAGTATCCCTTCGGCTATGGCCTGAGCTACAGCGACTTCTCCTGGACCGTCGGCAACACCAGCTTCGGCGAGGACACCATTAGCGTCGACGTCACCGTCACCAACGACGGCGAATACGCCGGCAAGGATGTCGTCGAGCTCTATGTCACGCCGCCCTATACTGCCGGCGGAATCGAGAAGGCCCACAAGAACCTCGTCGCCTTCGAGAAGACCCCGACCATTGAGCCCCAGGCGAGCGAGACCGTCACCCTGACCTTCGATGTCCGCGACCTCGCCTCCTACGACTTCGACGATGCCAACGGCGATGGCCACACCGGCTACGAGCTTGAGGCCGGCGACTACATCCTCTCCGTCTCCACCGATGCGCACACCATCAAGGAAGGCACCAACACCATCACCTACAAGGTCAACGAGCAGAAGAACTTCGACACCTCCAAGGTCACCGGAGAGACCGTCGAGAACCGCTTCGAGGATGCCCTGACCGACGGCAGCACCCAGTACATCACCCGTGAGGACAACTTCACCAAGAACTTCCCCACGGCCGACAGGCAGCCCCGTGCCGCCTCCCAGAAGGTCAAGGACGCCATCGCCCATCAGACCGACATCGTCGACGATCCCGACGACGAGTATCCGGTCACCGGAACCATCACCACGGAACGCGACAAGGAGATGAGGGACGAGAAGGGCGAAATCGTCTACGATGAGGAAGGCAACGTCGTCTACGAGACCACCATCGACGACAACGGCAATGAGACCATCGCCAAGAGAGGCCTCTACCTGAGCGATATGGCCGGCCTCGACTATGACGATCCGCTTTGGGACGAGCTCCTCAACCAGCTCACCGTCGACGAGATGGCGACCCTCATCGCCGAGGGCGGCTATCAGACCCAGGCTGTCGAGAGCATCAACAAGGGTCTCAACAGAGACCTCGACGGCCCTCAGGGCTTCAACTTCTCCAACGTCTCCATCGAGAAGCTCGACGCCATGTCCTATCCTTCCGAAGTCGTCGTCGGATCCACCTGGAGCAAGGAACTCGCCTACGTGGAGGGCCGTGCCTTCGGTCTGGAGGCCAGCGCCTTGGGCGTCACCGGACTCTATGCTCCGGCCGTCAACATCCATCGTCAGCCTTATGGTGGAAGAAACTTCGAGTACTATTCCGAGGATCCGCACCTTTCCGGAAAGATGGGCTCCGAATTCGTCAAGGGCGCCCAGTCGGAAGGTCTCAACTGCTACGTCAAGCACTTCGCCGTCAACGATCAGGAAACCCAGAGATACGGACTCTTCACCTACATCGATGAGCAGGCTCTGAGAGAAATCTACCTCAAGCCCTTCCAGATCACCGTCGAGGAAGGACAGACCCGTTGCATCATGTCCGCCTTCAACAGGATTGGAACGACCTGGGCCGGTGCCAGCCGCGCCCTTCTGACCGAGGTCCTCAGGGACGAATGGGGCTTCCAGGGCTGCGTCATCACCGACTACTACATGAGCTTCCAGGTCTTCATGGATCCCAACCAGGGACTCCGTGCCGGAAACGACCTCTGGCTCACCGGTTTCGTCGCCATGGGCAAGAAGCCGGATCTGACCTCCGCCACCTCCCAGATCGCCGCTCGCAACGCCTGCCACAACATCCTCTTCTCCGTCGCCAACGCCCAGCCGAGAAACGTCACCCTCAACGAGGATTGGCTCAAGTGGTTCATTCCTGTCGATGTCGCCCTCTGGGTCGTCGTCCTTGCTTGGACCGGACTAGTCGTCTACAAGGCCATCAAGTACCAAAAGGAAGAAGAGGCTCCTGCGGAGCCGAAAGCCGAATAAGATAGGCAATCCGAGACGTTCAGGGGATGGGAAGGCAATAGACGCCTTCTCTTCCCCTTTCTAAAAAAGGAAAAAATAACATGAAAAAGAACAGAGCTAGAATCCTCTTCACCGCTTCTGCCTTGATGTTCACCGGCCTCTCCCTCACGATGGTCTCCTGCAACAACGATTCATCCTCCGTCGCCGACAAGAGCCTCACCCTCACCCTGGACAAGACGTCCATCTATGTCGGCGAGACCGCCAAGGTCACCGTAACGTCCGATGGCACTGCCGTCACGGGCTGCACGTTCGTCATTGAAGGCGAGGATGCCAAGGTCGTTTCCGTCACCGATGACGGAACGGTCACCGCTCTTGCCGTCGGAAAGGCGACGATCAAGGCCAGAAAGGCTGGATATGCCGCCGGCACGGTCGAAATCACGGTCGCCGAACGGCCGGTCATCCCTGCCGATGCCGTCCTGGAGTTCGAGAAAGGTTCGTTCTACAATCCCAACGGCGTCTGGAATCAGTGGGATCCCTCCGTCACTTCCCCTGTCGAAAACAACGACAAGGCCTCCGGCGGAAAATCCATCGGCTATCAGAACAAGGGCGTCACGACGACGCTGGAGTTCACGGCCGCCCAAGCCGGCACGGTCGACCTCGGCTTCATCATGGCCAGTTCTGCCCTCCAGGACTACATGAGCGGCACCATCGGCGAGATGGTCGTTGCCGACTGCATCGAGATTACCGTCAACAACACGGCCCTTGATCTTGCTGGACTGAAGCTTCCCGGATCTGAGGTTCCCAACGACTACTACAATTGGAACGAATTCATCGTCGAGGATGTCGCCATCCAGGAAGGAACCAACACCATCGTCGTCGAGACCATCGCCCAGCAGGGCCCCAACATGGACTGCGTCAAGGTCTATGGCGATCTTGGCATCGAGCAGGTCGTCATCGAAGTCGCCGAGCCGGAGAGCATCGGAACCTACACCTACTATGTCAACGGCTACGAGTGGGGTCCCGGCGTCTATAAGGTCGTCGTCGACCTCGGCGAAGGAAAGACCGTCAAGGCCGCCGATCTGAGCAAGGATCTCTTCACCGTCCGCACGACAGGTGCCCAGACAAGTGGAACAAGGCCGGTCGAAGATGTCTATTTGGTCGACGAGAACGGCGAGAAGGATGCCGTCGCGACGGAAGGGACCAAGATCGGTCTGGATCTCGGATTCGAGTTCACCCAGAGTTGGGGTGGCGTCAGCTACAATGGTGCCAGTCCTTTCTACTATGACATGAGCTTTGACTGGACGACCGGACAACAGACGGGATCCGGTCACAATCTCTGGGCCGAAGATTATACCTACAACATCACCCTTGCCAACGGAAAGTCGCTGACAATCGGCGGAACGACCTATGATTCTGCCAAGAAGCCTATCATCATCGAAACTCCTAGCGAACAGGAACGCATCATTCCTTGCGTTGAGGATTGGGGAGAGCAAAAGTCTTATACGAATGTGGAAAAGGGTCAGACTCTGACTTACAAGGCCTACGAAACGGATGCGCTGAAAGGCGATGCGGACAAGAACCCTCTCGTCATCTGGCTCCACGGCGCCGGTGAAGGCGGAACGGATGTCGACATCGCCCTTCTCGGAAACGATGTCACCAACCTTGGAGAAGAGAAGATCCAGTCCTATTTCGCGAAGGACGGATTGGATGGCGCCTATGTCCTTGCCGTCCAGACTCCGACCTTCTGGATGGACAATGGTCAAGGCGGTCAGGGCGATGGAAAGACGGACTCCATCTATACGGAGACTTTGATGCAGACGATTGAGGCTTATGTCTCGTCCAATTCGGACATCGACACGGAGCGCATCTACCTCGGCGGATGCAGCAACGGTGGCTACATGACCATGCAGATGGCCATCTCCTACACCGACTACTTCGCCGCCTACTATCCTGTCTGCGAAGCCAGACCGGATGAGGTCATCACCGATGCTCAGATCGAGACGCTGAAGGATTGCGCCATCTGGTTCACGGCCGCCGCCGATGATACCACCGTCGTCCCTGCCAACTACACCAACGCCACCTACAAGAGATTGATGGATGCCGGTGCCACGAATGTCCACTATTCCTTCTTCGAGAACGTCAAGGGAAGCGAATCCGGCGCTGAAGTCCAGTATCAGGGACACTATTCCTGGATCTACACCCTCAAGGATGAGTGCAAGCTCGACCAGAAGGATCCCAACAACATTGCCGCCCCTTCCACCGAAGAAGTCACCTTCAATGGCGAGAAGGTCACCGGCCTTTGGGACTGGATCTCCCGTCAGTAGTTTCTGGAATCGATAATCAATCACCAATCCCCTTTTATGGGCAGAGCCTTGGAAGGTCCCTCCTTCCTCCTAGGCTCTGCCTTTTTTTAAGCGTCAAAGAATTAGTCTTCTAGTTTTGGATTTGGTTTATTGATATCTTCTCCTCATATAGGAGGCTTCCTTTATGAGAAGAACCGACGAAGATTGGTCAAAGTCATTCGATGTTCAAAGGAACAGTGGGTCATGTACAGCCAAGTTTTGTGAGTCGGACAACTTGACACTATCTTCTTTCCACAATGCCAGACACAGAATAACCGGCGAAAGGATCGAATGCACGAGATCAGAGAAACCTATCGCCAATGGCACTGATAATCTTTCTTTCATATCAAGCGGCAAGAAGGTCGGCATCTCTTTCAATAATGAAGAAGAACCGTTTTCTTCTTTGGAGGTGATCAAGGATGTATAAGAGGGATGAAAGACCGGACATCATTTTGATCACCGGCTTTACCGACTTCAGGTGTGGCATCAATTCATTGACCATGAAACTGATCGAGGAGTTCGATTTGGATCCCTTTGGCAACTGCCTTTATGTCTTCATGTCCAAAAGCAAGGACAAGATGAAGATACTTTACTGGGGAGGCAGTGGTTTCTGGCTATTGACTTACAGATTGGAAGAAGGAAAGTTCAAATGGCTCAAAAACAAAGACACAAAGAAGATAACTCATGAGCAGATGGAATGGTTGTTGAACGGGTTGGAAATAGAACCGAAGGGATACATAAAAGAATACAAAAGAAGTGTGATTTTATGAGGGGATTTGCTTCTTTTCAATGGGTGTTTTTTCGTATAATATTGACATGGAAGAAGACATTGATTCTATACTTAAAAACTCTTTGTCTGAAGAACAATACAAGTCAATCATTTCCTTGCTGAACAATAAAGACGAAAGCATTTCCATCATGTCCAAGGCCTTGGAAAGGCAAGAAGAACAAATCAAGGAATTGCACGAGAAGAATCAATATCTGTATCTGGAGATGATTCATTACAAGAACTTGGCCGGTATCAGGGCCAAGATGAAGTTTGCCAGGCAGAAAGAGGCCCTGAGTGAACAGCTGTCTTTGTTCGATGACATCGAGACCAATCAAGAAGAAGGCGAATTGGAAGAAAGGATTGCCGAAGCGGAAAGGAAGCCCGAAGAAAAGAAAGAGATTCAAAGAAGAAGAAACCTGGTCAATTTCGAGAACAGTGATTTGCCCATCAAAAGATTCGACGTGCGCTTGAACGATGACAAATTGATCGATATCAACTCCGATATCATCAAAAAGACCTTATGCGTCATGCCGGCCAGACACTACATCAAGGAAACCCATTATCACCAATACAGAGACAAAGATACCGGCGAGATCGTCAAGGCCTCTGAGGAAAGGGGAGCATTGGGCAAGTCGATGGTATCGGAAGAAGTCCTGTCCGAAATCATCAATGACAAAGTCCTGAAGAGTCTGCCTTTATACAGACAAGAGAAAGCCTTCAAATTGGAAGGCATTGAGTTTTCAAGGCAATGCATGTCTAACTTGATATTTCAAAGTTCCAATGCCATCAGACCTTTGGTAGATAAGATAGATGAATATATCAGATCCGCCGATATCAATAGAACCGACGAGACAGAACTGAATGTCCTGGAATATAGAAAGGAAAAGGCAACGACCAGCAAACACAACAGCTATATCTGGTTGTTCTCGACAGGGAACGGTCATCATCCTGCCTATTCATATAGACAGGGACCCGGAAGAGACAAAAGGGTTCTTGTCGATTATTTCAAGACAGACAGGAAAAGATACTTGATAAGCGATGGCTACAATGCCTATCAAGGAATGGAAAATATCACCAACGTCTATTGCCTGCCCCATATAAGACGATGCTTTTATCAACTGATAAACAAGAACAGCAGCAAGGAAAGCAAGGCGGTCAGGATAGTGAATCTTATCGGCGAGATTTACCATGAAGAAAGGAAGATAAAGGAAGAAGCACATGGTTATGAAGAAATAAAGGCATCAAGGAACATCAAGGAACTGCCGATATTGGAAAAACTGGAAGCATATATCGATGGTTTCAAGGATACCTTGACGACCAAATCGGGGCTTTATAAGGCGGTTCGATATTTCAAGGACCATATAACGGGCTTCAAGGAAGTGTTCAAAGACGGAAGACTGGAGCTGGACAACAATGCCAGCGAAAGGGGGATCAAGGATATCGTGATAGGAAGAAAGAACTGGATGTTCGCGAACACCAGAAAAGGGGCAGATATTACCCTGATGTATTATTCACTAGTGAAAACGGCAATGGAGAACAAACTGAACCCGGTCAAGTACATAACCAAACTGCTAAAGGAACTTCCCTACAAAGAAGACAAGAACTTCGACTACGAAAACTACCTGCCATGGAACATAACCCTGGATGAGGACTAAGCACCTCATCTTTTTTTGTTCAAACTTCAAAACTCAATAGACTGATTCTTTGACGCTTACAGTTTTTCTTCTCCATCACGGAAAATGCAGCCATCTTCACTTTGCCACTTTCGAAATCGTTTTGGTCTTCCTTGTCCCGATTCTTTTCCTGATGGGTTTCGTTCATAAATCATTCTGGACTGGGAAGAAGTTCACGATCGTTCAGCTGTTGGCCTTGTTCCTGTTGAATGTCCTTAGCAGCATAACGATGGGACTTACCTTCGCCCTCGAAAAGGACAATATGGACGTGACCTTGCAGTTTGGAGGAGCCTTTGCCTTTGCGTTCGAGTGGGTTCTTCTTGTCGCCGATATTCTCTTCGTTGTCATTCCGCCGCTGCTTAGTCGTCTCAAGTCCGAAAAAGAAAAGAAGGCGTAGGCTGCTTTGAGAGTCCCTGTCTCCTTTTTCCTCCTTTAGGAGAGTAATTTGTTTTTGAATCGACAGTTCTAAAAGAGGGGGGCAGAGAAAGACGACATTTCTTTTCACTTATCGAAGACCGTAAACGAAAAGGACATCAGCGTGCTTTCAGGGAAAGGAGGACGGGCTTTCACGTCGATTGGCATTATGCTATTTTAGAAAAAGACAATGATAAAGATTGCCATCGTGGAGGACGAGGAAAGCCATCGTCTCCTTCTTCAGCGCTACGTGGAACGATTTGCCAAAGAGACATCCCTCGAGGTGCAGATTGCGCTTTTTGGGGATGGGCTGGACTTCCTTGGTAGATATGGCTCCGGCTTCCAGATTGTCTTCATGGATATATCCATGCCGAATCTTGATGGTCTGGAGACGGCTAGGAGGCTTCGCGCCATGGATACGGAAGCCGTCCTCATCTTCGTCACGAGCCTTGCCAACTATGCTCTGAAAGGATATGAAGTGGATGCCATGGACTTCCTTGTCAAGCCCATTGACTATTTTCCCTTTTACCATCGCATGGAGAGAGCCATCCGCCTGTGCCAGAAGAGGCAGAAAGTCTATCTCCTTCTTCCGAGTGCCGACGGAAAGGTAAGGATCGAGCTTGAGGACATCCGATTCGTGGAAAGCCAGCTCCACTACTTGGTCTATCACGTCGACAAGGAAAGCTATCGTGTCCGAGGATCCCTGAAGGATCTTCCAGAAAGCCTGCAACGCCTTCCTTTTGCCCGTTCTTCCAACTCCTATCTCGTGAACCTTTCCTATGTTCGCCGCGTGCAGGGGGACAACATCACCCTTCAGGGAGGAGAGACGCTTCCAATCTCCCGTTCCCGGAAGAAGGCCTTCCTTGAAACCCTTGCTGTGTTCTACGGGGATCGGAAATGATCGGTTTCTTCGTTCAGCTCATCGTGCCTTTGGCATTGATGTTCTATCGCTTTCCGCGAAAGAAGCACTTCTGGCTTCTTTTTTTGCCCCAGCTGGCAGTCGAGCTGACGATCAGTATCCTCTTTGCCAAGCCCGAATCCCTCTTCTTCCTTCCGGAAGGGGTCAGCATCTTTCTCTACTATCTGCTCTGCTACCTTTTCTCCTTCCTTCTTGTCTTCCTTCCCTTCCGGCTGAATGTCTTTCGGACACTTTTCTATTGGACGGGAGCCATGGTCGTCCAGAACTTCGGCCATCATCTCTATGGACTGATCATGCGTCTTGCGGGAATCCCCCTGGCAAACCAGTATGACGACATTCTCTATCTTCTTGTCCTGGCTGCCGTCTATGCCGTTCTCTATTCGCTTTTCTATCTTCTGCTTTTGAGAAAGCTCCGGGTTGAGGACCTGCAGCAGATTCCAAGGGTCTCGACGCTTCTTCTTTCGGTATCCTTCCTAATCATCATGATCGTTTTGGGCATCTACATCCGCCATTTCAACAGCGTCCTTTTGGAGGATGGCTCCGTCGCGATGGTCTATGAGCTTTATTCCTCGATCCTGGCCGGAATGATTCTCTTCATCCAGTTTGGCATCTTCCGGAATGCTCGTCTCGAGGAAGGCAACAGGGAACTTCAAATGCGCCTGGATGCCGAGACCCGCTATTACACGATGGCCAGGGAGAACATGGAAAGAGTCAACATCCTTTCCCACGACCTCAAGCATCGGCTGATGGAGCTGCAACGGCAGGAAAGCGAAGGAAAGTCCAGGGAACTGAAGGAATTGGAGAAGCAGGTGGATATCTATGATGCCATGGTCGAAAGCGGAAACGATGCCTTGGACTATCTTTTGACGGAAAAGATGCGAAAATGTCGCGAGAGGAACATCGACTTCTCCCTTCTTGTCGATGGTGCCGTCTTTTCCTTCATCGGTTCCGGGGATCTCTGTTCCCTCTTCGGAAATGCCCTGGACAACGCCATCGAGGAACAGGATAGGGTCGAGGAAGGGAAAAGACGCCTCTTCCTGAGGGCCGTCCGCAATGGCGAGATGGGACACATCCACGTCGAGAACGCCTGCCATGCCAAACCCGTGTTCCAAAACGGCTTCCCCAAATCCACGAAGATGGAAAAGGGGCATGGCTATGGCACGAAGAGCATGCAATACCTTGCCCAGAAATACGGCGGGAACATGACCATGATCTATCGAAACGGACAATTCATGGTCGATATCTTCCTTCCCCTGCCTCCCGAAAATGCCAGGAAAGAAACCGAATCTGCCACGAAATAGCGAATCGTGGCTTTGAATTGCCAATTCTGCCAAAAAGCGGAAAGGGGTTTCAGAAATTCCTATAATGGTGGCATGAAGAACAAGAAACGAATCCTTATCATGGGCCTGGCCCTGCTCACTCTTGTCACGTCCTGCGATAGCCTGGCTTCCTCCAATGCCAACGAGTATGCCCCGGAAAGACAGGAGAAGAAGGAAAACGCCCTCAACGGGAAGACCCTCTATTTTCTTGGAAGCTCGGTGACCTTGGGAATGCGAAGCGAGGAGTGTGCCGTACCAGACTATCTTGAAGCCATCGATGGCATGCACTGCGTCAAGGATGCCATCAGCGGAACGACCCTTATCTCCGAGGAGGAAGGGGATTCCTACTATGCGAGGCTTGTCCACTCAAAGCATTTCGACAAGGAAGCGGACATCGATGCCTTTGTTCTTCAGCTTTCGACGAACGATGCCCAAGAAAGTCGGCTTGACAAATGGGGTGAAATCACGTCGGACAATGTCTTTTCCGCCGACTCCTTTGACATCCGCACAACCTATGGGGCAATCGAAAGCATCTTGGTCTACGTCGAGAAGACCTGGGACTGCCCCATCTACATCTATACCAACGCCTATTTCGAAGACGAGGGACTGCGCTCCATCGGAAACACCAAGGGATCGGACTACGCAAGGCTTGTAGAGGGGGCACGGCAAATCGTCTCCAAGTACGATGCCCATGAGGACTATGAAGTGCACATGATCGACCTTTTCAACGACAAGGAATTCAACGCCATATCCGACGAGGACTATCGCTTCTACATGGCCGACGCCATCCACCCCTATCGCACTGGCTATCTCTATTGGTGGACGCCCTACTTCGAGGCACGGCTTTTGGAAGATTTTGCAGACGAAGAAAAGGTTTAAGAGCCTTTTGGCTTTTAAATAGGCACAGCGAAAGACCTTCACCGGTAAGTCTTTCCTGTTGCCAAATTCGAAAGAACATCGAAGAGACGACTCGATGAGAAAGGACAAACATGATCAAAGACATTCTCAAGAATCAGAAGATCTGGCGTCCCGTTGCTTCCGCCTGTCTGTTGGTCAACATCATGGCCATCGCCGGAAACGCGGTCACCCAGGAATGGTCCGGCTACATCAACAAGTTCCTCAACATCCAGGGGACGGCCATCGTCGACGATGAATCCGAAAACAAGGATACGACCTACTTCAAGAGCGAGTTCGACTCCTATACGGACGTCCGCGACAATGCCAGGAGCATCGCCAAGGATGTCCAAGCCGAAGGCACGGTCCTGATGACGAACAAGAACGACGCCCTTCCCCTTGCCAAGAAAAGCAAGGTCACCTTCTTCTCCTATTCTAGCGTCGATGTCGCCTATGGCGGCACAGGCTCAGGTGGCGTGACGGCAAGCGCGGAAAGGGAAGTCGATTTTTCCAAGGCCTGTGCAGCGGACGGGCGCCTGGAGATGAATCCGACGATGGATGCCTTCTACAAGGGAAAGCTCGAAAGCGGCTTCATGGCAAAGGATGGCCAACTGACCCGAAAGCTTGGCGGTGGCTGGGGCCCCAATGCGACGCCGGTTTCCTTCCAGGCTCCTGAGGTCCCTTCCAGTGAGTTCACTAACGATCTCAAGGAAAGCTTCAACGACTACTCTGATGCCGCCATCTTCGTCCTGACGCGTATCGGTGGCGAAGGAAACGACCTCATCACGACAAGCGCCAGCGAGGATGCCGACAAGTATCTTGCCCTGACGGAGGATGAGAAATCGGTGCTTCAGGCAATGAAGGATGGCCCCTTCAAGAAGCGGATCGTTCTCGTCAACACCTTCAACACGCCCGAGCTTGGCTGGCTTGACGAATACAACATCGATGCCTGCCTCTATATTGGCGGTCCGGGCGAGTGCGGTTTGGATTCGGTCGTGGACATCCTTGTCGGAAACGTCAATCCCTCCGGACGGCTTGCCGACACCTATGCCTACGACACCTTCTCTTCCCCGGCCATGCAGAACTACGGCGACTTCACCTTTGTGAATGCCGAAAGCATCGCCAACGCCGATTCTCGCAAGTATCTGATGTACAACGAAGGTATCTATGTGGGATACCGCTATTACGAGACGCGCTATGAGGATAGCGTCCTTGGAAAGGGCAACGCCTCTTCCGCGACGGGAAGCTTTGCCTCCGAAAATGGATGGGACTATTCCGAAGAAGTCCAGTTCCCCTTCGGGCACGGCCTATCCTACACGACGTTCGAGGAGAGCATTACAGCCTTCGATATCGATGCTAAGAACAAGAGCGCCACGATGAGGGTGACGGTCAAGAACACGGGCGATGCTGCCGGAAAGCATACCGTCGAACTCTATGGACAGGCCCCCTATACGGCAGGCGGCATCGAGAAATCGAGCGTCCAGCTCATCGGCTTTGCCAAGACGGACATCATTGAACCTGACCAAAGTCTTGAGGTGACCCTTGAAATCGACCTGAGCGACCTTGCCAGCTATGACTACAAGAACGCCAAGACCTACGTGATGGAGGATGGGACCTACTACTTTGCCCTTGGCGAAAGTGCCCACGATGCCCTCAACAATATTCTTGACCTCAAGGGAAAGTCCGTCCAGGATGGCATGGACGCGGAAGGCGACGCTAGTCTCGTCCGCCAGTGGGACAAGAACGGCGATGAGGCCGACTATTCCCTCTCGGCCACGCTCAATAAGATCACGAATCAGTTCGAGACGGCAGACATCAACCATTATGCCGAAGGCAAGGACATTGTCACCTACCTCAGCCGCAACGACTGGCAGGGTACCTGGCCAAAGAACATGAGCGGCTACTCGGCTCCCGCGAAGATGATCGCGGACATGGATGCCCTCTACAGCCCGATAAACGAACCTAGCGCCTATACCCCTGGCGACAAGGACACCTCTTCCATCACCACCGGATCCACTGCTACAAAATACAACATCGCCATGATGATGGGACGTGACTATGACGACGAGAACTGGGACACGCTTCTCGATCAGATCTCCATCCAGGAAATGGCCGACTTCAACAAGCAGGGACGCTCCGCCATCCAGTCGATCGGTCTTCCCGAGACGACGGCCGTCGATGGGCCGGCTGCCTGGACCAAGTCCCACTACAAGGAAAAGTACGACGACTACAGTGAGACGGCCAAGGTGACCGAGGAAGCAATGGTCCTCTATCCGACGGAGACGGTCATCGCCGGTACTTGGAACCTCGATCTTACCCACAGGCTTGGCGTCAGCTTCGGCGAGGAAGGCCTCTGGGGCGGAGGCGTGGGCTGGTATGGCCCTGCCGCCAACATCCACCGCACGCCTTACTCCGGACGTAACTTCGAATACTATTCCGAAGATGGCTTCATCTCCGGCAAGCTCTGCGAGTCCGAAAGCAAGGGCGCAATGGAAAAGGGCGTCATCCCCTACCTCAAGCACTTCTTCCTCAACGACCAGGAAACCAACCGTATCGGCGTCTGCACCTTCGCCAACGAACAGGCCATCCGCGAAATCTATCTCCGCGCCTTCCAGGATGCCTTCGAGACGACGGGAGAGGACGACAAGGCCTGCACGGGCGTCATGGGTGCCTTCAACCGTCTTGGCGTGACCTGGACGGGACACTACGGCAACCTCTGGAAGAACGTCATGGGAAAGGAGTGGGGATTCACCGGAAACGTCACGACCGACTTCGGACAGAAGCCGCAGACGCTGATGGATCCGCTTCTTGCCTACGAGGCCGGAACGACCATGTTCTGCACCTCCGGAAGCTCCTTCTCCGAAATCGTCGCGCCCAGGGCTTCCGCCGATCTCAAGCTTCTTGCCAACATGCGCGAGGCGACGCATCGCATCCTCTACAACTTCGCGAACTCCCTGGCCATGAACGGCCTCTCTTCCACCTCGAGGATTGTCGACATCACCACCTGGTATGAAGCCGCCCTCATCGCCCTGATTGCTGTCAGCGCCGTCGGTATGGTTCTCTCCATCGGTCTCCTTGGCTATTCGGCAGTCGACGGACTGAGAAAGAAGAAGGAGGAAAACTAAGATGGCTTTCATCAAGAAATTCCTGTCCACGAAGGCCGCGGGATTCTATGTCTCCCTCGCAAGCCTCGTCCTAGGACTTCTTGCCCTCATCGTCTATGTCGCCCGCGGCGGAAACAGCTATTCGCCTGTCAGCATCCCTGCCGTCGTCGTCCTCGTTCTTGCCATCGTCACGAATGTCCTTGTCCTGATCAAGGACTTCGGCTTCCTCGCCTATGTCCCCTACATCCTCTATATCGTCACGCTTGGCATCTGGCTCAATTCGGAGATGCTCTATCTCTCCAACGTCTTCACTGGCATCGACAACAACAGCCTCGATCCGGCCTGGATCGTCATGGTCCTCTTCCTTGTCCTTGCCATCGCCACCGGCTTTGCCGCCACCGTCATGAAGATCGCCAAGAAAAAGAAGGAAGAGCCTCTTCCCGAGGAAAAGTAGCTTTCGACAAGCGGGCATCCTGGTCCCTTGATGGCCGGGATGCCTTATTTCGTGTCACTATTCTCATGCTTCTTCCGGGAGGCTTTGACGATGACAATTGCGAAACGCAAGAGGACGGACGCTTGGGAATTATGGGAATGGATCGGGGAGTGATAGGTCATTCCAAAAGCAGGCCTCTTAGGATTGACGAAGCCCCATGGTATAAATCTTGGGACCCTAATGCATTGTGATTATGAAAGACGAAGGAAGGGGAGTATGCGTGAGATCGTAACCTTGTACTCCTCCGAGTGGGCTATCCTTATCATCGATATTATCTTCGTTGTCATTCCACCGATCTTGACTCGGCACAAGTCCGGAAAGGAGAGGAAGGCGTAGGATACTTTGGTGATTCTTGTAAGGAAGCACAACATGGATAACGAGATTGGCAAACAATGTCGACGGGAAAAGCGACATTTCCTTTCGTCAAGCGAAATCCATGAATCAGGAAAGGGATTGTGTCTTCCGCTCTTCTGATTTTGACGGTTTTCCCGTATCTTTGAAGGCCCCTCCTAGAAGGACTTGAGAAATCTGCCGAAGAAATCCTGGAAGCCCAGAATGCGGAAGCCATCTTCGGTTTCCGATTCTTCCATGATCCTGTTGACGACAATCCTCTTCATGATTCCGTCCTTAAGATAAAGGAAAGGCTTGATCTCCCTTTCATAGGTGCGTCTTTCGTCAAGGTTGTCTGCAACCTGGAGATAGACCGTCTTTCCCGCTTTCCGGGCAAGAAAATCCACTTCGCCATTCTTTCGAATCGTCTTTCCCTTCTTGTCCTTCACATAATAGTCCAGAATTCCGACAAAGACCTCGAAACCATGACGGCAGAGTTCATTATAGATGACGTTCTCGAAGACGGCACCTTGATCCTGGAAGAGGAAGCCCACGCAAGCATTTCGCAATCCTGGATCGATGAAATAATATTTCCGGTTGCCGCCGATTTCCTTCCTTCCCTTGAGATCATAGCGTTTTGCAGGATGCATTAAATAGCTTTCTTCCAAATAGGAGAGCGAACGTAGAACCCAATCGTAGCTTGCCATTCCCTTCATTGTGCTTTTGAAGGTGTTGGCAATTTTTCCGGGATTCACCAAGGAACCGATTTTCGAAGCCAGAATATGACAAAGGGTCTTCATCGAATCTTTTTTTCGGAGATGGTGCCGCTCTTCGATATCCCGGAAGTAGGTCGTCTCAAAAAGGGCTTTGAGGGCATTTCTTTTCTCTTCCGTGTCCATGGAAACAATCCCGGGCATGCCACCGTACTGAAGATAGCGTTGGAAGCTTTCCTTCAATGAAAGATTGTCGCGGTCCCAAAGCTCTTCGAAAGAGAGGGGAAAGACAGGGATATTTGTCGCCTTTCCGCGGAACTGCGTCAGGATATCCGTGGAAAGCATCTGGGAATTGGAACCCGTGACATAAAGGTCGATGTTCGACTTCCTGGACAGGCCCATGACGACATCGGTAAATCCGACAACCTCCCTGTCCTCTTTATTGGCCAAGACATGCCTTCCTTGTGTCAAGGCCGGATTGACAATGTCGAAAACGCGTTGGATTTCATCAAGGAATACATAGCAACGTGGCTTTTCCTTTGTCTTCGAGAGGATATGCTCATATAGGTTGAGAGGATCGCGCAAAGATTTGTTTTCGATATCATCCAAGTCCAAGGAAACAATATCCTCATTTGAGACGCCGTTGGAAAGAAGCCATCGTCGATAGAGGGTGCTTAGGAGGAAAGACTTTCCGCAACGTCTTACCCCAGTGATGATTTTTGGATAGCCGTTCCAGGCCGCTTTCTTGAGGAGTTCGAGATAAGACGGTCTGTCAATAATCGAAATTTTCGTGTTCATACACATATTTTAATGTTAAAAACGAATAATTACAAATTATTATCATAAAAAACTGTGTAATTACACATTTTTTCATTATAGGTAATTCCTGACAAATATTTTGCCGAACAGGATTTATGCTTTCGGACTCCGAAGTTCGAATGGAGAGACAACGAATGTCCACGATAATGTCCATGAAAATGTCCATGATCAGTATGCTCCAGATGATACGTTAAGAATTATCAATGCAATTAGGCGGGACCCAAACATTTCACTTGGCAAATTGGCGGATTTGATAGGGGAGTCAATAAAGACAGTCCAGAGAATCATAAAGAACAGTGGGAGAATAATCCGCGTTGGTTCTAGGAATGGCGGACATTGGGAAGTCGTCGATGAGGTTTTTCGTTGAGACGCCCCTATTGCTTCAGATAGACGATTATTTTAGGATTCCTGCCAGACGGGAATATCCGTTTCAGGCAGAGGCAGGGTTCGTTTGGCCTACGCTTTCCGCTAAAAGAACGTTGGAGAGTCCTATCGTTTTCCAATCAATCGTTTGGATAGAAGTTTCCTAGGTCTGAGAACGAACCAAGATCTTTTCCGTCCTCGTCATAAAGATGATTGTCCTTGTACCTTAGACCAGTGGGTTCTTTCGTGTATTCGTCGACGACAAGCTGTCCCTTGTAGCTGGAGAGGCTGTCGTCATCGACAACGACACCTTTCTTTCCATCCCGGAAATTGATATAGGTGGTCTTCACTTCTTCATATTCTTCTTCTTCGTCACTTTCGGAAGACAAAAAGGAAGAAGAGGAGCCATAGTCGTAGTCATAGTCGTCATATGTGACTTTCTCGCGTCCCAGGGGTTGGACCGAGGCATCAACCATCAGGGAAGAGATGAAGGTCCTGGCTTGGTCCGTTCTCTCGTTCCGCTGGATTTTGTCGAGAATTTCCAGGGCTTTCTCCAGGTAGAGAATTTTTTTCTTCAGGGACTTGTCGTTGAAGCTCTCCAGCTTTTTGATTTCGGCCTTGGCATAGTCGGCATAGGGTTTCCAGTTTGCGGCACAGGACGAATAGGCGATGTAGTATTTTGCTACGAGATAGATGGCTTCCTTTTTCTTCTTCTCGTCGTCGACGGTTGCCGCATAGTCCTTCAGCGTCAGGATGCCGTATAAAGGAGGAAGCTTGGTTTCGCTGGAACGGTATGCCTTCAGGAGTTTCCTGCATTCCTTGCAAAAGAGGTCTTTCGGCTTGTAGTTCTTCGGAAAGACGAGTATTCCAAGGGAGTAGGCAATCGAGAGACCGGAGGCCTCGCTCTTTTTCCTGAGTACGTCGAACTGCTCCTTCGTCATGCCGACAGGATGGGAATAGACGCCGTTTTCGAAATAGCCTTCCATCGGATATTCCGACCGGCCGCAAAGACAGCCGCGCCCGTGCATCGTGAGACCCATCAGCTCCCCATCGTAGTAGGTGCCATCGGGGAAATCGAGCTTTCCCTCTCTTGGCATGCCGTTATGATCGAACATGCCTTTAAGGATCGTCCCGTTCTTGTAGGTCAGCTTTCCATACCCGTGGAGCGTGTCGTTTTCGAACCCGCCCTCGTAGACATCCCCGGAATTCCAGTGGATCGTCCCTTTCCCGTTCATCTTGTCGTCCTTGTATTGGCCGACGTATTTGAAGTCCTTGCCACGGTATTCTCCCTGGAAGTCCCTTTGGCATTGCTTGTAGAAACCCTTGTAGTAAGTTCCATCGTTGTAGCGAAATTCTCCAAACCCCTCGACGCAATCGTCGACGAAGGTTCCGGTATAGGTTCCGAAAGGATAGACGCAGGTTCCTGTCCCGTGCTTCTTCCCGTCTTTGACCTCTCCGATGTAATAGGCCCCGTCCGGATAGGTGATCTTGACTTTCTTGCTTTTCATCCTCTGTTCTCCATGCGTCTATGTTCCATCGCAGAGGAGCAAAAGTCAATCGAACGGGAAAACTGTATTTTCGTTTCGTTCGGAACGTCAAATTCCCTTTCATAGTGTTTGTCCCGGGATGATTTCCTGTTCTCCGCCATGTGCCAGCCGGAAATGCGGTGAAGGCGTGACGGAATCCTATTTGGGATGGCGCCGATATCCTTGTTCGAAGAAGGTCTTGGAGAGGTTTTCGTCCGAAAAGGCAAGCAATCAATAAAGAAAGAAAACAATCAAAGCAATCGCTTACATATTTTGGAGACCTCCACAATGATCCGGAAAACATGATTGTTTCTGCTTGTTTATGAATAAATGAATCGGCAATGAGATTTTTTGTCAACTTGTCAATCAAAGCACGATAAAGGCCTTTTTCAATGATAGACTCATAGCGATATGAAATGCATCGCAGTGGATATCGGCGCGACAAGCGGCCGGGTGATGACCGTTACCTATGAGAACGGGACCTTCTCCTACAGGGAGGACAAGCGTTTCGTCAACCGCATCTATGAGAAGGAAGGAATCCTGAGATGGGACTTCTCCCTTCTTTTCGACAACATCGTCTCGGGAATCCATGAGGCCCTTAAGAAGAGCCAGGACATCGTCAGCATCGGAATCGATACCTGGGCGGTGGACTATGGCATGCTCGACAAGGAAGGAAGGCTTCTCGAGGATCCTGTCTGCTACAGGGACACGCATAGCTTCGAAAGCCAGAAGAAGCTCCAGGAGAGGATTCCCTTCTCCGAGATCTATGCCATTGCCGGCATCCAGGACCTTCACTTCAACACCATCTACCAGCTCTATGGAAGAAGGAAGGAACTGGAGAAGGCCGACAGGATACTGATGATTCCCGATCTCATCGCCTATTTCCTCGGCGGGGAAAAGAGAATCGAATACACGAACCTCTCGACGACCTCCCTCTTCGATCCCAGGAAGCAGGAGATCTCCGCCCGTCTTCTTGAGGCTATTGGTATAAAGAAAGATATCTTCCCGGAGATCATCCATCCCGGAGAAAGCTATGGTGTGCTCTCAAGGACGCTCTTCCCGGAACTGGAAAGGGATATCCCCATCCTTGCCGTCCCCACCCACGATACGGCAAGTGCCGTCCTCGGAACGGATGGCTTCGATGACTTTGCCTATCTCTCAAGCGGGACATGGTCCCTTCTTGGGACGGAACTGAAGGAGCCGATCATCACCAAGGAATCGATGAAGGCAAACTTCACCAACGAGCTTGGCTATGACCATACCGTCCGCTTCCTGAAGAACACGATGGGCATGTTCATCGCCAATGAGCTGAGGAAGAACTTCCTCGACATGGAGGAGCCTATCCCGGTCGAGGAAATCGTCCCCCTTGTCGAGGAAAGCAAGGACGTGGATTGCTTCATCGATCCCGACGATCCTCTCTTCGAGACACCCGGAGACATGATCTACAAGGTCGACTCCTATCTGGAAAGGACAAGACAGGAAAGGCTTCGGGGAAGAGGCGAATACCTGCGCGTCATCTATCAGTCGATGGCCATCAACTATGGCCTCGTGCTCGACAACCTGATGCGCATCGGCGGCAGGAAGTTCGATAGTCTCATCATCGTCGGCGGCGGAAACCAGGCGGAAATCCTCAATCGCTATGCCGCCTGCGCGACCGGGGCAAGAGTCGAGACCGGCCCCATCGAGGCGACCGTCCTCGGAAATGCCCTCGCCCAGTTCATCGCCAATGGCGCCATCGCCGACAAGGAGGAGGGACGAAGACGGCTGAAGGATTCCATCGCCGTCCGGACCTATATGCCCCAAGACTTGAAGACGTGGGCACGGAAGAAGGAAAGATTCATCCAAACGACAGGAAAAGGAGGAATATAGAACATGGAAGAAAGAATCCAGCAGGCCTATCAGAGGGCCAAGGAAGCCTATGCGGAGATCGGCGTCGACACCGACAAGGCCATCGAAAGGCTCGATGCTGTCCCGATCTCGATCCAATGCTGGCAGGGCGACGACATCCAGGGCTTTTTGAATGACAACGCCCTCTCCGGCGGCATCCAGGTCACCGGAAACTATCCCGGAAAGGCCAGGAACTTCAAGGAGCTCTCCGAAGACCTCGAGAAGGTCCTCTCCCTTGTCCCCGGAAAGAAGAAGGTCAACCTTCATGCCATCTATGCGACAAGGCCCCTTGGCGGAAGGGACGTCGACGAGCTTGTCCCCGAGGACTTCGAGGGCTGGGTCGAATTCGCAAGGAGAAACGACGTCGGACTCGACTTCAACCCGACCTTCTTCTCCCATCCGATGTACCGCGACAACTTCACCCTTTCCTCTCCCGACGAGGAAGTGCGTTCCTTCTGGGTCCGCCACGGCAAGTGCTGCGTGAGGATCGGCGACTATTTTGGAAGGGAACTTGGCAAGAAGTGCGTCACCAACATCTGGGTTCCCGATGGCATGAAGGACGATCCCTATTCCCATCTCGAAGCCAGGAAGAGACTGACAAAGTCCCTCGACGAGATCCTGGAGACGGAATACGACAGAAAGAACGAGCTTCTTGCCGTCGAGAGCAAGTTCTTCGGCATCGGCGCGGAAAGCTATACCACCGGAAGCGGCGAGTTCTATCTCGGCTATGCCGCCAAGAACCAGATCGCCCTCTGCCTGGATGCCGGCCATTTCCATCCCAACGAATTCATCTCCGACAAGCTCTCCTCCGCCCTTCTCTATGTCCCGGAGCTTCTTCTCCATGTCTCCCGTCCGGTCAACTGGGACAGCGACCATGTCGTCACCGACACCGACGAGCTCAACCACATCATGGAAGGCCTTGTCCGCGATGGCCTGCTTGAAAGGACGCATATCGGACTGGACTTCTTCGATGCCACGATCAACCGCATCGCCGCCTATGTCATCGGTATCCGCTCCACCCAGAAGGCATTGCTCAAGGCCTTCCTGGAACCCACCGAGGAACTCCTCAAGGCGGAAAGGGAACTCGACTACACGACCCGTCTTGCCTTCGTCGAGGAACTCAAGTCCTATCCTTGGGGCGATGTCTATGAATACTATCTGGCAAAGAACGGCATCCAGGGCCATGACTGGCTCAAGGACGTGAAGGCATACGAGAAGGAAGTCTTGGCAAAGAGAGGAAACTGAATATGTCCAAAATGAAGATCGTCGACCTTCCGACCGTCAGGGAGGTCATCCGCTGCGCCAGCAACATGTATCGCATGGGCTGGGACGAAAGGAACGGCGGCAACATCTCCGTCATCATCGATCCCGAGGAATACCGGGACTACCTCCCCGAGGAACCCCATCGCGTCTTCCAGCTGGGCTTCGATGCCACGCCCCTCATCGGAAGGGTCTTCGTCGTGACGGGCACGGGAAAGTACTTCAAGAACGTCGACGTCGCGCCCGAAGTCAACCTCGGCATCGTCCGCATCGGAAAGGACGGCCACTCTGCCGAGCTCCTCTGGGGCTTTGAGGATGGCGGAAGGCCGACAAGCGAGTTCCCGACCCATTTGATGAACCATATCGCCCGTCTTGCCGTCAATCCGAAGAACCATGTCGTCATGCACTGCCATGCGACCCATGCCCTTGCCCTGACCTACGTCCTTCCCGAGGACGAGGACGAGATCACCAAGACCCTTTGGCGCATGTCGACGGAATGCATCGTCGTCTTCCCCGAGGGCGTGGGCTATCTTCCCTGGATGGTCTGCGGCGGAAACGAGATCGGCGAGGCCACGGCTCTCAAGGCGCACGACTACCGCGTCGTCTTCTGGGGCATGCACGGCGTCTTTGCCATGGGCGATGACCTCGATGAGGCCTTCGGTCTTGTCGAGACTGTCGAGAAGGCAAGCCAGATCTACTTCCTCACCCAGGACCACGTCCGCCAGTCCATCACCGACGAGCAGCTCAAGAAGCTTGCCGCCGCCTTCAAGGTCGACTACAAGAAGATCATCTAGCTAGGCTCCCAGTTTGCTTCGGAGCAGAGATTGCCATCCCGGAAGGATCCTCCCCGACCGGGATGGCTTTTCCAATGGGAGAGAAAATGCCGAATGGAAATTGTAAGCCTTTTACTGGATTTGGAAGGGAGACAGAAAAACGGACTCTTCAATTTAAGAAATAAAAGAAGCAAAACATGATTATTTATGATTGAAAATGCGCAAAATGGTTGCTTGTTTTGATTGATAATCGACTTTTTTCTCAACTTGCAAAAAAAAGAGCAAAAAGGCTTTGGATTATGATACCTTGTTATTGTCTTGAAAGCGCTTGTAAACTGCTAGCGCCGGAATTCCTGTGGGAACGATGGAAAATACCAAGCGCCCAAGACATGAAATCATACCTATCAAGGAGGGAAATATGATTTTCAACAAGAAGACTGTCCCTGTCTTCCGTGGCGTGGCTGCAACGACCTTCTCCCTTGCCGTCCTGGCTACCATGGGTATGGGACTTGCCGATCAGTGGCGAACCCAAGTCGATGCCGCTTTGGGAACCTCTTCCTACGAGACGATTTCAAGCGAACCGAGGTTTACTTCCGACTACACGAAGGCCGAGGATTTGATGGTCGAACTTAAGGCTGTCTCTGTCCAGGAAGGTATCGATGGCACGGCGATTCTTAAGAACGACAACAACGCCCTTCCTCTTGCCTCTAAGGCCAAAATCAACCTCTGGGGCAATGCTTCCTATAATTCCTATCGTGGCATGTCCCAGGCCGGAAATAAGGATGCCGTCGATCTTGTCGGCGCCCTGGAGGACGGTGGCTTCACCCTCGATCCGACGCTGAAGGGAATTTATACGGAAATTAATGAGGAACAGCTTATTGAGTCCTCCGGATGGGGCGGACCGAGCTTCAAGCCTGCCTATCCCAACACCAGCGCTCCGGCATATGACACCTTCCAGATTCGCGAAGTCAATCCTTCCAAGTTTACGCAAGAAGGATTCGGTACCGCTAGTTCTAGTTGGGCTTCCTCTCTGACGGGTGATGTCAACATCGTCACATTCAATCGTCCGGGCGGCGAAGGAACGACCTTCAAGGCTGGAGCGACGACGGATTCCGAAGGCAATCCGCTTGACCAGAATCCCTTCGCTTTCTCGCCGGATGAATTGGCCGTCATCGATGCTGCAAAGGCCACCGGAAAGCCGGTCATCGTCCTTTTGAGCACATCTTGCCAATTCGAACTTGGCCCGATTGTTAAGGGTGGTGCACATGAAGTCGATGGTATTGCCTACATCGGTCTTCCCAACGACTATCAATATACGGGTATCGTCAAGGTGCTCGCCGGCGAAGAAAATGCCACGGGTGCCCTTGCCGACACCTATGCCACCGATTCCACCAGCTCGCCTTCCATGATGAACTTCGGCGGCGATATGTATTCCGATTACCTCAGCGTCTGCGACTTCGAGGACACGAGATGGCCTGGCGTCGAGATTGGCAATGAGGGAGCTGGATCTTTTGGTGGATCGGCGACCTATAACGGCGGTATGTATTACGTCGAGGCCGAGGGCATCTATACGGGCTACAACTACTACGAGACCCGCTATTACGATTCCATTGCCAACACGAATTCCGGAGCGACTTCCACCGCCGGTGTCTATGCTTCCGATGGCAACTGGAATTATGACCAGGAGGTTTGCTATACCTTCGGTTATGGCCAGAGCTATTTGGACTACACGGAAGAACTTCTTGATGTCAAGGTCGACCTGAGCGTTGAGGGTAAGATCGAGGCAACTATCCGTGTCACCAACAAATCGGACAAGAAGGGTTGCTTCCGCACCGAACTCTTCGTCAACGTCCCTTATACGGACTATGACCGTGAGAACGGCGTCGAAAAGAGCGCCATCCAGTTCCTCAATTCTGCCAAGACCAAACCGATCGAACCTGGTCAGTACCAAGATGTGAAGATTTCTCTCCCGACAAAGTATCTGGCTTCTTATGATACAAATGGATATGGCACCTATATCCTCGATGGTGGCGAGTATGTCTTCGCCCTTGGAAACGGCGCCCATGAGGCCGTCAACAACGTCCTTGCCCATCAGGGCTATGATGTCGAGGGAACGGAAGGTTCCACCTTTGCCTGGAACGGCATCCGTGAAGGCTCTGTCGACTACACGACCTTCGGCAAGGCCAAGAACGGCACGGAGATCAAGAACCAGCTCCAGACGACGGACATCAACTACTGGCTCTCCGAAGAAGATCAAATCGACTATCTCTCCCGTCAAGATTGGGATGGTACCTATCCGAAGAACTTCAACACCATCAATGACGGAAAGGGTTTTGCCATTGCCGATTCCCCCAAGAAGGATGAATGGCTGAAGAACCTTCGCAATCAGCAATATGAGGTTAAGGATGACGAGCCCGTCTCCAACATGGATGGTATCGACAAGGGACTCACATGGGAAACCATGCCCGGCGATGCTGTCAACGACATCAACAATCCCTTCTGGGAAGACTACGTCAATCAGATTCCTGCCGAAGAAGCCCTCGGTGCCATCGCCCACGGCGGAAACCAGGCCGATCAGCTTTCCAACATCGGAAACCCTGTTGTCAAGCAGTACGATGGTCCTGCCGGATTCAACGGTGTCACCATTGGCAACCAGAAGATCGAGGATCCCGAGGAAACCTACTATGTCGATCCTGAATCGGAAGCTTATAGCTTCAAGGACAATATCCATTCTCCGACCCTTGCTGGTTCCTCCTTCAATCCACAGCTTGCCTATCGCTGGGGCCGTGCCCTTGGTAACTTCGGACTTTGGGCCGGGGTCTATAACGTCTGGGCAGCGGCCTTGAATGTCCACAGGAATCCTTATAACGGCCGTAACGTCGAATACATGTCCGAAGACGAGATGTTGACCAACATCTGGGGCGCCGAATTCCTTAAGGCGACTCGCGAGAAGGGACTCCTTGTCGGCCCTAAGCACATTGGATTCAACGATCAAGAATACAACAGATCCGGTGTCTCCGCCTATATGACTGAACAGAAGGCCAGGGAAACCGAACTGAGAGCATTCCAAGGCTCCTTTGAAGAAGGTGGCGCTCTCGGCTACATGATCGCCTTCAACCGTATGGGACCGACCAACGTTTCTCACTATGTCGAGTTCAACAAGAACATTATCCGTGGCGAATGGGACTTCAAGGGCCTTTCTACGACCGACATGATGAACAACAAGTGGTACTTCAACCCCGAAGGCTGCGCCTTGGCCACCGTCACCATGATGGCCGACTTCAGTGCTAATGATGCCCATCTCAATCAGGGACAGGGCGGTGTTGACAAGACGTGGAGTTATCTCTCCCCCGAGGTCCTCTCCAAGGACAATACTCTCGCCGAGGCTGCCAGGGATTGCATGAAGTATCAGCTTTATGCCTTTGCCCAGACGGCCATCAAGAACATCAGCACCCGTCGTATCACGCCGGCTTGGGAATCGGCATTGATTGCTATCGTTGCCGTTTCCTTCACCCTTGCTGCCGCTTCCACTGCCGGTCTTGCTCTCTGCTACGTGTTGGACAAAAAGGAGCAGAACTAAATGAAAATCGATTTCAAGAAGATCCTCACGCCTGGAACGATTCTTCTTGCCCTCTCCGTCCTTCTTGGCCTGATTGGACTGATCCTCTATGGCGTTAACGTCTCTGCCACCGGTTACTTCCATGGAATGAGCGTTTCTTCCATCGTCCTTGCCGGTATCTTTGGTCTTATCTTTGGCATTGCGGCTATCGCTTCTGGTCTGTTCACCTTCAAGGGCAATGTCGACAAGGGAGTCAGTGCTCTTCGCAGCGTTCTGATGATTCTTGTCCCGGTTCTCTTCATGGTTTGCCTCATGGCCTTCATTGACAGCCGTGCCTATGGTATCAGCGTCCTTCTCTTCTCCAATGCCGATATCATGGAGGAAAACAGCTCTCCGGAAAACATGGCCAGTGTTGCCGTCGCCATTACTGGAATTGTCTTCTTCCTCCTTTCGACCCTTGTCGGAATCGTTGCCAGCTTCTTTAGTCTCGTCCGCAAGGAGGATGGCAAGCCTGTCGAAGAAACGGCTCAGGAGGCCTAAACTCTAGACGGTTAGTCCTACGGCTGGCAGGCTTTCTTGCCAGCCGTTTTATAAAAAGGAGAAAGATATGATCCAGATTGATTCTTTCCGCGTCGAAAGCCGACAGGGCAGGGTTGTCACCGACAACAGGCATCCCCGCTTCTCCTTCTCCTTCCTTTCCGATTCAAAGGACGTCACGCTGAAAAAGGCGACGATTGCCTTGGCCGGACGGGAATTCGATGCCACAAGCCAGGTCCTTGTCCCCTACCCCTACGACGATCTCGAGCCCTATCGGGAATATGTCGCCCATCTTACAATCGAGGACAGCAACGGCGAGAAGGCTAGCCAGGATCTTTCCTTTGCCATGGGACGGATCGACGTTCCCTGGGAAGGAAGATGGATCACCGATGGGGATTATCGCTTCACCGAGAAGAAGGTCTCCCCGAAGGTGATGACCTTCCGCAAGCGCTTCAAGGTCGATGGAAAGGTGAGGAAGGCAGAAATCTATTCGACCGCCCTTGGCATCTACGATCTTCTTCTCAACGGAAAGAGGGCGTGGGAAAGATATCTTGCCCCGGGCTATACCTCCTACGAGCACAATCTCCAGTATCAGGTGACGGACATCACCTCACAGCTGAAGGAGGAAAACGAGCTTCTTGTCCCTGTCAGCGGCGGTTGGGCCGTCGGTAGCTTCGTCATGAACCGGACCAATAGGATCTATGCCCCCAGGCAGGCCCTCCTTCTTGAGATCCGCATCGTCTATGAGGACGGAAGGACGGAGACGATCGCAAGCGATTCTTCCTTCGAGGTCACGATGGATGGCCCCTACACGAAGGCGGATATCTATGATGGCGAGGACTTCGATGCGACAAAACGCTATGACACCGTCTCTTTCCACAAGGCGAGTCTAGAGGAAGTCTCGCTCTCTCCTCGCATCGAGGCCGAATACGGCCTTCCCGTTCACAAGAAGGAATGCATGAAACCCGTCTTCGTCAAGGAAATGGAAGATGGAAGCCTTGTCTACGATTTCGGACAGAACTTTGCCGGCATTGTCTCCCTTCATATCCGCAATGGAAAGAAGGGCCAGGTCATCCATGTCCGCCACGCCGAGATCCTGAAGGAGGACGGCCATGTCAACATGGTGCTTCTTCGCAGTGCCAGGCAGGAAATCCACTATACCTGCAAGGATGGCGAACAGGACTACGAGCCGTCCCTGACCTATATGGGCTATCGCTATGTCGAGATTTCCGGCATTGCCAAGGAAGACATCGACGTCGTTTCCTATGCCCTGTATTCCGACATCGAGCTGACGGGATCCTTCTCCTGCTCCGACGAAAGGATTAACAGGCTCCATGAGAACATCATCTGGTCGAGCAAGAGCAACTTCCTGGATATCCCGACCGACTGCCCGCAGCGCGACGAAAGGATGGGCTGGACGGGCGATATCGCCCTCTTCTCGCCGGTTGCCACCTATCTCTTCCAGATGAATTCCCTGCTGGAGAAGTGGATGGAGGACCTCAAGAGCGAGCAGAAGAAGAGCGGTGCCGTGCCGACGACCATCCCGCACAAGGGCTATGGCTTCCCGCTTACCTTCCCTACCGTCGCCTGCGATTTCTGGGGCGATGCCTGCATCCTCGTCCCGATGGCGATGTACAAGGCCTACGGGAACGTCGAAGTCCTGGAACGCTTCTATCCGACGATGCGGAAGTACGTCGAGGCCTGCCTCTTCTGGGCGCGGCTGTTCTCCTTCGGAAAGCATCGCTATATCTGGCATACGCTCGACTTCATCCACTTCGGCGATTGGGTCGCCCCTGGGGAAAGCATGGCCGAATGCCAGTCCCGCCACAAATGGACGGCGACGGCCTCTCTCTTCAACACGACCTCCCTGCTTTCCAGGATTGCCGGAATCCTCGGACTGGAGAAGGACCGCGTCCATTACGAGGAAATATCCAGGAAGGTCGCTGATGCCTATCAGAGCGTCTTCTTCGACAAGGACGGCCATCTCAAGAAGAAGGAGTTCCAGACTGGCTATGTCCTTCCTCTCTATTTCCGTATGCTCGGCAAGGACATGCAGAAGAGGGCGGCCGATCGTCTTGCCGAACTCGTGAAGAAGAACGACTACAAGATCGCCACGGGATTCCCCGGAACGCCATACGTCCTCTTTGCCCTTGCCGACAACGGGCATGAGGAAGAGGCCATCCAAATGCTTCTCAACACGATGAATCCCTCCTGGCTCCATGAGGTGGTCACTGGCGGAACGACCATCTGGGAAAGGTTCGACGGCCTGGACGACGATGGCAAGCTCAACGTTCCCGAGGATGGGACCGGCGGCATGATTTCCTTCAACCACTATGCCTCGGGTGCCGTCGGCGACTTCCTCTACCGTCGCCTTCTCGGCCTGGAGGCCAAGGAGCCCGGATACAAGTCCTTCCTCGTCAAGCCGCTTCTCTTCAAGGAGATTCCTTCCTGCAAGGGAACGACAAGGACGCCCTATGGCGAGATTGCCATTGCCATCGAAAGAAAGGACGACAAGGTCCTTTTGGACGTGACGGTCCCGACCAATACGCGTTGCGATATCGATTTCGCCGGCATAAGGGAAACGATCGGAAGCGGAAGACACCACTTCGAAGCGGAAGCCTAATAAAAATTGGGGAAGGTCAAACGGCCTTCCCCTTTTGTTGTCCCTTGTCTTGTTACCTATTGTGGATCCTGTAACCCTTTTCCAGATAGGGGGCGATGAACTCGTCGCTGGCATTGGTGAAGATGCCGTCGTAGCTCTCAAGTCCCTCGACGCGATAGACGAAGGAATTCTGGAACTTGTTCTTGTCGACAAGGAGATAGCGCTTGTCCGCCCTCTTGAAGGCCTCCCTCTTGACCTGCATGCATTCGACCGTCGTCTCGTAGGATCCGTCAAGCCTTATCCCGGCGGCAGAGGAGAGCATCAGGTCGACATGGAACTTGCCCATCATCTCCGTCGTCAGGGAGCCGTCGGTGGAATAGGAATTGTACTGGATGTTTCCGCCAAGGAAAATCACGTTGACGCCGTTCTTGTTGGAAAGCTTGACGGCGATCTGGAGACCGTTTGTGATGATCGTCTTGTAGGAGAAGTCCATCCGCTCGGCAAGGGCAAGACAGGTCGAGGAATTGTCGATGAAGACGGAATTGAACTCCGGAAGCTTGGGAAGGGCAAGGGAAACCGTCTTTTCCTTGTCTGTGGCATTCTTTTCGATACGGACGAAGATGTTGACCTCGTTCGAGGAATCCAGGAAGACCGCGCCGCCATGGGTTCTCTGGATGAGGCCAAGCTTACTCATCTCCGCAAGGTCCCTTCGGACCGTGGCAAGGGAGACGTAGAGGACCTTGCTCAGCTCTTCGACCGTCGCCCTGTTGTTTTCCTTGAGATAGTCGGCGATGAGCTTGAAGCGCTCCGACGAAAACATGTTCCTGCTGTCCATTTCGGCCTCCGTTTTTTTCGATATTATCCCTTCTATGGAAAGCGATTGCAAGAAGGATTTTTCCCTTTGTCTTTTTGTCTTTTTTTCCGTTTGGTCGGTGTGTCGAAACGGCAATATCGACCAGTTCTGAAGTTTTTTTTGCAATCTAGGAAAAATGATGGCATATCGAAGGCAGTCGTTTTAAAATACATTGTAACCGCTTTATGGAAAGCGATGTAAACCACAAGGAAAGGAGGAAATGGCATGGCTGAAGCAGCAAAGCAGAAGAAAAGCGTCTTCGACAATCCGCTGTTGTCTACCAAAGTCAAATCCGCAAACGTGAAGATCTTCCCCGAAGGTGGCCTCGGCTACTTCATCGGGCCCACCCTCGCCCTTCTCTCGAATTCTATCCTTTCGTCCTATCTTAACCGCTACATGACGGATGTCCTCGGAATTACAGGTCTCTATCTGACCCTTCTTCCTGTCATCTCCGTCATCTTCGTCGTCCTTGGAAACATCCTCGTCGGACGTCTCATGGACCACAGCAGGACGAGGGCCGGCAAGGCCAGGCCTCTTATCCTCCTCTCCATTCCCCTTTCAATCCTTGCCCTTCTCTTCCTGTTTATCTTTACGCCGATTGGATTCAAAGAGAATCCAGATTATGCGAACCTGATGGAAGGTGCCCCGACAATGGGAACCTTCGTCCTATTTGCCATCGGTTACAACCTCTGGTTTGCCGTTGCCTATCCCTTCTACTTCACCAACCATTCGGCCCTGATCAACCTCTCCACCCGTAACTCCAAGGACAGGTCCCTCCTTGCCACCATCTCCAACGCCACGGCCCTTGCCGCCATGGGCCTTACGTCCATGGTCCTTCCCTTCTTCATCGGCTTCCTCTTCAACGAGACATACTTTGATGCCAATGGTGTGGAAATTCCCGCCGACAAGCTTGACCAATACGACAACTACACTGCCGTCGTCAATGCCGAGCCTTCCTTCAATGCTTGGCGCGTCTTCATCATCGCCCTCATCGTCATTACCATCATCGGAGCCCTTGTCGAATACTACTTCACCCGCGAGAGAATCACCGAGGAATCCTTCTCTTTGAAGGCCGAGGGCGAGGCCCAGCTCGAAAGCAAGAAGAAGGCCGTTCCCGTCAAGGAGCAGTTCAAGATCTGCGCCTCCGACAGGTTCTGGTGGATCATGATGGGCTTCTTCTTCCTCTATCAACTGGGCGGCATGCTCAAGAACGTCTCCCAGACCTACTACTGCCAGTCCTGGTTTAGCGATGGCGGTGTCTATTCTTCCGTCATTGGCGGACGTTTCCAGGGCACACTCTCCATCATCGGTGCCATCCCGACCGCTCTTGGCATGGTCATCGTCTGGCCTCTTGCCAACAAGATCGGCAAGGGCCGTTCCATTCTCTTCGGTGCCATCCTTGCCACCATCGGCGGTTGCATCGGCTTCATCGCCCCGGATAACTTCGTTTGTGTCACGGCTTCCTTCGTCATCAAGGCCTTGGGTTCCACCCCGGCCATGTACATCTCCCTGGCTCTCCTTGCCGATGTCCTCGATCACCAGGAAGCGGTCAAGGGCGTCCGTACCGATGGTCTGACGATGACGATCTACGGTGCCATCATGGCCGGCATGACCGGCATTGCCACGGGTATCCTCAATGCTGTCCTGACCGCAACCAACTATAATCCGGCCGATCTTGCCGGCAACGATCCTCTCCGAGAAGGTCTCAAGTGGGTCTTCATCGGCGGCGAGACGATCTGCTACCTTGGCATCCTCATCCTCATGGTCTTCATGGGCGTCGAGAAGTTCTCCGACTTGGACCACAAGGCCATCGAGGAAGACCAGAAGGCCGTTGCCCTTTCCAAGGGCGAGGAATATGTCCCGGCCAAGGTCCGTCTCCAGCTTGAGGAAGAGCAGGCCATCCGCGACTCCTGGGAAGCCCAGAAGCAGGAACTGAAGGCCCGCTGCGAGAAGAAGAACCTCAACTACGAGGAAGAGCTCCAGAAGCTTGAGGCCGACAAGGCCGAGAAGGAAAGAGTCGCTGCCGAGAAGAAGAAGGCCAGCGACGAGAAGAAGGCGGCCATGAAGAAGGCCAAGGAAGAGGAGCTTGCCAACAGGATCGCTGCCATGACGGCCGAGGAAAAGGCCAAGTACGAGCAGGGTCTTGCCGACAAGAAGGCGAAGAAGGAAGCCTACGAGGCGAAGCTTGCTTCCGAATTCCAGGCTCTCCGCGACGAAAACGCCGACATCCGCCAGAAGTATCTCGCCCTCTAGAATCATCGGAAAGATAGGCCGGGTCCTTATGGGCCTGGCCTTTTTCGTTGCAAGGAAAAAGCCCCTTTCGGGGCCTGGGTTGCAACTTAGCCAAGGCGTCTTCTCCTTCGCCAGAGGTAGATGCCAAGGACTAGGAGGATGAGGAAGAGAAGGATGCCAAGGACTGAGTAGCCGATGATGTCGAAGAGGCTTGGCTTTCCATAGTTCCGGCTGTAGTAATCATTGTCATAGATGAGGATGGCCTTGAAGTCTTCCTTCGAGAGGCCTTCGGGGATTTCCGTCTCGAACGCGACTCTGGCACTGCGCTTCTGGCCGATGGCCTGGTCGTCAAGGCAGTAGTAGTTTCCTTGCTCTGTCGGGGCATAGACGCCGACCTTGTAGGTGACCTTCTCGTCGGAGGGATTATGGAAGCTTCCTTTGACGGAGAGCATGTTCCTTCCCTCTTCCGTGAAGATGTCGACGGTCATCTCCTGCTCGGAAAGCACAAGATCCGTCATGAGGAAGCCGGAAGTCGACAGGTGGATTTCCTCGACGGGGATGTTTCCTTCCTCGAAGGCCAGGGGAAGGACTGCCTCCTCGCCGGGAAGGATGAAGTATCCGGTCCGTATCTGGCTTCCGAAGATATCACTGTAGTCCTCCAGGAATTCGGTCAAATGGCTCTCGTAGGCATAGCCGACTCGGAATATCGCCTTGTCTTCCGATTCGTTCCTGAGATGGTATTTGCCATCCTCGGAGAGGGTCAAGGTATTCTCGACGGTGTCTGGCCAGGGACCTGGCGCCGGGGAATTGGAAAGGAGAAGGGGAAGAAGGAGGATTGGGGAAAGTCTATGAAGGATCTTTTTCATGGTCGGACTCCTTTTCCTTGATTATAGGAAAGGACTTTCCCTTTGGCAATCCATCCCTTATCCTAAAAGGAAAAGGAGGCGGGATGCTTTCTCTCTTTCTGGCCTTGGCCTTGACCCTTGTCGTCGAGATGCCATTCTTTCTTCTCCTAAGGGGAAAGGATCCTTTTCGGTTCCTCCTTTTCGTCCTTCTCAATGTCGTCACGAACCTGACGATGAATCTTCTCTATGTCTTCGTCTTTTCCTATTCCGTCGTCTTCCTTTCCATCGCCGAGATCCTTGTCTTCCTCTTGGAGGGATTCGTCCTTTTCCTGTTGACGAGGGAAGGATGGCCCTCCTTCCTGATTTCCTTCCTTGCCAACGTCACCTCGCTTGTCCTTGGCCTTCTTCTTGGATATCTCCTTCCTTTTCAGTATCAGTCCCTTGCCTTCCTCGTCCTCGTTCTTGCTGACCTTGTCCTCTTTCTCTTCCTGTTCTTCTGGCTTGAAAAGCGGAAGAAGAAATAAGGACTTTCGGGAAAGTCTGCTATACTGGACGAAAAGAAATGGAAAGAACGATGCGCAGGTCGATACGTCGGGATAGTCGGAAGCTTCTTCGGAAGCACTATTTCCGCACGGTCGTCTTTGCGCTGCTTGTCCTCTTTACCACGGCCGGTACCTTCAACAGCACGCTGATGGACTATGTCAGCAACAGCACGAGCGATTCCGTCTCGTCCTTCCTTCTGGACATCGTCCGTTTCTATGTCCCGGACTTCCTTGTTTCCGACACGCCTTTGGATTTCTTCCTCCTTGTCCTTCTGGGCTTTGCGGCGAATACCTTCCTGGCCTTCTTCACCTTCCCTCTGGCCATAGCCTCAAACATCTATAAGACGGGATTCGAGAACTCGACGCAGATCTTCTATGTCCTCTTCTTCCTCGTCCTCTATGCCGTGGCGATCCTCTTCCTTCTCAATCCGCTCCATGTCGGCACGAAGCGCTACTTCCTGGAAAGGGGAAAAGGGGAGGACGAAGGAAGGAACTATCTCTTCTCGGCCTTTTCCGGATACTATCGGAACATCGTCCTGGTCAAGCTCTACCAGTTCTTCATGACCGCCCTCTGGGCCATGACCATCGTCATGATCCCGGTGAAGTACTACGAATACTCGATGGTCGACTACGTCCTATCGGAGAACCCTTCCCTCTCGCCCAGGAATGCCCTCCTTCTTTCCAAGGAGCTGACAAGGGGAAGGAAGTGGCAGCTTTTCCTCTTCGACTGTTCCTTCATCGGCTATAACCTCCTTTCCTTCTTCACCTTGGGCCTTCTGGACATCCTCTTTACCAACCCATATAAGGAACTGGGACGTGCCAAATGCTATCTCCATCTCAAGGAAGGGCTTCTGAAGGAAAACGTCCTCTTCGGACTCGACTACGACATCACCAACAGCCGCAACAAGGAAGGCGTCCTCTTAAGGAGGGAGGTCGACTACGACTGTCCCTATTCCATCGTCGACCTTGTCCTTATCTTCTTCATCGTCTCCTTCATCGGCTGGTGCTGGGAGGTCCTCCTCCACCTTGTCCAGACAGGCGACTTCGTCAATAGGGGTACCCTCTGGGGACCTTACCTTCCCATCTACGGGACAGGTGGCGTCGTCGTCCTTATCCTGCTCAAGGGGACAAGGGGAAAGCCCGTCCTCTCCTTCTTCCTCTCGATTGTCATCTGCCTGACGATCGAATATTTCACCGGATGGTTCCTGGAGACGTTCCGCGGCCTCAAGTACTGGGACTATTCCGACATGCCCTTCAACCTCCACGGACGGATCTGCCTCTATGGCGGTCTGGTCTTCGGCATCGCCTGCATCCTGATGATCTATGTCGTCGGGCCCTTTCTCTACCAGCTTCTTTCCCCGATTCCGAAGAAGGCCAAGTGGGGCATCGCGATATTCCTCCTCCTTGTCATCCTGACGGATGCCATCGTCTCCCATTTCTATCCCAACCAGGGCGAGGGCATCACCTCGCCGGCAAAGGCGATGCTCTTTCCAAGGGTCTTCGGTCACTTCTTCCTTTCCTGAGTTAGGGAAAGTTCCTATTCCTTACATTCTTAACAGGCACTTAATAATTTCTTAACTATCCTTACCCTTTTTGATATAGTAATCGGCGTAGAAGCATAGAAAAACAGGAGGATGCAATGCCACTAAGCATTCTGGCGGATGCGCCCCAGTCGGTCAACTACGTCACGATCGGACAGTTCTTCAACCTTCTCGCCGCAAGTCCCCTTATCGTCATCACGATCATCCTTGCCCTGGGCGTCGTATTCATCAACGGATGGACCGATGCCCCGAATGCCGTTGCCACATGCATATCCACGAGGGCGATCTCGCCCAAGAAGGCCATCGTCATGGCCGCCATATTCAATTTCATCGGCGTCATGCTCTTTGCCCTTTTCGCAGCCGGCGTTGCCGAATCGATTGCCGGCATCGTCGACTTCGGGAACCTTACCGATCCCGAGACGGCGCAGAATGCCTTGGTGGGCATCTCCTCGGGCATGATCGGCGTCGTTTCCTGGGGTGTCCTTGCCTGGGCCTTTGGCGTGCCCTCCAGCGAGTCCCATGCCCTCATTGCCGGCCTGACGGGCGCCTGTTTTGCCCTGATGGCGATGGGAAAGGATGCTAGCCCTGGTGCCAGTAGCTGGACCAACGTCGGCATTGGCTTTGTCGTCTCCTCACTCCTTGGCGCGGCATTGGGCTTCCTTCTTGTCAAGCTCATCGAGCGCATCTGCCGGAACATGGTCCGCGGCAGGACGACCCTCTTCTTCAAGTGGGCGCAGATTGCTTCCGCCGCCGGCATGGCCCTGGCCCATGGTGCCCAGGATGGCCTCAAGTTCATCGGCATCGTCTACCTGGCCCTGTTCTTGGGCTCCGTTGCCTATCCGGATGCGATGGTGATCGACAACGTCCAGTACGTCCTCGACAACCCGACCGCGGAGGGCTTCGTCATGGAGTTCCTCCATGCCCCGGCCTTCCTCTGGCTCCCTATCCTCGTCTCCCTGGTGATGGGCATCGGAACCTCGATCGGCGGCTATCGCATCATCAAGAAGGTCGGCATGGGGATGGTCGACCTTGAGCCCTATCAGGGCTTTGCCACCGACCTTGCCGCCTTCATCGCCCTCATCCTCTCCTCGGCCCTCTCCTGGCCCGTCTCCACAAGCCAGGTCAAGACCTGCTCCATCATCGGCGTCGGTCTCTCCAAGGGCGCAAAGAGGGTCAAGTGGAGCGTCGCCCTGGACATGGTCCTGACATGGGTCTTCACCTTCCCGGGCTGCATCCTCATCGGCTTCGTGATGTGCTATTTGCTTTCTGCCATAGTCGGCACCATCTAGGAGGAAACGGAAAATGGAATTGTTCGGAAAGAAGAAGACCAACTACTTCTTCGACCAGTTCGCCCTCGTCGGAAGCTATTCCCTCAAGGCGATGGAGAAGCTCAAGGAAGGCCTGGAGGACTTCGCAAACGTCGACGTCAACAAGTGGAAGAACGAGGTCCACAGGATCGAGCATGAGGCCGACGGCATCAAGCACGAGACGGAGGAACGCCTGGCCAAGGAATTCATGACGCCCATCGACAGGGAAGACATCTTCATGCTCCTGGACAATATCGACGACCTCACCGACTCCATCGACGAAATCTCCTACAAGCTCTACCTGAGGGACTATACGGCGCTTCCGGAAGGGACGATGGCCTTCGTCGACGTCGCCTACAGGGGCGTCAAGGGCGTCCAGGAAGTCCTCAGGAACCTCACTTCCCTGACCAACAAGAAGCTTCTCGATCCCCTCATCGGCCAGGTGCGGGACATCGAGGAGGAGGCCGACCACCTCTACGAGGAACATGTCCATGCCCTCTACAAGAAGGTCACCAACGACAACTACCTCGACATCCGCCTGGCGGAGAAGCTCTACGGCCTCTTCGAGTACGTCACCGACCAGTGCCGCAACGTCACCAGAACCGTCGAGATCATCCTCTACAAGAACATCTAGGACGGAAAGCGAAAGAAAGGACAGGCGCCCAAATCGACACCTGTCCTTTTTTGTGTTCATTAGGCAGGGAATATGGCGGATTTATGGCACTATCGGTAAACCAGTGTCAACAATTGAACCTTTTCCAAAACAAAACACAATTTTATGTTGCCATAACAATTGACATAACCGTGCGGGGGGGGTATATTTGCAATAATCACGTAATTGTCCGAGCCTTTTTGGGCAAGGACAGCAGTGACAAGAGAGGTTATGTGTCTATGTCCAGAAAACGTGTCGCGTTAGTCTTCGTTCCCCTCCTTGCCGGTGCGGCCATCGTCGGCGCCGGTTTCTCCACCTGGTACTTCACCCAGAGCAGCGATACCATCAGCGATCGCTTCCAGACGAACATCGAGGATGCCAGGCTTCCGGGCGGGGTCTTCTCCTTTGCTTCCGATACCACCATCAACTTCGACCAGGACGAGATCACCTACGAGGGCGAGGGGGCTGCCTTCGTCGGCTTTGGCTATGTCCAGCATGCCGAGAAGGACGAAATCGACGTCTCCTTCAAGAAGCCCGGAACCCAGGAAGAGGGTGTCCTTGCCTCCTGGGGCTATCAGAAGGGCGAGACCTTCACCCCCAGCACGGATTACACCCCCTATCTCAACGACGTCAAGCTTGAGGCAACCGATGTCGGCTACTTCGCCTTCGATGACAACCGTGCCGGCTATGAGAACCTTGCCTATGAGGTCCACTATGTCGTGTTCACGACTGGCGAGAATAGCGATCAGGCGCTCAACACCGCCTTCCGCAATGCTCTCCTTGGTGCCGAGTTCACCACCATCGACGGCGAGACGAAGACCCTTTCCGGTGTCTTCAATGATTTCGCTCTTCCGGACTTCGTCGTCACCAACGACCTTCCGCTCCCGGCCTACAACACCAACTTCGATGTCCATGACTATGACCAGTACAAGGTCTTCCGCGAGAAGGTCGAAAGCGGCCTGACGCTTCAGTTCTCCACCTTCGCCGACGTCACCTCTCCCGAAGCGACCCTGTAGTCCATCCACTCGGAAAGGGGAAAGGGAAAAATGGAAGGCCAGTCCCAGCTCTATACCGTAGCCAGCGTCATTGGCATCATCGTCATCTTCGCCATGGCGGCCTGTTTTGCCATCCTCTTTTCCGTCTATGCCAACCAGAGGATCAAGAACATCCGCGGAGGCCTTGACGACGAGAACCTCGGCAAGGATCTCGACAGGATGATGAACCGCTACCTCGACCACTCCTTCAACAGCTACCGCCGGAAGGCGACAAGCGTCCGGGACAGGAACGCGGAACCGCAGTTCCCGGCCCCGAATTCGAAGGTCGAGGATGGCCTCTACGTCGCTTCCCTCAAGGATGCCCAAAGGGGTTCGACTGTCCTGGTCCGCATCGGCAACGTCCTCTATGTCGTCTTCATCGTCCTCTGCCTTGCCCTTGCCGGCTTTGGCATCTACATGAACAGCAGCGACCAGCCCATCTTCATCAACAACACTTCCTATATCGTCATCATGACGGGATCGATGGAAGAGAAGAATCCCGACAACGAATACCTTCTCGAAAACGATCTCGACGACCAGATCACGCAGTATTCCCTCATCGGCATCGAGCATACCGATTTCGATGCCGTGGAAAACTATGATGTCATCGCCTTCTACGACAGCGACCACAACATCATCGTCCACCGCGTCATTGCCATCCATGAGGACAATGGCGAAAGGACGCTTCAGACAAGAGGCGACAGCAACAACGCCTCGATCGACGACGAGATGGCCATTACCGAGGAAGAGTTCATCGGAACCTACAGCGGCTTCCAGAACTACGGCCTTGGTATTACCATAACCTATCTGCGCTCCACCCTTGGCATCATCGCCCTTTGCGGATTCGGCCTCTTCCTTCTCGCGTACTCGATCGCAGATGGCAAGATCGACAAGGCTTACCAGGAAAGGATCGGTGGCATTGCCAAGAAATGGGACTATTCGAAGTAGGGACGTTTCGTTTTTTCACAAGGGGTCATGTGCGGCTTGTCCGCAAGAAAGGAAAAAGACTTATGAAAAACAAGATGTTAGGAATCCTCGTTCCAGTCCTTGCCGGTGCTGCCGTCATCGGAACCGGCTTCTCCACGTGGTATTTCACGAATGCCGCCAGCACAGCAGGAGAGAATCTCGCCGTTTCCATGGCCGGCTACGCCGAAATCGGCTCTTTGAACATCCATGGAAGCAACTGGAAGCTCTCCCTTGATGCTTCCAAGGAAAGAGACAGCGGCATCCATCTTACCAACGATGAAGGCAACAAGGATGTCGTCGAGCTTTCCTATGACGTCACACGTCATGAGGATGTTGCCGTCGAGAAGCAGCTGACACTGACGACCGTTGTCAGCATACCGAAGGAACTCCAGGCCTACATCTCGGCCACGACGACCATAAAGGACACTGCCCATAGTTGGGTCGACGGAGATGCGGACAGTGATCCCGCCTGGTACATCTACACCTTTACCAACACGTTCGACTATGATTCCTCAGTTTCCAGCATGAACGTGACATATGCCTTCGATTGGGTCGAAGGTCGTGAACCGACCGATGTCGCCAGCTGGACGGCTCTCAATACCATTGTTCAGAATTCCAGTCTCAAAGTCACCCATACTTTGGATTGGGCTGAATAACACCATTTCTACTCTGTTTGAATTGTGGAGAGACTGCCGATGAAGGCTTTGCTTGCACGGTTTCTTTTGCCTGTCCTTGCCGGCGTATGTGTCGTCGGCACCGGGTTTTCCGTATTCTATTTTTCCCAATCCGGCGAGGCTAACCTCGGCAAGGACGGCGTCTCTCTCCTATTGGCGGAGTATACCTCGGGAAGCCTCGACTTTGAGTTGGCTGAGAATACCCGTCTCCTGTTCCACTCCTCGGCGTCCACGACATACCAGGATTCCACAAAGCCGATTATTTCCTGGCAGGACGACGAGGAAGGAATCGAGACGGGAGTCGATGGTCATTTCATCCATGTCAAGGTGACCTACGATCCGCAGGGCGGTGCCGACGACAGCGTCCATTTTTCAGGAAAGCTGGAGGCGAAGCTGGCCTTGCCCAATGAGCTGTACCGGTACGTCAAGCTCGATAAATCCTTGACGGCAGGCGGGTACTTCTGGAGTGCGGCGACCCCCGACACAAGCCAAGAAGGCTTGACCATCGTCTCGATTTCCTGCTCCTTTGCCAATATCCAAGTGGAATTCTCCACGGAGGGGACGTGGGTCCCAATCCCGTTCACCTTCGACTATGAGCAGCGGGATGACGGCTCAAGCATGGAACCCAAGACGAAGGAGGAATACGTCGTTCTCTCTTCTGTCATCGAGGGGATTTCCGGTCTGACATTGACGATAACGTCCTCGGAGGACAGTTACTGAAATGCGATTCCACAAAGTGTTCCATTGGCTTTTGCCTCTCTTCGTCGGAACGGCCCTCATCGGGTCGGGATTCGCCGTGTTCTCCTTTGCGGAGCTTAACACGTCGAAGACCTTTTCCGATGCGGAGGGCCCCGATGTCGGAATCGATGCCTTGGCCGAGGCCGGAACGCTGACAGTCGAGCCGGTCATCGCCACAGGAGAAGGATACGCTCCCTTCACGGCGGACATGATTCTCGTTTTCATGCAGAGCCGCGTCTATCTCCCCTTCACGCACTTCCATCTGGAATATGCGCCGGGAAGCGACTGGGATAGTGGCGTGACGGTCCCCATCACGATCCAGGTCGAGATGGCGCTTCCGGAAAGCGTCTCCCGGTATATCGTCTCCGACTCCTGGGACGCCTCCTCGGATGTCGCGACGGGCCATTATGTCTATACTTTCCCCGACTTCGACATTCAGGCCGGGGCTTCGGCCCACGAGGAATATCTCCCGATTCCCGTCTTCGCCTATCGAAGCGGCATGTCTCCGATAACCCAGGAAGAGTATTTCGATATGCAGAGCGCCGTTTCCGATCAGGAGGTGGAGTTCGTCTTCACCGCCATCCTGAACTCATGAGGAAGGGAGGATAGGACATGCGCAGAAAGAATCCGTTAATCGTTCTCGGAATCGCCCTGTTCACGCTTCTTTCCTTTGCGGGAATGGGCTTTTCCCTGTTTTATTTCGGGAATGTCTCCTATACGCAGACGGCCAAGGCCACCGTCGACGACATCGAGGAGAACGTTGCCCTTCAGGACGCCGGGGACAGCGACAGCTATTTCGACGTCTACTTCTTCGTCCAGGAAGAGGCGGCGAATGCCCCAGATCCCCTTGCCTACCGGCCTCAGAAAGAAGAGGGTTACGGTTATTGGTTTGACGGCAAACTTCCTTCGGACGTGACGTTCCAGAACAACGATACCAAATATGGCTATCGAAAGCTTACCGTGTATCGGTCCATTTCCGTGGAGCAGTTCAACTCCATCGGGCAGCCGCGGACGACGAAGGTGGATGGCGCAAGAGATCCTTGGATATATGGCTTTTCCGGTTGGACGGCGAGCAAAGAGGCGGCTCAGGAGTGCATTGTTCATCGTCAAGGGGATTTCAAGTATGTGGATGCGTTTACGTCACTGACGATATTGGATCAGCAGGCAGATGATGGCTCCAATCCGGGAGATAATGTCATTTTCCTTTATCCCATTTATTCGACAGGCAAGGACTACGATAAAAGTGAAAAAGAGCAACAAACCGTTGTGGAGTTCTATGATAACAGTGTTGTTCATAAGGAGAACAATGCACAAGGAGAACTTTTCTTTTCTCAAGAGGGAACATACAACACATCGACTTATCGCTATAACAACTTAACAGTGGCAGAAGGAGAACTCAACAGGTATGAATTGAGAATCACTACATTATCTGGTGGCGGTCTCTCACTAGGATGGGGTGAAATGGCACAAGATGACACTTCTGGTTGGTCGGATTCGTGGTATACGGTAAGTGAAAAATTATTTTCTCTTCCGGGAACATATAATGTTGCTGTGAAGATATTCATGGATGCGAAAAACTTTGGGGTTGATAGAAGCCATGCGCTATTTGAAGATGAGACACCATTTGACCAAAATTATGTTGATGAGCATTGTGGGACGATAGATTCATTTATTGGTTCGGAACAGGCAGTTGTTGTCAATCATACGATTGCCTATAATTGGAAGGAATGTGATTTTTGCGCCTATATTTTGGTCGAAAGGGTCTATGAATTCCATCTCATGGGTGGCCCGTATGGCACTTTCAACTATAATGGCGATTCTGTCCGTCCTTTCTACGATGGAAATATTTACGCAAACGGTTACACTCCTGCTCCCTCGAATCCTGATGAGTTCATCGTCACCTATGGTTTGAACAATGTCTTTGTCGATGCTTCCGGATCGACCTTCGATGACAAATATGTTGGAAATCCGGACAACAATCCGAACGAATATCAGGCGAGTGGCATCTTTAAGCGAAACGTCTTCACGATCGATGCTCAGAACCTTATCCAGCAGGATAATGACAACTTTTGGGATGTTGGAATCGAAGGCTTTTCACCAGACGAGCTTAAAAACTTGGCGACTGACGATGGTCAAACCTACTCTACTCTAGGCGAAAGCGGTGGCCTTCTTCAGCTCGCAGTCGCCAGAATGGATGCCAGTCAAACGCTGTCGAAATATGATTACTCTCTTAGCCGAGAAGGCAGTGCGGGTTATTTCAAGGCCTATCGCACGATGCTCAAGATCACCGAGACAGGCTACTACAATTTCCGCATTCAGGTCACATACAACAAGAGCGTTGATTCTGAGGAGAGCGGAAACATTATCAATTATGTCTCCAGCGTGAAGGTCGCCGTGGCTCCTGTTGTCAAGCCCTATTTCTTCAAAATATTCGCCAACGACCAATTCGACCACTATCGGGTGGTCAGCGGAGCGAATCAGCCTACGGGCGATGACACGGGATTCATCAACCACACTTTTGGTGGAACGAATGCTCAGGGAAACCGACTGCTGTATCGATATGAGTTCGACAGCTATGGCGAGGCCTTGACGCTGACTACGACATTCGATGTCGTCGACGAATCGGGAAACGTCAGTGGAACGACGACTTTTGGCGACATCATTCGGCAATATCGACTCATCGATCATGTCACTGGAGTCGAACTCACGCAGCAAGACGTGGAAAGTGGGGCTTTCGAACTTCATAAGAACTACGTCTTCTACATTCAATCTAGAAGCTAGTGCCGCTTTTGGCTTTGTATTGTGCCGATGAAGACAATACGGATTTCCGACTGGCGATTTCATGCGCCGTCGCCATGGGAAGTCGATTTTTCTTGATGTTGTGGCAAGCCTTTTTCTTCCTTTGAGAAAGCCGATATCCTTGTCCTTTTGTTGTGGTAAAATAATCAGGTAATTGGAGGTTACACATGACCAAGTTAGTTCTTATCCGCCATGGCGAGAGCGAGTGGAACAAGCTCAATCTCTTCACGGGTTGGACAGACGTCGAACTTTCCGACAAGGGAAGGGAAGAGGCCGACACGGCCGGAAGGCTTCTCAAGGAAGGCGGCTACACCTTCGACATCGCCTTCACTTCCGTCCTCAAGAGGGCCATCCATACCCTGTGGCACGTCCTCGACGGCATCGACCAGGCCTATCTTCCCGTCGTCAAGGACTATCGTCTCAACGAGAGGCACTACGGCGCCCTCCAGGGACTCAACAAGAAGGAGACGGCCGAGAAGTATGGTTCCGAGCAGGTCCATCTCTGGAGACGTTCCTTCGACGTCGCCCCGCCGAAGCTCGATCCCACCGATGAGAGAAACCCGGCCCTCCAGGCCCACTACAAGGGAATCCCGGCTTCCGACCTTCCGCTTAGCGAATCCCTCAAGGACACCATCGCCAGGGTCGTTCCCTACTACAACGAGACCATCCTTCCCGAGATCAAGGCCGGCAAGAAGGTCCTGATCGCCGCCCACGGCAACTCCCTCAGGGCCCTTGTCAAGTATCTCGACAACATCTCCGACGAGGACATTGCCGGACTCAACATCCCGACCGGCGTCCCCCTCGTCTACGAGCTCAACGAGGAATTCAAGCCCATCCGCCACTACTACCTCGGCGACCAGAGCGCCATCGAGGCCAAGATCAACGCCGTCAAGAACCAGGACAGCGCCAAGAAGTAAGAGACGCCCCGGGAAACCGGGGCTTTCCTTTCCGACATAATCTTTAGCGAGGTAATGAAAAAATGGTAACGCTCAGAATCAAGGACTATGGCGACATCGTCATCGAGATCAGCAAGGAATATGCCCTCAATACGGGACGGAACTTCGTCTACCTGGCAAGTCAGGGCTTCTATGACGGCCTGACCTTCCACAGGGTCATCAAGAACTTCATGATCCAGGGTGGCGATCCCCAGGGCAGCGGCATCGGTGGACCTGGCTATGCCATCAAGGGCGAGTTTGCCATCAATGGCGTGAAAAATCCCCTGCGCCATGAAAGAGGCGCCGTCTCGATGGCAAGGGCTATGAATCCCGACTCTGCCGGAAGCCAGTTCTTCATCTGCGACACGGATGACTTCTTCCTCGATGGCCAGTATGCCGTCTTCGGCAAGGTCGTCAAGGGCATGGATGTCGTCGACAAGATCGCTTCCGTCAAGAAGGACAGGAACGACAAGCCCCTTGTCCCGGTCATCATCGAGAAGGCCATCGTCGAAGGCGAGGAAATCCAGGAACCCGAAAGGATCTAATGGTCTACGTCTATTCGGGAAAGGACTCGGGACTGACCCTTCATACCCTGAAAAGGGATTTGACCCTCAAGGGAGAGTCCTATGCCAAGGCCATCGTCTATGATTGCTACAGGGACCCGGTGAGGGACGTCATTTCCGACTGTTCCTCCCTTTCCCTTTTCGGCGAGAAGAAGACCGTCATTGCCCTCAACTGCTACTTCCTGGCCAATCTTTCCAAGACGGTCAAGGGACCTGTCAAGGAGAAGGAGCAGGACTACAAGGGCTTCCTGGCATACGTCCAGGATCCCAATGACGATACCGACCTCTACCTCCATGTCCCGGCAAACATCAATCCTTCCTCGGAGCTCGTCAAGGCGCTCAAGAAGGCCACCCCCAACTTCAAGGAATGCCTGGAGCTGAAGGAAGACGACTACTACATGCTCTCCTACAACAGGGCCAAGGAAAGGAAGAAGAAGATCGAGAAAGGCGCCATCGCCGTCCTTGTCGAAAGGACGAAAGGGGACTTCCTCCTCTTCTCCTCCTATCTGGACCTGCTCCTCATCTATGCCGACGACGTCAGGGAAGAGGACGCTAGGAAGATGGTCTACAAGCCCTTGGAGGACAAGGCCTACGAGTGCCTGTCCTATCTTCTCAGGAACGACGTCGCAAGGGCCCTTTCCTCCTATCGCAACGTCCGTAGGCAGGGTGTCGATCCGCTCATCGTCCTTCTTACCTTCGTCAGCCAGATAAGGCTGATGGCCTTGGTCCAGAACCTTGCCGAGCAGGGCGAAAGCAACGATGCCATTGCCAAGGCCTTGTCCACGAAGGGAACTTCGATAAAGCCCGGACGCATCTACTACATGCGGAAGGACCTGTCCCAGCTGAGCTTCGAGAAGCTATTGAAGATCCTCTCCGACCTTGGGGACATCGAGGAAAGGATCAAGCTTGAGAACGACCGAGGTGACGACCTGATGGAGATGTTCATCCTTTCCTTCAGCGACTATCGGAAGAGACGGTAAGGAAACGAAAAAAAGGCCGGGATCATCGCCCGGTCTTTTCCTTAGCTATAGTCTAAACAGAGAGGAAGTCTTCTTCCTTAGGCCTGGCTAGCCTCGGCCTGGGGAGCGGAAAGCTCCTTCTCGAGGGCATTGACCAGGTTGCTGAGCTGACTCTTGTGGTTGGCAACCCAGTTCTTGTGCTGGATGTTGCCCTTGATGGCCTTGTCCATGAGGGAGAAAGCGACCTTGAGGCTTTCCTTGGCGGCCTCGAGATCCTTCTTCTCGACGTTGACCTTGACCTTCTTGATGGCGGTCCTCATCTTGGACTTGAAGGAAGCGTTGGCCATCCTTCTCTTCTCGGCGATGAGGATTCTCTTTTTCTGCGACTTGATGTTAGCCATTCTGAAATCTCCTGTGACTTTCTCTGTTTATGATTGACAGCGATTAAGAATTATAGCAAAGAAGGTCCATGCTTTCAAGGGATGGACAAGGATAAAATGCGAAAAAAAGACCATGGGATATGCTAGAATAGGCACGAGGTAAACAAACCATGGAATACAATCGTCTGATCGATTCGACCCTTCTTGCTCCCGATGCCAGGAAGGAGCAGATCGAGGCGCTCTGCAGGGAAGCCCTCGAACATCATTTCGCTTCCGTCTGCATCAACCCCTGCTTCATCAGGACGGCAAAGGCGATCCTTGAGGGAAGCGACGTCAAGGTCTGCACCGTCATCGGCTTTCCTCTCGGGGCAATGACGACAAAGAGCAAGGTCTTCGAGACGGAAGACGCCATCGCCAACGGTGCCGACGAGGTGGACATGGTCATCAACGTCTCCGCCCTCAAGGACGGAAAGGACGACTATGTCGAAAACGAGATCCGTGCCATCAAGGAAGCCTGCAAAGGCAACCTCCTCAAGGTCATCATCGAATGCTGCCTTCTTACCGACGCGGAAAAGGAAAGGGCCTGTCTTCTTGCCAAGAGGGCCGGTGCCGACTTCGTCAAGACGTCCACGGGCTTCTCCAAGTGGGGCGCCAAGGCCGAGGATGTCGCCCTCATGCGCAGGACTGTCGGAGAAGAGATGGGCGTCAAGGCCGCAGGCGGCATAAGGGACAGGGAAACGATGCTTGCGATGGTCAAGGCCGGTGCGACCCGCATCGGGACAAGCCGCGGCAAGGAACTTGTCTCCGGCGAGTAGACAGCAGGAAAAGCAGAACTCATTTACATAGGAGGGACCGATACGGATTGACGGTCCCTTTTTTCTTGCCTGGTTTGGCCGTTGCTTGTCTCTGTCAGAGACTGTCGATGAGGGTAATGCCTGGTTCGGATTTCGCCGCGTCCTTCAATCCCTTGGTGAAGCCTTTCGTGCTGAAGAGAACGTAGTGGCCCTTCTTTGTGTTTGTGAGTTTCATCAGGGGTTCGGATTTTCCTTCAAGGCATGGAGAACGGATAGGCCCTTTGGGGAGGTAGTATACTTGCATTCGCCAAGGATGAGATTTGCGCCGGCCGTAACGATGGCAACGATGTCCGTCTCATCCGCCTTGCTTCCCCAATACCTTCCCACCTTGTCGAAGCGGAAATCCCATGTTCCGGCGGAAGAGAGATCCCACATTCTTTCACGGCAGATGTCCTTGTAGACGAAGGCGACATGGTTCGTTACGAATCCCTTTCGGATTTGCGACAAAACGAAGTCCGTCTCGCCTTTTTCGAGGTAGGCACGATAGGGATAGACGAACCGGAACCAAAAGGCGATGAAGTTGTCCGTGATCCTGTAGAGTCCGCTCTTGCTTTTTTCGGGAGCGATTTCCGTGACGGGAACCTCGCGCTCGATTAAATCCAGGTCCATCAAGACTTTCAGGTACTTCGTAAGGTTCGTCTGCTTGACGCCGAGATCTGCCGCCAGGCTCGAAAGCTTCCGATTTCCCATTGCGATGGAGCGGATAAGGGAAAAATAGCTTCCGATTTCGCGGACCTCCTTCTGCAAAAGGAAATAGGGTTCCTCGTAAAGGAAGCTTTGCGAGTTGAGCACGTCCTTCTCGATTGCCTCGAAAATGTCCTTTCGTCCATGGGAGGCTTCCATGTACTTGGGGACGCCGCCCGTCACCGCATAGAAAGTCACGAGGGCATTGTTGTCTTGCCCGTCGAAGAACTCGTGATAAATCCAGCCATGTCCTATTTCCCAGTGGGACTCTTGAAGAAGTTATACTCCAAAGTATAATAATCCGAAGTATATCAACGTTGTGGCAAGACCTACGGATTCCATGAGCTGTGTTCATGTCGTTCAAGATCACGGGCCTTGCCATCGAAAAAGCCCCGTCCGGATTGTCCTTTCGGGGCTTTGGATTGAAATCACTTCGCCTTCTTCGCCTGATAGGAATCCTCGAGGATGTTGACGATGTCCCTGTAGGAATAGCTGATGGGGTCGGAGAAGTCCTTGCCGTCGTTTCCGACGAGGGACTGGGCCTTCTTGGCGATGCGGCTGATGTCCTTCTCGAGGATGCCGAAGGACTTCAGGTCCACCTTGCCGACGTGGCACTTGGCCTTGAGGTCGTGGAGGGCATTGGCGAAGGAGAAGGCGCTCCTGGCCTTGGGATCGAAGAGGCGGGCCATCTCGATGAGCTCGGCATTGACCTTCTTGGAGGTCGCAAGGCGGTTGAAGTAGGCCTCGGATATGGCAATCAGGCCCGCGCCATGGATGACGTCGTGGAAGAGGGAGGAGATGGCATGCTCCAGGGTATGCTCGAAGGTGCAGGAGGAATAGCATTCGACCATGCCCCCGACAAGGCTTGCCAGGCAGACCTTCTCTCTTGCGACCTTGTCCTCGGGATTGCGATAGACCTTGGGAAGGTAGTCCCGTATCAGGGACATGCCATAGAGGGAGAGGGACTTGGAGAGATCGCTTGCCATGGGATGGACATAGCCCTCCGCCAGGTGGAAGAAGGCATCGAAGCCCTGGTACATGGAAAGCGTCTTGGGAACGGTGAGCATCATGTCGACGTCGTCGATGCCGATATAGGGGAAGGAACCCTCAAGTCCCCAGCCAATCTTCTCGTCGAGCGCCTCGTCGGTGATGACCGACCACGGATCAGTCTCCGTTCCCGTGCCGGAAGTGGTATTGACGGCGATGATCTTCAAGGGCGGATTGGCAAAGCTCTTTTTCTTTCCCGAGCCGGTCTTGAGATAGTCCCAGAGCGTCCCGGGATTGGTCGCCATGTAGGCGATGGCCTTTGCCGTGTCGATGGGCGAACCGCCGCCAAGGCCGACGATGACGTCGCACCTGTTCTCCTTGGCAAGAGAGGCGCCCTCAAGGACCGCGGCATGGGTCGGGTTTCCCTGGACCTTGTCGAAGACGATGCTTGCGATGCCGGCCTTCTTCAGCTCGTCCCTGACCATGTCCAGATAGCCGTACTGGATGACGGACTTGCCGTTGGTGGTGACGATGAGGGCCTTCTTGAAGGGCAGTTCCTGCTCGTGGAGGGAATGGATGGCGCCCGAGCCGAAGAGGACCTTCGTCGGAATGTGGTAAAGTGGCATCTGTGCCTCCTTTCTATCCCTGCTCTGTTTATCTGGGATCGATGTCGCTCAGCTGGTCGGCGTTGATGATCTTGACGTTGATCATCGGTTCCTTGTTGGTGGCCTTGTAGACCATCTTCGAGACCTTGTCGGCCGCCTTCTTCTCGAGGTCCATCAGGCTGAAGGGCCGATCGCCCTGGAGCATGCCGTTGATCGTCGAGACGGCCAGGGAGGAAATCTGGTTGACGATGGGCTCGCTGTCGCGCAAATAGATGAAGCCGCGCATCTGGATGTCGGGGTTGCAGACGATCTTCCTCTTCTTCAGGGAGAGGGCGATGCCGATGAGGACGACGCCGCCATCGGCCATCTTCTGCCTTTCGTCGATCGCCGCTTCCTTGACGTCGCCGACGGAAGTCCCGTCGACCATGACATCGCCGTTCTTGACGACGATCATCTTGCGGACGACCTTGCCCTGGTTGTCGAAGGCCAGGGCCATGCCGTTGTCGTAGACGAAGGTATTGAAGTGATTGAGCCCGATGCCAAGGTCGATGGCAAGCTTGGCATTGGCCATGAGGAGACGGAACTCGCCCTTGACGGGCATGTAGTATTTCGGGCGGAAGAGGGAGATCATCATCTTCAGGTCTTCTTCCTGGGCATGCATGGAGACGAGGGACTTGCGGTTGAGGGTGATGACCTTGCAGTCGGTGCGGAAGATGGTGTCGGAAGCGTCGGTATAGCTCACCTCGGTGCCGGGAACGCTCGGCGCGGCATCGATCCAGGTATCCTTCGTGTCGACGTGGATGCCGTTGACCGAGCCATAGCAGATTTCCTTGCAGTACTTGTAGAGCTGGTCGCCGCTACCCGTCACCAGGACGACGACGTCCTTGCTGGCGTTCTGGGAAATCTCCGAGGCGGAAATGCGCATCTCGTTGGGGATGACAAGGTCGCCTATCTGCGCCATCCGGTCGAAGAAGGGAATCTGGTCGGGATTGGCGATGCAGACCTTCTTCTTGTACTTGATGGCGAGGTTGATGATTTCCTGGATGTTGTAGAAGTTCTGGTAGAAGAGGGAAACAAAGGTCTTTCCCGTCGCCTCCTCGAACTGGCTCTGGACAAGCGGGGTGATCTTGTGCCTGGGGGAGGCGATGCCGTTCTTGTCGGCGCTTTCCGACTCGGTCATGAGCAGGAAGGTCTTCTCCGACTCGCTTAGCCTTGCCACCTTCGGGAGGTCGAACTGGAAGCCTTTGAGGGGCGAATAGTCGGACATGAAGTCGGAGGTGTAGACGATGTTCCCGAAGCGCGTCTTCAAGGCAAAGCCGAAGCTCTCGGCGACGGAATGGGTCGTCTGGAAGAGCTCGAAGACATGGCCGTTGATGGTGACGGTATCGGAAGGGTCGACCTTGACGAAGGAATACTGGTCGATCTTCCTAAAGCGAGGCGAAAGGGTCGTCTTGATGACCTGGATGGTCGTCTCCGTCGCATAGATCGGGGCGCGGACGATGTTCAGGAGGTAGGGGAGGGCACCGTACTGGTCGTCATGGCCATGGGTGATGAGGATGGCGCGGACCTTCTTGGCGATGGTGCGTATGTAGTCGAAGTCGGGGATGATGATGTCGACGCCGGGAATGGAGGCGTTGGGGTACTTCAGGCCCGCCTCGATGATGAAGGCGTCGTTGTCGACTTCGATGACATAGCAGTTCTTTCCCATCTCGTCAAGACCGCCGAGGGCGACGACCTTGATGGGATAGTTTCCGATATCGGAGGCATAGTTCTGCGCCTCCAAAGAGCTTTGATTGCGATTGTCCATGATATGGCTCCTAATGAAACAAGCAAGACAAAATGTCTTTTGTTAGTTAAATATAATATAAAATGCCGGCCTTGACAACAAAGCCGGCAAACAAAATGCAAGTATTCGCTTACATCCTTACAAATCGATGTCCAGCAGGACCGGACAGTGGTCGCTTCCGAACACATCGTTGAGGATCTCGGCATTCCTTACCTTTCCGAAGAGATCCTCGCTCACGAGGAAGTAGTCGATGCGCCAGCCGGCGTTGGTCTTCCTGGCCTGACGGAAGTAGGACCAGTAGGAGTATTTCCGCTCCTCGGGATGAAGCTCGCGGAAGGCATCCCTCAGGCCGATCGCAAGCAGTTCCTTGAACTTCGCCCTCTCCTCGTCGGTGAAGCCGGCGGAATGGTGGTTGGAGGAAGGATTCTTCAGGTCGATGGGCTCGTTTGCCACGTTGAGGTCGCCGCTGACGATGACGCCCTTCTTGGCCATCAAGGTCTTCAGGTAGGCCTTCAAATCGTCCTCGTAGACCATGCGGTAGGAAAGCCTCTTGAGTTCCTCGCCCGAATTGGGGGTGTAGAGATTGACATAGTAGAAATCCTCGAACTCCAAGGTCGTCGCCCGGCCCTCGTCGTCGTATTTCTCTTCCAAGAGGCCATAGTGGACGGAAAGGGGCTTCTTCTTCGTCAGGATGGCCGTCCCGGCATAGCCCTTCTTCGTCTTGCTGACGGTCCAGTAGGGTTCATAGCCCTCAGGCTGGAAGGGGAAGTCCTTGTGCTCCGCCTCCGTGAGCTTGAGTTCCTCGATGCCAAGGAGGTCGGGATCGTATTGCATGACCTGCTCGACGAGGCCCTTCTTGAGATAGGCATTGATCGAATTGACGTTGAACGAGATGAAACGCATGCTACTTTTCCTCCTTTCCGGACGTGAGGATGTCGCCATAGAGGTCCGTCCTCCTGTCGCGATAGATGCCCCATGTCCTTCTCTTCCGTCTTATCTCTTCAACATCGAAGTCGGCAAGAAGGATTTCCTCCCTGTTCCGGCTTCCTTTTTGCAATATCGTTCCTTCCTCGTTGACAAGAAGGGAGGTTCCGAAGAAGGTCATCGAGGAATCCTTCGTCTTCTCCGTGCCGATGCGGTTTGAGGCAATGGCGGGAAGGATGTTGAGCGCCGCCTGCCCGCAGATGGCGTTCGTCCAATGGACGGAGGTGTCCCTCTTGAGGACGGGTTCCGAGCCGATGGCGGTCGGGAAGAAGAGATAGTCCGCGCCCTTCAGGGCAAGGATGCGTCCCGTCTCGAGGAACCATTGGTCCCAGCAGATGGCAACGCCAAGGTTTCCGTCCTTCTTGGTATGGAAGACTTGGAATCCGGTATCGCCCGGACGGAAGTAGAACTTCTCCTCGTAGCAGTGGCCTGTCGGGATGTGGCTCTTCCTGTAGAGGCCAAGATCCGTCCCGTCCCTGTCGAAGCAGACAAGGGAATTGTAATAGCTGTTTCCGTCCCTCTCGAAGAAGGAGACGGGAAGGACGACATCCTCTTCCTTGGCAAGCCTCTGGAAGAGGGCAAGGGTCTTGCTCTCCTTCCTTTCCTCGGCATAGTCGAAGAAGGAATAGTCCTCTTCCTGGCAGAAGTAGTCCCGTTGGAAAAGCTCCTGGAGAAGGACGATGTCCGCCCCCATGCTTTTGGCCTTGCGGACGATCTCGACGGCCTTCTTTATGTTCTGGTCGTAGTCATGAAGCGAGGCAAACTGCGTCGCGGCAATGCGTGTCATTTCGTTTCCTCCGGTTCGATCTGGTAGAGGGTGGACTGTGGGATTTCCTTCGTGATGCAATGGATGTTTCCGCCACCGAGGAGAATCTCCCTGGAGGCGATGGGATAGACCTTCTTCTTTCCCTCATAGAAGGAAGAGAGGATCCTTAAGGCTTCCTGGTCTTCCTCGACGCCGAACTGGGGCACGAGGACGAAATCCTTGCCTTGGTAGAGGTTGGCATAGCTTGCGGCAAGACGTCTTCCTTCTTTGCGAAGGACGGCCTTGTCGTTGGGGACGAGGCCGTCCTCCTCTTCCTTTGTCAAATAGAGGGGCGAAGGAAGGGGAAGCTCGACGATATTGTATTTCCTTCCTGTCGCATCGACGGCTTCCAGAAGGACTTTCCTGTCGGCAATGGAACGTTCGTATTGCGGGTCTTCATCATCCATCGCTATGGAAAGGACAATCGTGTCCTCGGAAAGGAAGGAAGCGATGTTGTCGACATGGCCATCCGTCTCGTCACCGTAAAGGCCATAGGGAAGGAAGATGACATTTTCGACCTGGAGGGTATCCTTCAGTACCTTCTCGATCTCAGCCTTCGAAAGCGAGGGATTCCTGCCCTTGGAGAGGAGGCATTCCTCGGTCGTGAGGAGGGTCTTCCTTCCGTCACTGAGGATGGAACCGCCCTCGAGGATGAAGTCCTTTTTTGCAAGGCGCGGGATCCTCAGCTCCAGGAGGATGTTCCGCGATAGGGCGTTGTCCTTGGCATAGTCCTCATAGAGGCCATCGTATTCCCCGCCCCAGGCATTGAAGCCGAAGTCCACGCCCAAGAGTTCCTCGTCCTTCCTGAGGAAGATCGGCGTGTTGTCCCTGGCCCAGCTGTCATCATAGGGCGTGCGGAGGATGGTGACGTTCGGAAGCTGGAAACGACGGACGATACGATAGTCGATCGAAGGATCGATTCCCAATACCACCCTTTCGTGGTGGCGGATTGCGTCGACGACGCTAAAGAAGGCATCTAAGGCAGGCTGCGCTTCCTTGCGCCAGGTGTCCTTCCTATAGGGAAGGAGAATGATTGTCGCAAGATGCTCCTCCCCCTCGAAGGGGAGAGAATAGCCCAAGGAGGACGTCCGGTCTTTTTCGATTGCTGGCATTTCTTTTTGTCCTTTGAATATGTCGGAAATATAATAATACACGAAGTTCGCCAAGGAGGAAAAAGAAACGATGAAACTCTTGATGACCGTGACGGACGGGTTCGAGGAAGTCGAAGCCATCGGCGCCCTTGCCATTCTCAGGAGGGCCGGTCTTGACGTCACCTTTGCTTCCCTCTACTCGGATGGCGCGAAAGGTCGCTATGGCGTCGACGTGACCAATCTCATTCCCCTCAAGGATGTCCATCCCGAGGAATACGACATGCTTATCATTCCTGGCGGCCCGGAATACCAGGTCGAGGAAAGGGATCCTTCCTTCCTTTCCATGGTGAAGGCCTTCTTCGAAAAGGGAAAGTACGTCGCCGCCATCTGCGCCGGCCCGACGATCCTTGGCCACCTTGGTCTCCTCAAGGGAAGGAAGTATACCTGCTTCACTTCCATGGACGAGGATTTCGGCGGGACCTATATGGACCAGTACGTCGTCGTCGACGGAAAGCTCATCACGGGAAGAAGCTGCGCCGCCTCCATCGACTTTGCCCTTGCCATCGTCGGCGTCCTTCTTGGAAAGGAGAGGCTGGATCAACTGAAGGCCTCCATCTATTACTGACATGCCGATCATCGATATCGTCATCCTGGTCCTTCTTGGCCTTGCGGCCCTCTTTGGCTTCATCAAGGGCTTTGGGAAATCCTCCCTCAAGCTTTTCGCCTTTCTCTTTGCCATTGCCGCCAGTTACTTCGTCGGCATTCCCATTGCCAGGGGCCTGATGTCCACGCCCATTGGCGGGGAATGGCTTTCCGGTCTCTATATCGACAGCATCCCGATGGAAGGCGTCTTTTCCGAAAGTCTTGTCAATCTTTCCGCCGAAGCCCAGTATGACCTTCTTTCGCAAGGATTCGCCGAGATGCATTTCCCTGTCTTCTTCCGGGGTTTCTTTATCTCCGGCGCCTTTGACGTTTCCGCGGACGTCCGCACCGCCATGGCAAGTTCCTTCAGCTACTATACCCTGATCCTTGTCCTCTTCGTTCTCTTCCTCATCCTCTTCACGATTATCCTCAACCTCCTCTTCCGCATCATCGCCGAACCAATCCTTGGCGAGGACGGAAAGGGAATCGTAGGCCGCATCCTTGGCATGGTGAAGCGCGTCTTCTTCGCCAGCGTCCACATCCTCGTTCTCATGGCCATCGTCGTCTTCGTCGACCAGCTTCTCATCCGCGCGGAAAACTTCGTCCTCCACGATTGGCTTTTCAACGACCTCGGCCTTGGCACGGGCTCCTTCTCCTTGGGAAGGCTTTTCTATGACACGGCCAATGCGCTCTTGGGCTGGATCAGCCAGATAGGAGGCTAGGATGATCACGATCCATCACGTCGACAAATGGGGCTATTGCAACCTCGACCTGATCGAGGAGGTCCTCGAAAAGGAGAAGAAGGCCATCGTCCTCATCGCCGGGGCCTCCTCCTCGGGAAAGTCCTTCTGCGCCGACTATCTTGCCACCATGCTCAAGCACAATGGCCACAACGCCGTCACCATCTCCCTGGACAAGTACAACGTTGGCCTTTCGGCAATCATATCCAATAAGGTCAATCTCAATTACTTCCACGATTCCCTGAAGAACATGAAGGCCATCCACAGGAAGATCAAGGAAATCATCTATGACGTCCCCTTCGACGCCAAGTATTCCCGTCCCGTTCTCCTTAAGATCGAAGAAGCGCTTCAGGGCCTCGTTCCGGAAAAGGACATGAAGACCTTCATCGAGGGTCTTTACCAGGAATGGAAGAAGCTCAATTTCGACGAGACGAGCGTCTATGACCTCAAGGAAGCCTGCCAGGACATCAAGAAGCTCTGCCAGGACAGGCGGATACGGGCAAAGGACTATTCCAAGGTCATTTCCGAACGCGTCCCTTCCGACACCTATATCGACGGAAAGGACTATGACTGCATCATCGTGGAAGGCATTTACGCCCTCGACAAGACGGTCCTGAAGGAATTCTGCAAGGCCAGGAACGTCATCAAGGACTTCATCGCCGGCAATGCCAAGTCCCTCTTTTTGCGCCGCATCATCCGCGATGCGAAGATCTCCTCGGCAAGCAGTGCCTTCACGACCAAGCTCTATTTCACATCGATCCTCAAGTCCTACCAGGAGACGATCTTCCCGTCCCGGCTGGATAGCGACATCCTCCTCTACAACGACATGGCCTTCTCCGAGATCCGTGCCGGAGACCTCTACACGACCAAGGAGGAAATCGTCATCCAGGATCCCAGGAAGGCCAAGAAGCTTCTTTCGCTCTCGAAGGTGGAAAGCCTTGCCTATCAGAAGGATACCTATTTCACTTGTCCGGGCGAGAAGACGGATTCCCTGATCAGCAACGTCCTGCGCCTAAGAAGCGTCTCGGACGACAACGGCAAGAGCTATCTTCCCTCCTCCCTCGTCCACAAGGGCAAGGCGAAGCTGAGAAAGGACGGCAAGGTCATCCGTCCCATCAACGTCCTTGTCCGGGAAGGGGAATTTCAGAAGGTCTGGGAGGACGAGAACCAGTGCCTGCGGGATTTCCTTGCCGCTGGCTTCTTCATCGGACCGGTCAAGTACAAGCGGAAGTACCGTCTCGACTACAAAGGACAGAAGCTTGTCCTCAATTGGGTCGAAGACGACGAGATTGTCCTCGAACTCAACAGGCCCTATCACAAGGATATCCTCAAGGAGATAAGAAGGCTCGTCAAGTAGGACCTATATTGGGGCGAAACGGACGGGGTTCTTGCCGCGGAAGGCGATTCGGGAAATCGGATGGAAGATATTCGACATTCAAGAGTCTTAAAAACTGTACAATAAATTTAGCTTATTTAGCATTATTGGGAAACAATAACCTCGGTTTGGTGTATAAACTCGATATTGGATAACCTCAGAATGGTGTATTGATAAGAGTCTTGATAATCACATCTTAAGGAAATTCCGGCCTTCATTTCTCTCTTGCCTTAGAGAGAGGAATCTTATGCCAGGCAGATCTTTACCGGAAAAGGAAGGACTCAGAAAGCAAAAAGGGTGTCCGAACAATAGTGTTCAAGACACCCTTTTCTTCTGTCAGTGGAAGATGCCTTCCTAGATTCGCCTAAGACCCTTGGCCGTGAAATAGTCGACGATTTCCTTTGCCCTGTGTCCCTTGATGACGATCTCGTGGTTTCCAAGGGGATGGGTCAGGATCGTGTCGAGACGGGGAAGGGATAGGACAATCTGCGTGCGGCAGAGATGCTTCTCGTAGAGGTCCTTCTCGAGCGTTCCTTCCTCGACGAAGAACTCGGCAAGGGCGGAATCGATGCGGAAGAGGGTGACATCGCCTTCCTTTATCTCGCCGTGGATGCCAACGCCGATCCCCGACTCGAAGTGCGTGTCGAAGACATAGCTTTCGCACATGGAGAGGGGAAGGGTGCAGTGGGCAAGGACGATCTTGTTCCTCTCGACGTCGATGCGGCTCGGGTTGCACTGGAAGGATTCCGTCTTGAGGACGTACTTGGAAACGAACATGGAAAGCATGGAAGGGATGTCGCCTTCGCAGGTGCCAAGGCAGTCGTTCCTGGAATTGAAGAGGGCAAGGGCAAGGCAGGCGGTGGTCTTTAGGCTGCCGAGGAGATCGAAGCAGCGGATTGTGAAGCCGTCAAGGCGATGAATGGAAACGATTTTCTCAAGCGCCTTGTAGAGACGGTATGCCTTGACGAGTTCCCTTCTGTCGAAGGAAGAGACGTTCAGGCTTTCATCAAGCTGCTCCGGTTCCTTTTCGTAGAGGTCGGCGACTTCCGAAATGGGAAGGTCGACAAGCTCGACGTCGAAAAGTTCCCGGGCCTTGTCGTAATCGACATCCGAGGCGATGAGCCAGTCGGAAGGATGGCCCAGGACGCCAAGACGATATTTTGCTTCCTTTTTCCCCTTCTTTCCGGCAAGTTCCTCGAAACGGGAAAGGAGATAGTCCTCGCTGCCGTGGAGGACTTCGCCCTTGAGTCCGTGGCGGACAAGGAAGGACAGGATTTCCAAAGAGGCGGCAAGGGAATTGTTGGCGCCATAGGTGAGGAGGTAATAGGGTTCCTTGAGATCGCCGAAGGCCTTCAGGAAAAGGTTCTCCGAACCACCGGACTGGACGAGGACAAGGGAAAGGTCGCAATCGTCATAGAGATCCTTGGGACTTTCGACGAAGGAGAAGACGACGCCTTTCTCCGAAAGCGGCTTGAGCATGACGTTCATCTCGTCGATGATTCTCTGGTTGTGGAGGGAAGAGACAATCGGATAGACATTGACTTTCATGATAAGAATTTCCTTTCAGGATGGTATCAGCGGGCGCCCTTGTCGTAGGGGATACCTTCGGCTTTCGGGGCACGGCTACGCTTCGAAGCAAAGATGAGAATGATCAAAGTGACCAAGTAGGGTATGCAGTAATAAATCTGGTTGCCGTTTGAGAGTGGCTTTCCGTTGATGACGATATCGGGCAGGATGCCGGGCATGACGGCAATGACGCGGAAGAGGGCGAAAACAATACCGGCGAAGACAATCGGGACGGGCTTCCAGTTTCCGAAGATCATGACCGCCAGGGCCAGGAAGCCGAAGCCAACGACCGTTCCGTTGAAGCCGATATAGAGACAAATGGCAAAGCCTCCGATTCCGGCAAGGGCACCAGAGAGCGACGTCCCAAGGAAACGCATCCTGTAGACGTTGATGCCGACGCTATCGGCAGCCTGGGGATTTTCGCCGCAGGCACGAAGGCGAAGGCCGGTCTTCGTCCGGTAGAGGAAGATGGCAAGGGCAATGGCGATGAGGATGATGAGAGGTGTCGTGATGATGAAGTTGGAGAAGAAGAGGCGATTGAAGAAGTAACCGATGTAGTCCATGGTCGAAGGCGTGGCAGGAAGGGCCGAGGCATCCATGAGGTTGTCGTGGAAGAGCAGAATCCAGCTCGGGGTGGCGATCTTCTCGCCGCCGTTTCCCCAGAGGGCCCAGGCTATGAGGATGAGAAGGGCCGGGGCCATGATATTGATGGCGGTTCCGATGATGACCTGGTTTGCCTTGAGCTTGATGGCAGCAAAGGAGAGGAGAAGAGAGACGATGAAACCGGCAACCATGCTGACCAAGGCGGCAACAAGCGTGGCAAGGAGTGGTTGGGAGGCACCGAAACCGGATTGATCGAAGACCTTCAGCATGGCGAATCCGGTGAAGGCGCCAAGGACCATCATGCCTTCGAGACCGAGGTTGATGATACCGGAACGTTCGGAGGTCATGCCGGCATAGGCGACAATGATGAGCGGAAGGGCAACGAGAACGAGTGCGACGAGGACGCCGCTGGTCGTATTCAATATGTTCATGATGTCAACGGACATTTTCCTTACCTCCTTCCAAGGCGATGCTTTCCGGTGTTGTCTTGACGCTGGATTCCGGAAGGACGAGATCCTCCTTCAAAGCTTTTGACTTCTTGGGCTTGATCCTTCTCTGTCGGAGGAAGACGTTCTGGATGAGTGCGGCAAAGCCGGAGACATAGAGGATGATGGCGATGACGATGTCGATAAATTCCTTGTTGTAGTTGGGTTGGAGACCTTGACCACCGACCTGGAGCATGGAAATGAAGAGCGTCGTGAAAATGATTCCGATGGGATTGTTGTTGGCAAGAAGGGCAATCGGGATGGCATCGAAGCCCTGGCTTGCGACTTCCGAGACGCTTGGCAGATAAGTATCCGGACCAAGAAGATAGAAGAAGGCACCGCCAAGGCCGCAAAGTCCGCCGGCGACGAGGAAGGAAAGAATAATGTTTTTCTTGTCGGAAATGCCGGCACAGCGCGCCCCATCGCGATTGAAGCCGACGGCGCGGAGCTTGTAACCGAAGGAGGTCTTGAAGAGGACGATGGCAAGGATGATGGCGATAACGATGCCGACGACGATGGTGATGTTAAGATAGCCGGAATCGTCGAAGCGAGGAATCATGAGATTTGGGTATTCCTTGGAAAGGGTGGCTAGATTGATCGACTGTTCTCCCGTCGAGTTCTGGACGCCAGGGACGTTGTAGAAAAGGACGTTGCAGATGAAGAGCGTTATCCAGTTGAGCATGATCGACGTGATGACCTCGTTGATGTTGAAGAAGGCTTTGAGAAGGCCCGGGATGACGCCGACAAGCATACCGAAGACGATACCGAGAAGCAATCCGACAAGCCAATGCGTATGGAAGAAGATGGCAAATACCAAGGCAACCATTCCACCAAGGGTAAATTGGCCGGAACCACCGATATTGAAAAGACCACACTTGTAACAGAAACCGACCGAGAGGGCACAGAAGAGAAGTGGGCCGGCCTTATAGAATATTTGGTAACTGATGACTTGGTCGTAGATGGGAATCGGTGCTGCTTGGGGGAAGATGGCGTAGAAGAAGCCGGAAAGACCCTCGCCGATGCGGTCGGGCATCGTCAAAAGAAGGACGACGCCAAGAAGGAGGCCAATGACGATGGCAAGAATGGCGGCGGAAATGACGGAGGCGTTGTACTTGAAGGCGAAAACGCGTCTTTCCCTTTTCTCCGTGGCGTAATTGGCCCCTTTTGGGAGGGAAAGCTTGTTTGTCAGAAGACGATAGGAAGGCTGGGCGCGGAGTTCCCACTTGCTAAGGGGTCTCTTGTCCTTCCATTCGCGTCCGGAAAGGTAGGTGAAGGGTTTGTTGATGGCATCGTTCAGATTGGTCTTCATCCTATTTTCCCTCCTTTTTGAATTCATCCTGCACTTTCGCACCGGTGATATAGAGACCGAGTTCGGAATAGTCCGTCTTTTTCGGATCGAAGCGTCCTGTTATCTTGCCCTCGTAGATGGTGTAGATGGTATCGGCAAGATTGAGGACCTCATCGATTTCGAGTGAGATGAGAAGAATGGCCTTGCCCTTGTCCCTCTCGCCGATGATGATTTTGTGGATGTTCTCGATAGCACCGACATCCAGGCCTCTTGTCGGTTGGACGGCAAGGAGGAAGGGGCAGTCCCTTTCGATTTCGCGACCGACAATGACCTTCTGCTGGTTGCCGCCGGACATGCTTCTAGTCAGCGTATAGGGCCCCATGGAGGAGCGGATATCGTACTTTTTGATGATTTCGTCGGAGAAGGCCTTGATGTTCTTTGAACGAAGGAATCCGGCTTTGGTGAAGTAGGGATGGTCGACGAGTTCCTGCATCGTGTTATACATGATGTTGTAATCGAGGATCAGCCCGTGGCGATGCCTGTCGCTTGGGATGTGGGCGATGCCGGCCTTGTTCCGCTTCAGGATACTCGCCTTTGAAAGCTCCTGTCCGTAGAGCTTTGCGCTTCCGCTTTTGATTTTCCCGAGTCCGGTGATGGCATTGACGAGCTCTTCCTGACCGTTTCCGTCAACGCCCAGAATCGAGATGATCTCGCCTTCCCGGACATCCAGGGAGAGGTGGTCCACCGCAAGCTTGTGCGAATCGCTCTTGCGGACGCAGAGATCCTTTAGCGAGAGGACGACATTGCCAGGGTTCGCAGGAGACTTTTCCGTCGTGAAGGAGACGAATTTCCCGACCATCTTCGAGGCAAGGAATTCGTTGTCCGTGTCCTTGGTTTCATAGGTTCCCACGATCTTTCCGCGACGAAGGATGCTGACCCTATCGGAAATCTCGCGCACCTCATTGAGTTTGTGGGAGATGAAGAGGATGGACTTTCCCTCATTGCGGAGATTCCGGATGATTTTCATGAGTTCTTCGATTTCCTGGGCAGTCAGGACGGCGGTAGGCTCATCAAAGATGAGGATTTCCGAATCCCGGTAGAGCATCTTGAGGAGCTCGACCTTCTGTTGCATGCCCACCGACATGTCGCGCGTCATCTTGTTGAGATCGATATGGAGGCCATAAGTATCCATCAGCTTCTCGATCTTTTCCTTGGCTACCTTCTTCTTCAAGAAACCGAGCTTGTTTGCTGTCTCATGCCCAAGAATGATGTTCTCGAAACCGGTAAAGATGTCGACGAGCATGAAATGCTGGTGAACCATGCCAATACCGTGTTTCGTGGCATCGTTCGGGTCCTTTAGCTTGATGGGGTTATTGGACCCCTTGAGGAAGATTTCTCCGCTTGTTGGCGGATAGAGACCGCCGAGGATGGACATCAGCGTCGACTTTCCGGCCCCGTTTTCGCCAAGGATGGCATGAATCTCACCCTTTTTCAGGACGATATTGATGTCGTCATTGGCAACCAGGGGTCCGAAAACCTTCGTGATGTTGCGCATTTCGACTGCGATGGAATCGTCCTGCGCCATCGAATTCGTCTTTTCTTCGGACATGATGGACCTCCTTTCCTTTTTCAATAAAAGCACTGGCCCCTCGATTTTAGCAAAAAGAAGCCAGTGCTAACATTTAGCCTATCCTATTTTCCCGGGGAAACGGATTAGCGGGTAAAGCCGGTAGGAATGTTGGAAACGGCAGAGTCAAAGGTGACGTCGATGTGGGAGAGATCTCTGTTCCTGGGATCGAAGGAAACGGTGGAAGCACCATCGAAGGAAACGCCGGAGAAGCTGTCGTCGGCGGCGAGCTTGTCATAGATGGTCTTGTATTCTTCCTTGGTGAAATTCTTGAACGTCCAGGAAGCGCCCTCTTCGGGAAGACCGATAAGGCCTTCCTTGGCACCCACGTTCTCGATCTTTCCGGCGTATTCTTCCGGCCAGGATCTGTCGTTTTCAAGCCAGGCCTTCAGGGAAACCTGGGTGGACTTGGCGAGGCTCTTCATGGCAGAGGTGACAATGTGCTCCTTGTCAAGCTCGTACTGGTCAACGTCGACACCGATCCACTTCTTGTTGGCGGCCTGGGCGGCATTCATGATAGAGGAATAGATTCCGCCTCCGCAGGCAAAGATGCAGTCGACGTTCTGGGTGGTATACCATCCGTCCATCTTGGTACGGAGTTCCTGGCTGGGATCGAAGGAGCCGGCATAGGTGTACTGCATGGTGACTTTGACATCATCCTCAATGGCGGCATCAAGGGCACCGGAGATGAATCCGAAGCCATACTTCTGGACGGCAGGGATTTCGATACCACCGGCGAAGCCAAGGTTGAGGATGCCTTCCTTGACGGCGGCATAGCCGGCAAGATAGCCAGGCTCATATTCCTTGTAGACCGTGGAGCTGACGTTCTCCTTCATGACGATATTGCCATCGGCATCGTTAGGCTGGCCATCGATGAAAAGGATGTCGACGTTCGGGAATTCGTTCATTATCGTGTAGGCGGCAGGGGAATGGAGGTAGCCAGGAAGGACAAGGACATCGGCACCGCGTTGGATGGCTCTTCTCATGGCATCGGCACGACCGGCATCTGTGTATTCGGAAGGATCGAAATAGTTGCAAGAAAGATTGTTTTCCTCGCAGAAATCCTCGACGCCTTCCCAGGTGAACTGGTTGAAGGAGTTATCGTTGACTTTTCCGGAATCGGTGATGAGGGCGATGTCGATTTCGCCAGTGGCGCCGGAACCAGAGTTTCCGGTATTGTCACAGGAAGCAAGACCGGCAACGGCAAGAAGGGAGAAAACGGCACAGAAGATCTTCTTTTTCATACGTTCATTATCCTCCTTGAGTATGAAAATACGGCTTCTTTTTGAAAAAATGGGCTCTATCCGAAGTATGAGCCCATTTAATCCGTAGATGTCTGGCCGGTGCCTTGGATTAAATGGATAGTCCCCTGTTCGGCCGGGGCTAGAGACAGGACCGCCAATACAGGTCCCCTATACCCATTTCTTCGCCATGATTGTAGCACCTTAAAGAAGAGGAAAAAAAGATACGAATGGAATTTTACGTTTTAAGCCCTTTCATGTTTTCTAAGGGGAAGGCTGTTTTCTTTCTTAAATCCGTGAAGTAAGCCCTTACAACATATCGAAGCGATTTTTCTTGACAGGCTTTTTTTGTGTAAATGTATAAGGAAAAATACAATTTCGAAAAGAAATATCGGTAGACAAGGAACATCGGAAGATTCGGTGTTGTCTTGCATGCGGGAAGGGATGACTTGAATGATGTTTCTTGTTCTTGAGGTTTGCTTTTTGCTTTCCGAGGTCAAATAAAGAGTGAAGGCTGGTGACAACGGCCTTTGGAAGATCCGGCGTCGGTTCTTCCTCTTTTCTTTCCTTGCTTCGTTTCCGTCTTCCGCCGACAGGGATGCTGTCGGGGAAAGGAGGTGCGTCATGGACATGTTCGATGTTCTATGGCTTTTCTTTCTCTATCTCATCCTCAAGCTCTTCGACAAAAGGGAAAAAACAAAAAGAACCGTGATGATCACTGACGCCCAAGTTAGTTGATCATGAGGCAGAGCCTCCGCCGGTTCTTTCCTAGATTATAGGAAGGAAGTTCAGGGCTTTCAAGGCAATATGACTTAAGAGAAAAGCGATTGTAAAAAGAAGGACGAGTTTCTAAAATAGGAATGTCGAAAAACCAATAGGAGGTTTTCTAGAAATGTTGGTAAACGCTAGCAGGATGCTGAAGCTTGCCCGCGATGGCCATTATGCCGTCGGACAGTTCAACATCAACAACCTGGAATGGACAAAGGCCGTCCTGACGACTGCCCAGGAACTCCACTCCCCTGTCATCCTTGGCGTCAGCGAAGGCGCTGCCAAGTATATGACCGGATTCAAGACCGTCGCCGCCATGGTCCGTGCCATGGACGAGAGCCTTGGCATCACCGTCCCCGTCGCTCTCCATCTGGATCACGGAAGCTATGAGGGGGCCAAGGCCTGCATCGCCGCCGGCTTCACTTCGATCATGTTCGACGGTTCCCACTTCGCCTTCGAAGAGAACGTCAGCAAGACGACCGAGCTTGTCAACCTTGCCCATGATTGCGGCCTCTCCATCGAGGCGGAGGTCGGCGCCATCGGCGGAACCGAGGATGGCATCACGGCGGATGGCGAAATCGCCGATCCCGAAGAGTGCGCCAAGATCGCCGCTCTGGGTGTCGACTTCCTCGCTGCCGGCATCGGCAACATCCACGGCATCTACCCCAAGGATTGGAAGGGTCTCCATTTCGATGCCCTCGAGAGAATCCATGCCGCGACGAACCACATCCCCCTTGTCCTCCATGGCGGAACCGGAATCCCCGATGAGCAGATCAAGAAGGCTATCGCCAACGGCGTCAGCAAGATCAACGTCAACACCGACTGCCAGCTTGTCTTTGCCGCTGCCACGGTCGATTACTGCGTTGCCGGAAAGGCCGCTCCCGATCCGGACAAGAAGGGCTTCGATCCCAGAAAGCTCCTCAAGCCTGGCTACGAGGCCATCAAGGCCAAGGTCAAGGAGAGGATGGAAGTCTTCGGCTCCATCGGCAAGGCCCAGTAAGCTCCATAGGAAATCAAAAGAAGCCATCTTTCCGCGGGAAGATGGCTTTTTTCATGGCGCGATTATTGGGCAATATCGGCGAAGCTTCCCTTTATCAAAGCGACGAGCTCTTCCGGATCGATTTGTATCTGAAGACCGACCTTTCCCCCGGAGACATAGACAAAGTCCTTTCCCTTTGCGGAGAGATCGACGAAGGTGGGAAAGCTCTTCTTCATGCCAAGCGGGGAACAGCCGCCGTGGACGTATCCCGTCAAGGGAAGGAGCTCCTTCTGCGGAATCATCTCGATGTTCTTCTCGCCCGCGGCAAGGGCGGCCTTCTTCAGGGAGAGTTCCTTGTCGGCGGGAACGACGAAAACATAGTGCTGTCGGCTTTTCCCGACTGTCACCAGTGTCTTGAAGACATGGCCGACATCCTCCCCAAGAAAAGCGGCAACGGACTTGGCATCGACGGCCCCGGACTTGGAATAATCGATGGCCTTGTAGGCGACTCTTTCCTTGTCCAGAAAGCGCATGGCGTTGGTCTTGTTCATTCAAGCACCTTTCCTTCGATGGGATTGCCGTTGTTGAAGTCGCTTGCGGAAAGACGCTTCTTTCCCGGCCTTTGGAGTTCCTCGAGATTGACGATACCCTGGGAAACCTGGAGGAGGATTTCCTTCTTGCGCGCCTTGAGGATGGTCCCGACGGGGGCAAGGACTTCCTCGGAATGGACGCTTGCCCTGTAGATCTTGAGCATCTCGCTATCCAGCAGAAGATGGCCGCAGGGTTCCTCGCTCAGGGAGCGGACCTGGTTGACGAAGCTTTTAGGGCTTTGGTCGAGGAGAAGCTTTTCCTCCTCCTTCTTGATGGTCGGGCAGAAGGTGACAAGCTTCTCGTCCTGTTTTCTCGGCATGAGTTCGCCTTTGGCGAAGAGAGGGAGGTATTTCAGTGCCATGGAAAGGGCAAGGTCGCTAAGCCGCCTTGCAAGGCTCGTGTAGTTGTCCTCCGGAAGGATGTCGATTTCCTCCTGGGCATAGATATCTCCGGCATCCATTTCCTTGACCATCTCCATCAAGGTCACGCCGGTTGTCTTGTCTCCGTTTCTTAGAGCATATTGGATTGGTGCCGCGCCTCGGTATTTCGGAAGGAGAGACGCATGTAGGTTGAGAGGCTTGAGCCTTCCCAAGGAGAGGACTTCCTCGGAAAGGATCTGGCCATAGGCAAAGGTCAGCAGGAGGTCTGGCTTGGTTTCGATAAGGAAATCATGCTCCTTGTTGATCCGATGGGGCTTGAAGCAGGGGATGTCCAGTTCTCTTGCCATCTTGGCGACAGGGGATTCCTCGACCTTGTTTCCCCTTGAGCGGATTTTGTCTTCCTTGGTGACGACAAGGCAGACGTCCATGCCGTTTTCGACAAGGCCCTTGAGGACATGGGCGGATATCTCTGGCGTTCCCAGGAACGCGATTCTCAAATCGTTCATCTTTCTTCCTCCTTCATGGTGGCCGATCGTTGGCAGTAATATGGGCAGTAATATGTTATCATTCTAAATCGAGGTATACACGGAATGTTTCTTATCCAGCGAATCGACATAACAATCGGCATGGTCCTCATCGTCTATCTTTTCATGTTCCTTCTGGGAAACATGATCGGCTATGCATGCGAGGTCCTCTTCCGTCGCTTCTTCTCGGCGGGAAAATGGGTCAATCCCGGGTTCATGCGGGGTCCCTGGCTTCCTCTCTACGGCTTCGGACTTATCTTGATGCTGACCCTTGTCATGGTCATCGTCGGCAATCTTCCTTCCGACATGCCTTTCTACAATCCCTGGGGGAACATGCCCGGGCACGTTGGCGCGCCAAGCGGACCGACCGTCTATGACTTGATCCCAATCGTCATCATGTGGCTCTCTCTTGTCCTTCTGGAGTTTGTCGCCGGCCTTATCTTCGTCAAGGGCTTCAAGGTCAAGCTCTGGGACTATTCCAACATGAAGGGAAACATCCTCGGCATCGTCTGTCCCGTCTTTTCCCTCGTCTGGCTTGTCGCTTCCGTCTTCTATTACTATGCCCTATCTCCCTTCGTCTTGGCACTCTTCGAGAACATGTTCGAATACATGTACGGCGGGGATGGCCTTGTCGCCCATTTCTCCTTCATCTTCATTCTCGGCATCGTTTACGGCATCTTCTTCATCGACCTTTTTTCCTCTTTGGGTCTCTTTGCCAAGGTTGCCAAGTATACCAAGAAGGCCAAGGTCCTTTTGCCCTACGAGGCCTATCTCGAGGAGAAGAGAAAGGAACTTCGCACAAAGAAGAAAGAGCTTCTTTCCGAAATCGTTCCCGGTGAGGTGGCAAGGAAGATCCAGGAAAGGAAGGCGGCAAGGAAGGCAGTCGGGAAAGGCATCTACGACAGGATGCGGAAGCTTGTCCTGATCGACCCGAAGAAGAAGAAGGACGAGAACTATGACAAGGACGGAAGGCCGATAAAGGAAGAGAAGGACGAACAATAAGAAAGAGGCATTTTCCCGAATCGATCCAAGGCATTGGAAACCTTTCTGACATTGTGTTAGGCTATTTTGGAAAGGAGAAAAAGACATGGCAATGAAAGTCACCGTCCATATGTACCAGACGATCGATGGGAAGATCGTCACCACCCTCGACAACTACCCCGATGGTCCGCTCTGCGAGGAGGCCGGAAACCTCTATGACGACTACACCTTCGGCAACTTCCGCGCGTGGGGATGCGGAAGGGAGACATTCAAGAGCGACTATCGTCCCGATCTATCCGTCTATGACGACGTGATGCCGAAATACGAGGAGATTTCCGCCGAAGACGAGTATCTCTGCATCGCCATCGACCGCTATGGCAAGAACTTCTATGAAACGCCCTACAACGACTATGGCGGAAGGAAATCGCGCTATGTCGTCGCGACCACGAAGAAGGCCAATAGGCGATATTTCGCCTATCTCGAGGCCATGGGCATCCCATACCTCATCTGCGGCGAGGAAGACTTTGACATCGCCCTCTTCCTGGAAAAGCTCGAAAGGATCCACAAGGTCGATTCCTTTGCCCTCTGCGGCGGACCGGCCATCAATGCCGAGTTCCTCCGGAAAGGCTTCGTCGACAGGATCAGCCTCGTCATCTGTCCGGGCGTCCAGGGCGGAAGGAAGGAACTGACTGCAGTCGGCGGAGACAATGCGGAAGGCTTCCCGGCCTATTTCCATCTCGAGGAAGTCAAGACCTATCCCGGGGATTCGATCCACATCCTCTATCGGAAGTAGGCGAATGAAAAGGCCTTCTCGCAATGGGGAAGGCCTTTTTATTGCTATTCATTGACGATATACCGGAGGGTCAACGGAAGACGATAGGTGTTGCCATATCTTTCCCATTCGGCATAGACCGTATAGGAATGGCTCCCTGGCGTTAGGTCGAAATCGGCATTCTGGGAAATCTCGTTCAGTCTGAAATCCCTATAAAAATTATCACTCACGTTATCATAGCCGCTATCCGAGGCGAATGTCACCGCAATCGTGGCTTCGGCATAGTAACTATCGGAATTCCCATCTCTGTTGAAGACGTATTCCGCCTCGTCGAAAGAGTATTCGTAGTCAAACGAACCGGCGATGACCTCGTAGTCCATGGCAACGGGCATGGTTTGCGCATCGACTTTGGTTCCGAGGCTGTCGACAATGGAAACGTCGATTTTCTCCTGGGCAAAGGCCATTTTGCTTCCGGGTGTCGTAGTGTCGAAAGCTTCGTTTTCGAAATGGAGTGCCGTCAACTGACTGGAATCATAATAGATATTGTCAGGACTGTCATAGAGACTGTTGTATGAAACGCTTATCTTGGTGCCATCGGGCAAGGTGAAGTTACTTTGCAGATTGGAGCGGCTGACCGAATATTCCCTGTCCTTTATGTTTAGGTATTCGTTTGTCCCTTGGTAGAATTCCTCAACAGAATAATCGACCTCGCAATAGACATAGGTCGAGGCAGAAACCGTGTCTTCGACCTCATATCGGGCGATGGCGTTCTCGATTAGCCTTCCATCGATCTGGAGCCTCATCCTCTTTTCCTTTTTTCCTGGAGACGAAAAATCGAGACAGGTCGTAATCGAGGAACTGTTTGTCAATTGCTGTTCCGGTTCCCCATCCTTTTTGTACGCAATCGAACAGCGGAAATTCTGCGATTCATATTCGCCTTTGTAGTGCGTTCCGAAATCGAAGACAAGGCTTGTCGTATCGGGGTCATAGACCTCATAGGAGAAAATGACATATTCCTCTCCGACGGGGATGTAGGCATAGTGGATGCCGACAGTCGAGGCCTCATAGTCGATGATAGTGTTCTTGTCCACGAGCTCTGCTGGGCCGTAGGCCTTTCGACAGTAGACATCTGGCATTTCTTCCCTTGGGGTGCCGAGGGCAACCTTTCCGGACCATATGTCCCCGACGCAATAGGCCTGTATGATATCACTCGAATTCGAGACGAGATAAGAATAGACGAAAGTGATGTCGTCATAGACGAAGGTTGCGATTCCCGAACGTGGCGAACTGCTATCGAAGCCTTGGATGTCGGATTCGGGAATGTCGATGAGTAGGGAAGAGTCTGAAGACTGAATCTGGAAGGAAGGCTTCTCTCCGACACGGTAACAGGCTTTTCCGGAAAGGGAATAGAAGGTCTGGGAATAGTTTTCTTCCATGTCCTTAGCGATTTCCATGACAACGTTATTGATCTTGTCCCTTTCTTCCTGGGAAGCGTTGTCGGGGTCGAGCGTGGCGGATTCCTGGAGAAGTTCCATCAAGGCATCGGTGTCCAGCGGCGGGAAGTAAAATTTGCCGAAAGAGCCGGAAACATAGGACGAGGAAACGTCAAAGGATAGGGCAAACGGCATGACGGACATGAAGAGATCTCCACTGCGGGCAATGCCATCGATGATGGCGTTCTTGTCCAACGGGAAACGCGTGAAGGCTTCCGTGATGACTTTCGAGAAGCGTATGATGTCCGTGGAGAAGTCCATGTTTTCATAGTCGTAGGTTCGGAACATGGTCTCGAAGAAATGATAGGCGGCATCGTAATCCCTGGCATCCATGTTCTTCATCACGTTGGCCACGAACTTGATGGTAGCAAAATACCCTTTCCCGTCCTTGGACATCTTGTCCACGGCCGCTTTGTAGTCTTCCGTATAGGCAAGGAACTGTCCGGGAATGTAGGAAAAAAAGTCCGTCTCGATCTTTTTCGGCATGTTGGACAGGGAGGTTGCGAAAAGGCGAACGAAGTTCTGGAAGGAGGAATAATCCATGAAACAATCCTCCAGGACACGACCATAGAGATTTCCAAGACGCGCGCTTTGTTCGGAATCGAAGGCATCGAAATTGGCAAACCAGTTTAAGGAAAGCTGGATCAACTCGGCAAGGTTCTCTTCGCCTAAGTTGGATAGGGCCGAGTTGAGGAGCTGGTAGGCAAAGCGTCCGACGAAGAAAGACAATTCCGGTGTGGCAAAGCAGGCGTATGCCGTTGAGGCAAAGGAGAGATTGTTCGTATCAATGTTGGAGTCTTCGAAGAAATTCTGGAAGAAGGCTTGGACCTTTCCTGTCATAAGGGGAAGAACATTCAAGGCAATCGAATAGAGGCCATACATGCCAAATGTAAAGGCATTGTAAGAGTCCTGAAACGCAGTATAGGGAGCCAAGAAAAATTCCAAGAGGATGCTGGTGATGGCGGCAAACTGATCTTGCGTTCCGAGTTTGAGGAAAGGCGTGAAGCATTGCACGGCCTCGAGAACGGTCTCCTTTGAGATTTCTCCCTCTTCGTATCTTTCCTGATCGATCTTTTGAATGGACTCGATAAAAGGGGTGGTCGTAAGAATGTCTTCGATGCCGGATAGAAGTTCTTGCGTGACGCCTCCGGTTTTCAAGGCCTCCAAAGATTTCTCCGAGGAAAAGAAATCGAATGGCAATCTCGGGTATCCGATGTTCTCGACATGGAAATGGGTGAAAACCCTATCCAGAAAAGCATTAAGCTGTTCTTGCGTGAGGTTGCTCTTGATGGCAGGGACGGTGGAAGAGACAGCAAAACCTTTGCGGAGGATATCGCTGAAGAAGGGATTGGTGACATCGATGACCGGGATGTCTGGCGTTGTCGTGGTATTGACGATACCGCCTCCTCCGGTATTTCCTCCTGTGCCAGGGTTCTTGTTGTTGGAGCAGGAAGACAGTGGCGCAATCACGGACAGGAAGGCGATGAAGGAAAGGATTTGTTTTTTCATGGCAGGCTCTCCTATATAATTCAAAACGATACTGACGACTATCTTCCCGGAATGGAGCTATCGACGACACGGTAGGGGATATCCACATCGAAAGTGTAGTGTCCGAAGTCCAAAGGAAGTGTCACGACATGTTCGCCAAGCGAGAAATCCCGTATCTTTTTGACAATCTCGCTTATTAAAACATGCGTTTGGATTTCCTCATAGGATTCACTAGTCTTTAAACCCAAATACACTGGAATATCCCTATCCTCTTCATAATTCAAAATCGTGCCATCCGGCAAAAACTCCAAAGTCATTGTGCGAACATTCGCGATGGATTGGATTGTTGCCGGTAGGACTTTGTACTCTAACCCGAAAGGAATTTTTCGATAAGACTGGATATTGCCTTCGTTGTCGTAGACAGGAAGGTTGACAATGGGCTCCGTACTATCGAGGAAGACGCCCGTTGTATTCGTCGCAATATCAAAATCCTTGAGATGGACTTCTTTGTCGACAGTTATTTCTTCATAGTCGAAGTCAATATCATACCGGTCGAGCGTTTCCAAAGCGATGGTGCCATCCTCAAGGGTAAAGAATGTTTTAAGGTAAAGCGGTGAGTAGGAAATCCAGCCACCCTCGGATTGGATGGGAAAACGGTATAGACAGTAATCCTCGTTGAGGTATTCTTCGGAATCTTGGCAAAGCCAAATAAAGGAATCGGGGTTCATCCCATAGGATTGGCTTTCCAAGGTCGGAAGGACTTCATAGCAATAGTTTGCCTCGACGAGCTTTCCGTCGAGGAGAAGTTCCTCTCTCAGCTGTTTCCTGCCAGGAGTCGAGAAGTCCAGGGACATTTTAAAAGTCTCGCTGCTTCCGACAATCCAATCCGTCTTCGTTCCGTCTTCCAAGCGTATCCGGTGCTTGGCCTGCGCTTGGAAACTTCTGGAAGAAATTGCGCCTTGATAATATGTCCCGAAGTCATAGAGAGTCTCGAGGCCGTTTTCGGCATAGACATAGTAATCGGAGGCATAGTATTCTTCGCCATTTTGAACAAAGAGGTCGTGCTGTCCAAGAGTCGTTGTGTCAAAGTCCACGATTGTCGGATTGTCATAGAACGAAAACCTGTAGTCTTCAATTGACGAGTCCTTAAGGACGAAGTTGGTGTCAAGGCCACCCGAGATGTTAGTCGAAGGACGTGGTGTAAGATCCGTCACCATGTAGTTGAAACGTATTTCGAATCCCTTGTATTCGAACGTGGCTATGCCGGCATGGGGATAGGCGGTCGTGAATCCTTTAATATCCTCTGAAGGAATCGGTTCGTTTCCGGAATGGCCAAGGCGAATGTCGGATTCTTCGCCAAGACGGTAGAAAGACTTGAAGTAAATGAATTCGTTTATATAGTTCGAGGCATGCCTTTGGATTGTCGAATCGATTTCTTTTTTTTGGGAATCGTCCATTTCATAGGAGTTCCAACTCGACCACTTCGGAATGCTCTCGATCAGCGTTTCGATTTCTGCTAGGGAATACGAAGACAAAAAGGCATTAAGGTAAAAGTAACTATTTGAAGAATATTCACTAAAGGAACCGAAATCTTCCTGGGAGAAAGAAAAAACCTTTTGTTCCAGAAGCGTAAACCAGTAAAGGTAGGCGGAGAAACCCTGTCTGAAACGAGAACTGTTCTCGGGAAAAGCCAAAAAAGCGTTCTGGACGATTTTGGAAAGGGAAACGGCTTCGTTGGCGATGGAGACATTCTGGGAAAGCCTATCGTATTTGGAAAGGAAATCGTCCAGTATCGAGAGACTGCCGGGATTCAAGGATTGAAGAAAGACAGCGAGAAACTTGATGCCGTCATAGATTCGATTGGCGTTTTCTTCACACCAGGACAAGGCCTCTTCCACATTTGGGCCAAGACAGACAAGGCGACTGAACCCCTTGAGATTGCTGTTTCCCAAGTAGGTATTTGCGCCTTTCTGAAGAGAGGAATAGGACTTCCGCATCAATCCCATATAGGAAACAAAAGATTCCCTGTTCATGAAGTGGGCATGGAGAAGCTTTCCGAGAAGGTTGAAGTAGGGAATGGCGTTCTTCGATTTCAGGAAGGAATCCTCATAGGTCGTAAAGATGCCATTGTCCAAGAGAATCTCGAACTGTTCCGTTGATAGGGCTTCCAGACACCGGGAATAAAACTCATAATAGAAACGTCCCTCGAAAAAGCCAAGTTCCACATTATAGAAATCCGCTTTGTCGAAGGTCGTTCCATCGCCGAATTCGGAACGATCCTTAAGGTTCCGGAAGAAATTTCCTGCCTCACCAGGTTTACCAGCAAGTCTTTCCAGATCGGAAACGGAATTAAAGCCCCATGGTGTGGTTAGCGTATATGTTTCGAACGACCTGAAGCGGGACCCGTAAAGATTCACAATCTTTTCGACGCAATAGAGGGCAGCGAACTGGTCGCAATCTACGTCCTTGAGAAGAACGGAAAGTTGGTCAGCCGAGGAAAAGGGAGAGTAGATCCTCTCTTTCTTCAGCAAGTCTTCCTCGATCATTTTTAGCGTCTCTAGCGTGACTCCACCACGGTTAAGGATGTCGACGATTTCATAGTCATGGAGGAATTGGGCGAGAAACCCTTCGCTGTAGTCAAATCCGATTTCCTCGGAATAATTTCGATAAAGGGCAAGGAGGGCAATGTCGGTCACGTTTCCCTTCATGTCAGGCAAGGCTTCCGAAACGGAAAATCCCTTTTCGATATCCGAGTCGATGTCGGGAAGGGAGGAAAGGGTTGTTGAAGAAAAGGATCCAGACGTGGAAGGCGTGGAAACAGAATCCGTTGACGAATTGTATGGAAGGCTTGGGCCAGAATTTCCTTTTCCATTCGTGCAGGAAAGCGGAAGGATAAGAAACACGCCAACCAATGCCAGTGCAGGGATTTTTTCCACGTCAAGCCTCCTTCGCGTTTTCTTCAATTATAAGATACAGAAAACGCAAAAGAAAAGACTTTTGGCAAAAACATTATATTATAAATGGATAAGACAAAAATATGATAGCATCATGAGCGCATTGTTATCCACGAAATGAACATTACATTTATTATGACATAAAATGTCAAAACATCAATCGAAATTTCCTTGCACGAAAACAACCGATGGTTCGGTGGAGCATTATGGTTCTCCTTTGGAACAAAAAAGGACTGGCACTGGACCAATCCGAAGCGGTATGTGAACATCCCAAGGACGTTTTGATCTTGGAGCCGACGAGAATCGAACTCGCTACCCTCTGCTTGCAAAGCAGATGCTCTCCCAAATGAGCTACGGCCCCGTAGACAACTATGAAAGTATAGGGCAAAGGAATGTCAAAATCAACTCAATTCGATGTCCTGGAAGGTGTTGGAAATGTCGCTGTCGCTTTCGATGGTGCAATAGAGATAATACTCCGTATAGCCGGCAAAGGTCCTGTCGTCGACTTTCTTCTCGACAAGGAGGCGCTGCCTTGTCCCAAGAAGGCTCTTGCGGTAGATTTCCTCGTTTTCCCGGGAGAGGCCCAGAAGCCTTTTCGTTCTTTCCTGGCGGATGGAAACATCGACCTTTCCGGGAAGCGAGATGGCACGAGTAAGAGGCCTTTCCGAATAGGGGAAGGCATGGATGCGCATGAAGCAGAGGTCCTTCAAAAGCGAGTAAGTCGACATGAAATCCTCTTCCGTTTCCTGGGGGAAGCCCGTGATGACATCCGTCGAAAAGGCGGCAAGGGGGAGTCTCTTCCGGATCTTGGAAACGGTGTCCCGGAAATGGTCGCTGCCGTATTTCCTGTTCATCAGGCGCAGGATCTTGTCCGAACCCGATTGGAGGGGAATATGGAAATGGGGACAAAGCTTGCCCATGTCTTGGAAGACTTTGATTAGCTCGTCATCGATCTGGCTTGTCTCAAGCGAGGAGACGCGAATGCGGAACTCCCCATCAAGAAGGGCGATGTCCCGCAAAAGGGAGGATAGGGAATAGGCGGGATTCTCGGGATCCTTGTAGGAACCGGTATCGATGCCTCCGATGACGATTTCCTTGACGCCGGAAGCCACGAGGACTCGACACTCCTCAAGGATGCTATCCTTCTTTCGGCTCCGGGAATTGCCTCTTGCGAAAGGGACGAGGCAATAGGCGCAGAAATTGTTGCAGCCGTCCTGTACCTTGACATAGGCCCTTTCTTCATGTTCGCCTTCTCGGATGGGGGTATCTTCATAGGCGAGATGTCGGTTTTCCTTCTGGACGAAGCATTTGTTGTCGGAGGAGAGGAGACCCTCCGCCTGTCCTTTCCTAGTCGTTCCAAGGACGAGGTCGGCGATGGGAAGATAGGATTCCGGATGGATCTGGCTGGAGCAGCCCATGACAACGACCTTGGCCTCGGGATAAAGCCTCTTGACCGTGCGGACCTTCTGCCTGTCCTTTCTTTCGGCTTCGTTTGTAACGGCACAGGTATTGATGAAGACGACATCGGGACTTTCTCCTTCTTTTGCCTCGGAAAAGCCCTTGTCGAGCAGGCGTTCCCGAAGGGACTCGGATTCGTAGCTGTTGACCTTGCAACCAAAGGTATGGATGAGGAAAGTCATTTTAGAAGCCTCTTTTCCTGCTTCTTCTGGCGTGCCAGGATTTCCGACATGGCATCGTCATGGAAGGTGGGCGAAATCAGCTGGTATTCCTCAAGATGATCGAGGAATGCGATTTTATCCATGCGGAAGTAGTCCTCCATGACCAGGACGAGTTTCCCGAAGAGATCCTCAGGCGGCCAGGACTTGAGGCCTTCGTCCTTTAGGGGAATCTCCTGCTCAAGATTTCCTTGGTCATCGATGACGAAAAGCGTCGTGAACCCCATGTGGTAGAAGACCGAGGAAGGCGCCTTCTGGACATCCAGCCGGACAAGCCTTGAGAAAAGGGAAGAGAAGGGGAGGTTTCCGTATGTGTCAAAGGGATAGTGAAGGCAACTGTTCCTGTCTTTCATGAGGGCGTTGTAGGGAAAGGCCTTGAAGACCCATGGTGTCTCGTAGAGCTTTTCGTTTACCTGCGGCGAGAACGTCGGGACATAGATTCGCTTGCCCTTGAAAAGAAAGTAGGGCAGCCTTTCGAAAATGGCATCGCGTGTCTTTTCCTCATGGAGATTCTCCTCGGACAGCCTATCGATGAAATGGAAGAGATATTCCCTGTTCTTGAGGGAAAGGAGAACGATATTTGCCCGGATGAGGCCAAAAAGGGACGTCGGATCGTTGTAGCGGGACAAAGGCTCATTGAAAAGGGAGGCATTCTCGTCGAAGAAGGTCTGCTCTTCGGAGAGGGCACTGCTCTTCGGATTGGACCATTGGAAGAATTCGAATAGGCTCTTTGCCATGGGATGCCTCCTTTTCTTATGGTATCGAAGATGGCGGACATGATTTCATTGAATAAAGTATAGGAAATGAAGGAAAGTAAAACAACACGCCGATTTGGAGAATGCGTCCCAAAGTCACTGGCACATGATTCGTCACGATCGCAATGTGCCTTGTGACAAGATAGATACTTGTTTGCTGAAAAGACAACGGAAAAACACAAATTGAAAAAAGTCGTTCTATGTTTGTTTCTTCAAAAGTATTATCAAGTTCACCCCAAGTCGTCTAAGAGCGGGAATGACGTGATTTTACTTGCGGTAAAAGGGTTATTGGGTTCTTCAACAAAAAGCTTAATGACAATGTTGCCTTGTCTATTTTCTTTGCTTACGTTTTTCGGTCTTTACAAAAAAGCAAGTTTCTGGATTTTAGAGTGCTTTTTTATATAAAAAACAATTAGGATGCAATTTCGTTATGAGATTTCAAGAATCCGAAGCGATAGAACTTAAGAGAACTTTGACGAAAGACTTTGCAAAAGAAGTCGTTGCCTTTCTCAATTCCAGAAATGGCATTATCTATATTGGCGTTGACGATAATGACAATGTCGTAGGTGTTTCTAAAGTCGATAGGATAATGAGAGAAATAAGAGACATCATCCGAGATCAGATTCTTCCTTCGACAGAAGGGTTATGCGAAATTGGCTCCTTGCTGGAAGATGATAAGACGATCATTACTGTCAAAGTAACCAAAGGAAGCAAACTCTATTACATCAAGAAAGAGGGAAGAAGCGAAAATGGTTGTTTCTTTCGCGACGGAACATCGACCACTCCGATGAGCGAAAGTGAGATTGACAAACGACAAATCGCCAGCCTTCATGAAGAAAAATTCGGTCTGACAGATATTCAGAGAAATGGTGACGATTGCACTTCTGATATCCTTAAAACCAAGCTGAGAAGCAAGGGAGTGGAGATTAACGAGAAAACCTTTGAACGCAGTTTTAGGCTTCTTACCAAAGAAGGCAAATATAACCTCTTGGCCGAACTTTTGGCGGACAAAAACTTCTATTCGGTCCAAGTCTGCGTGTTCAACGGCAAAGACAAACTTTCCTATTCCAAGAGGAACAATTTCGGTCAACAATCGATTTTGCAAGCTTATGAAGACGTCAGGCATTATTGTGAGGCTTTGAATGACACTTACATCGATGACAGTAGCCTTCCTAGAAGAACGAAAAAGATGTTCGACAATGAAGCCTTCGAAGAGGCCTGGGTCAATGCGTTAGTTCATAACGATTGGATACATGGAAATCCGCCATCTATTTATTGGTATGAGGACAGGATGGAGACCATGTCCTATGGTGGACTAAAGGAAGGCTTATCGAAGGATGACTTCTTTGAAGGCGTAAGCGATCCGGTCAATAAAGAACTCATGGATGTTTTCGTCCAATGCGACATCGTCGATCGTTCGGTTCATGGCGTTCCCAAGGTCGTCAAGGCCTATGGGAAAGAGGCGTTCAGGTTCCTCGGCGTCGGGATAATGGTTACCATACCTTTTGACAAAAAAATGGATTTAACGCAAAGGCGGACTTCACAGAAAACTTCACAGAAAACTTCACGGAAAACGAAAAGGAAGTAGTAAGGTTAATTCAAAAGAATAAGAAAATTACAACAAGCGAAATGGCAGCCGACATTTCGCTATCAAGAAGAGCCATTCAAAATATCATTAATTCACTAAAAGCCAAAGGGGGGGGTAGTTCGTATTGGCCCGGATAGAGGAGGGCACTGGGCAATCGCAGAAGGAAAGAAAGAGGATTGAGATCCCAAATTATCGAAAAGGAATGTGTCGGAATCAAAATATCGAATGTTGAAAACCTTGTCCCAGTATTTTGGCATCGTTCCGAATACTATCAGGACAAGCATCCATGGATGATCGAGAAGTAAGGAAAGAAGTCGTTTTCATGGACCTCGAATAATGTTGCCGAAACTGTGATGGAAAAGGGTATCATAGAATGAAAAGCAGAAAAATAGAAACAAAAAAACCGTAACACCCGATTAAATTTAAGGATGTTACGGCATATTTTCAAGATGGAGCAAGCGACGGGAATCGAACCCGCATAACGACCTTGGCAAGGTCGTGTTCTACCACTGAACTACGCCTGCAGATGGCGGATCTAGCGGGATTTGAACCCGCGATCTTCTCCGTGA
>CASDOO010000018.1 GCA_949282275.1 uncultured Bacillota bacterium | reverse complement strand
GATGGCGGATCTAGCGGGATTTGAACCCGCGATCTTCTCCGTGACAGGGAGACGTGATAGGCCACTACACTATAGATCCGTGTCTCTTTCCGTGAAAGAGCTTAAGTATTATCTCAAGTCCTTTGGCGAAAATCAAGCCCTTTTTCCGAAAATAATTTTGTCTTTATACCGTTCCTCTTTTTCATTAGAATATAGGCATTCTTTTTTCATATAGGAGGCTAGTCATGGAAAGGCTTATTCTTGCGGAAGACGAGATCGTCCGTATCTGCGATCGTCTCGGAAAGGAAATCGATGCATCCCTCAAGGACGAGGAAGGCGTCCCTGTCGTCCTTGGCGTCATGAATGGGGCCCTTCCCTTTATGTACGAACTCATCAAGCATATCACCCATCCCATCCAGCTGGATACCATCAAGGTCTCGAGCTATGACGGCATGGAGACGACCGGCGAAGTCCATGTCCAGAAGGGACCCGACCAAAGCCTCGAAGGCAAGGACGTGATCCTTGTCGAGGACATCATCGACACGGGAATCACGATGAACTTCCTCAAGGAATACATCATGAGGGAATACAAGCCCCGCTCCCTGAAGGTCTGCATCCTCATCAAGCGCAACAACCTGAAGATGAAATATGATGAAAAGGCCGATTTTGTCGGCCTTACTACCGATGAGCAGAAGTATATCGTCGGCTTCGGATTCGACTATCACGGCCTCTTCCGCAATGTCCCCTATATCTTCGTCCCTTCCATCAAGGACATCAAGTCGTGGGAACCCTACTTCGTTGCCGAGGAGAAGAAGCAGAAGAAGGCCTAGCCCTCCAGCTCCTTGAAGATCTTCAGGCATTCGACGATCGTGTCGTCCATGTCGAAGTACTTGTACTGACCAAGCCGTCCACAGAAGAAGACACCTTCCTCTTTGGCGGCTTTTTCCTTGTACATGGAATAGAGGGAAAGATTGACGTGGTCCTGGATGGGATAGAGAGGCATGTCGCCAGGCTCGTATTCCTTTGGATATTCCTTCGTGATGTAGGTGACAGCGCTCGGCCTGGGATTGAAGTGCTTGTGCTCGGCGATGCGCGTATAGGGCACTTCTCGCTCCGTATAGTTGACGACGGCATTGCCCTGGAAGTCTTCCGTCTCCAGCCTCTCCGTCTCGAAGCGAAGGGTGCGGTAGCTAAGCTTGCCGAAGCAGTAGTCGAAGTACTTGTCGATCTCGCCCGTGTAGATGACGCGCCTTGCAAGCTTGCGGAGTTCCTCCTTATGCTCGAGATAATCCGTCGACAGACGGACCTCGATGCCGGAAAGCATGTTCTCGATGACCTTGGTGTAGCCATCGTAGGGAACGCCTTGGTAGACGTCGTTGAAATAGTTGTTGTTGTAGGTGAAGCGGAGAGGAAGCCTCTTGATGATGGAAGGCGGAAGGTCCTTGCAGTCCCTGCCCCACTGCTTTTCGGTATAGCCCTTGATCAAGGCCTCGAAGATGTCCCTGCCGACAAGGGAGAGCGCCTGTTCCTCGAGGTTCTTCGGCTCCTCGACGGCACAGTCTCTTTTCTGTTCCTCGATCTTGGCCTTGGCCTCAGAGGGCGTAATCGTTCCCCACAGGGCATAGAAGGTATTCATGTTGAAGGGCATGTGGTAGAGCTTTCCATGATAGTAGGCAAGCGGGCAGTTGACGAAGTTGTTGAGCGGGCCATATTCCTGGAAGAAGTCCAGGGCTTCCTTGTCGGAAGTATGGAAGATATGCGGGCCGTACAGATGGACGTCGATGTTGTCCATCCTTTCGCTGCGGATGGCTCCGCCGACCTTGTCGAGCTTCTCGACGACAAGGACCTTGAGGCCCTTCTTCTTGCATAAGGCGGCAAAACTGGCACCGAAGAGACCGGCACCGACGATTAGATAGTCGTACATGATTATTCTCCTTTCCGGAAAACGAACTGACTCTATTTTAGTGGATGGACAAATATAAAGAAAGGAACTTGAGAAATCCTTCGGCGGCGTAATATAATTTCTTAACGGGAACCAAAAAAATGGACTATGATGTCATTGTCGTCGGCGCCGGTCCCAGTGGATACATGTGCGCCTATGGTCTGGCAAAGGGAAATCCGAATCTCAGGATCCTGGTAATCGACCGGGGAAGGGAAATATCCAAACGCAATTGCCCAGTTCTTCAGCACAAGCTTTCGAGTTGCCCGAAGAACAAGCTCTATGGACAATCCTGCCTGCCTTCCTGCTCGATGACCTGCGGTTTTGGTGGGGCGGGCGCTTTCTCGGACGGAAAATTCAACATTACGACACAATTCGGCGGATGGCTTTCCGACTACATCTCCAATGAGAGGCTCCTCTCGCTTATCGAGGAATGCGACAAGGTCAATCTTCATTTCGGGGCGACCGCCGACATTACCGATCCCTATACCGACGAGGTCCGGAAGATCGAACAGAAGGCCATCGGAAACGGCCTTCTTCTTCTCCGGGCAAAGGTCCGGCATCTTGGCACGGACCAGAATCTGCAAATCCTCTCGAACATCTATGCCCATCTTGTCGAAAAGCACGTCGACTTCCTCTTCTGCACGAAGGTCGAGGATATCCTTGTCGAGGACGGAAAGGCGGCAGGCGTCCTTCTTGAGGATGGAAGGAAGATCACGGCCTCCAACGTCGTCATGGCCGTCGGAAGGGAAGGCTCCACTTTCCTCATGAACACTTTGCAGAAGCATGGCATCGTCTTCGTCAACAACCGGGTCGACATCGGCGTCCGCGTCGAGACGAGCGACGTCATCATGCAGGACATCAACAAGTACCTCTACGAGGGAAAGTTCCTTTATACGACAAGCCAAGGCACCGTCGTCCGCACCTTCTGCTCCAACCCCAGCGGCCATGTCGTCATCGAAAACGACGATGGCGTCATCCTGGCCAACGGCCATTCCTATTCCGATCCCAAGCTCGGAAGCGAGAACACGAATTTCGCCCTTCTTGTCTCACACAAGTTCTCCGAGCCATTTGGCGATCCTAACCAGTTTGCAAAGGATGTCGCTTCCCTTGCCAATAGGCTTTCCTGCGGTTCGGTCATCATCCAGAAATACGGCGACCTCAAGCGCGGAAGACGGTCGACGCCGGAAAGGATCCACAAGGGCTTCATCCGTCCGACGCTTCCCGAGGCTGTTCCTGGCGATCTTGGCCTTTGCCTTCCCTACAAGACCCTGCAGTCGATCATCGACATGATCGAGGCGCTCAACTTCGTCACGCCAGGCATCGCAAACGAACACACCCTTCTTTATGGCGTCGAGGCCAAGTTCTACTCCGCAAGGCCGAAGATGGACGAATCCCTGAGGACGCAGATCCCGAATCTCTATTGCGGTGGCGATGGCGCCGGTGTCACCAGGGGACTTGCCCAGGCCGGTGCTTCCGGGCTCCTCATTGCCGATGCAATCCTGAAAACGAGGTAAGGCATTATGGAATACAAGACTCTTTCTGTCGAAGGAAGCCAGTTCGGCGACGAGGGCAAGGGAAAGATCACGGACTACATCGCTTCCCATGCCGATGTCGTCTGTCGCTACCAGGGTGGCAACAACGCCGGCCATTCCATCGAGATCGATGGTGTCCGCCATGCCCTGAGAAGCCTTCCTTCCGGAATCTACGAGAAAGGCGTCCTCAATGTCATCGCCAACGGCGTCGTCGTCAATCCCTTCGCCATCCTCGAGGAAATCGAGGAGAACTTCAAGGGCAGGGAAAAGGACCTTCGTCTTGCCATCTCCGACCGTGCCCATCTGATCCTGCCTTACCACATCCAGCTGGATGGCGCCTACGAAGACCTGATGGGAAAGAACAAGATCGGCACGACACACAAAGGAATCGGCCCATGCTATTCCGACAAGGCCAAGCGTATCGGCATCCGCGTCGGGGACCTTCTCGACAAGGACTATCTCCACGAGCGTCTGGAAACCGCTCTTGGCGTCAACAACAAGGTCCTTGTCGGCCTTGGCAAGGAATCCGTCGATATCGAGAAGCTCTATTCGGACCTGCTTGTCGTTGCCGAGAGACTCCGCCCCTATATCACCGACACCTCCGTCCTTCTCAACGAGGCCATCGATGCGGGGAAGAAGGTCGTCTTCGAAGGGGCGCAGGGCTCCCTGCTCGACCTGGATCATGGGACCTATCCCTTCGTCACCTCCTCCTCGCCGACCAGCGTCTCCATTCCCGTCAATGCTGGCATCGCCCCGTATAAGGTCCAACGCGTCCTTGCCATCATGAAGAGCTACATGACCCGTGTCGGCGAAGGCCCGATGCCCTCCGAACAGGACAACGAATGGGGAAATGCCATCCGCGAACGTGGACATGAATATGGAACGGTCACCAAGAGACCGCGCCGGGTCGGCTACCTCGATCTTGTTCTCCTGGGATATACCTCACGGATCACGGGCGTCACCGATCTTGCCGTCACCCTCTTCGATGTCCTTGAGGGCGTCGAGAATCTCAAGATCTGCGTCGACTACTCCCTTGACGGAAAGATCATCGACTATGTTCCCGCATCGGCAAAGACCTATGCCCACTGCAAGCCAATCTACAAGGAATTCAAGACCATCCCGCATTTCGAACACCGGAAAATCCATTCCTTCGGCGACCTCCCCATCGAGGCCAAGGAATACCTGGGATTCATCAAGGATCGCCTTGGCGCCGATATCGCCATCCTTTCCCTTGGTGCCGAGAGGGAAGACACGGTCACGTTCAAGGAACTGTTCTAGTCTGAGGGGGAGCCTTCGTGCTCCCTTTTTTCGAAGATGCGAATATTTTCCCCTGCATTTGCGTCTTATTGGTGAGAGGTGAAAAGAATGGACGCCGATTGGAAGGCCTTTGCCTCTGGCGACGAGGAAGGAATCGAACGTTTCTACCGTCGGTATTTCCGGCTTCTTGCCTACGTTGCCGAGCAAATCCTTGACGACAGGACGGAAAGCCTGGACGTTGCCCAGGAAGCCTTTTACAAGGCCTACAGGGAAATCGACTCCTTCTCCAAGACGGGTTCCTTCCTTTCCTGGATTTGCCAGATTGCCCGCAATGAGGCCCTGGACAGGAAACGCAAGCGCAAGAACGTCCTTCCCTTCGATACGGAAAAGGCCTTGGCCACGGAAAGTCCTTTTCCCGGTCCCAAGGAAACGGCGCGGGAAGGCGAGCTTCTCCAAAGGATGCGTTCTCTCCTCTCGAAGGAGGACTACGACCTTGTTCTCTACAGGGCTGGCCTCGATCTTTCCTACCGGGACATCGAGCAGCTTGTCGGCAAGAAGGTCTCCGTCCTCATACCGCGCTACAATCGCGCCATCCGAAAGCTGAGAAAGGAGCTCGGTGGGAAAATATGAACATCAAAAGGAAAATCCGCAAGGAAGTCGAGGAACGCTATCCGCTTCCGGAATTCCGCATGCCTGAAGAGGAAAGGCCGAATTCTATGACTCTGTCGAGGAACAGGTGGAAGAAACCCATTCTTATCGCTGCTTCTTCCGTAACCATCCTTGTTGCCGTCTCGATTGGCGTCTACTTCTCTCTTTCCGGATTGGGACAAAGGACTTACATCGGCGGAAGGAACTATCCCTGCAATGCCGGAAGGGTCGCTATTGATACGGGTTCCAAGGAAAATATCGGACAACGGGGCCTTGAGATCCTTTCTCCCCTGCTCATGGATGAAGAAGGCAATGGCTGCGTCTCACCGGCGAGCCTTGCCCTGTGCTACGGTGCCCTTCTTTCCCTGTCGGAAGGCGTGGATTCCTTTGCGGAAAGACTGGGCTTTTCCGTCTCCCCCGTCGAGGACTACAAGGCCCTGGTCCAGGGTCTCAACTGGCAGGCGGTGGACAAGGACGGGGAAGACGAAGAGAAGGTCGTTTCTTCCATCCGCTCTTTGGGCCTTGTCCAACAGGTCGGGGATGAGATAAGACTGGACGAAGAAAAGGTCGAAGAAATCGGCGATGGCACGATCTTAGTCGACAGGAGCGATTCCCAAAACGCGATCCGGAATGCCGAGAACATCTTCCATGAACTCATCGGCATGGAGATGACCTTCCCGAACATGTACGTGCCGGAGAATTCCCTCCTCGTCTATGGCGGTCTTCGGCTAGTGGATTCCCTGATTGTCCCCAAGGCGGGAAAGAAGAGAACCTTTCATGCTGTGGGCGGTAAAGAGGTAGAAGGCACATTCGTCAACATCAATCCGAAGGGTGCCTATTTCTATTACAAGGGGGAGAACTATGCGGCTTTAAGCTATCCCATCCGCTTCACCAATCTGATCTACATCCTTCCCGACGAGGGCTATACGCTGGAGGAGATCGACCTTCCGAAAGCCTATGCCGAGTTTTCCCGAATGGCAGAACAGGAATGCTGCGAAGGATATGTCCCGCATTTCAAGGCCGAATCCCTGATCGACATCACGAAAGCCATCAATGCATTGCTTGACGGGAAGCAACGTTTTCTTGAAAAGGCTCTTGTCAAGGACGGGGAGGGACCGGTCCTGGATATGATCATGGAAAGCGTCCAGAAATCGAAGTTCGAATTCGACAAGAACGGCGTCGAAGGCGAAAGCGTGACGATTGCGATGCCTGGCGAGTCGGTGGACGAACCAGGCGAATTGCCCGAACCCATTCCCTTCCTCTGCGATAGGCCCTTCTATGCCATCAGCGAATACGACGGCTTTCCCCTGTTCGTCAACAAGATCGTCGACGTCTCGCAATAGGATTCAAGGTACGGTAGGCAAAAAGGCTTGCGGGAACCTTGCCATCTGAAAAAGGAAACATGAAAAAGGAGGCCGGCATGGATGGACGACCTCCTTTTTTCGGTTCGTTTAGAGCAGGCCCTTTTCCATCAAAAGCGGCCGGAGCCTGTCGCTTGTCGCATAGTCCTTCTCCGCCCTGGCCTTGTTGTAGGCCTCGAGGTTTTTCCTGTCCTCCTCGGAAAGAGGCGCGACGGGAAGGGAAAAGCCAAGGACAAGGAAGAGACGGTCCAGGGTCGCAAGGATGTCCTGTAGCCTTGTCAGGTCGGCATCCTTCTTGGCAAGGAGGGCGTTTCCTTCCTTGACGAGACGGTCGACGACCGTCAGGGCATTGGCGGTATTGAGGTCGTTGGAAAGGGCAGAAAGGAAAGCGACATAGTCTTCCTCGATAAGTTTTCCCGCTTTTTCCATATTGGCAAGCTCAAGGCGATGCTTTCCCTTCGTCAGGAAAAGATGGTAGCGGGAGATCGTCTTGTCGCAGGCGTTCAGGTTTTCTTCCGTGTAGTTGACGGGTGCGCGGTAATGGCTTTGGTAGAAGAAGAGGCGGACGGCGTTTCCGGAATGCCTCTGGAGGACGTCCTTGGCGAGGATCGAATTGCCCAGGGACTTGCTCATCTTCACGCCATCGGTCAGCAGGAAGCCAACATGCATCCAGAAGTTGGCAAGACGGGTATGGTTGAGGGCCTCGGACTGGGCAATCTCGTTTTCATGGTGGGGGAACTTCAAGTCGAAGCCGCCACCGTGGATGTCGATCATCTTCTTCTTGAAGACGTCGTTTGCCATGACGACGCATTCGGTATGCCAGCCCGGCCTTCCCTTTCCGATCGAGGTGTCGAACTTGATGCCCTCGTCGTCGGTCAGCTTCCAGAGGACGAAGTCGAGCGGATCCTTCTTCAGGGAATCGACCTCGATGCGCTTGCCGCTCTCGAGATCCTCGATCTTCTGCTTGGAGAGGTGGCCGTATTCGGGGACGCTACGGACGGAGAAGTAGATGTCGTCCTTCCCCTTGTAGGCATGGCCTTCTTCCATGAGGGAGGAAATGAAGTCCACCATGTTGTCGATGTATTCGCTTGCCTTAGGGTGGCGATAGAGCGGGAGGACGTTGAGGCTGGAAAGGCAGTCCTCGTAGGCTTCGATATAGAATTGGCTCAGCTCTTTTTCCGTCTTTCCTTCCTTGAGGCTTTCGCGGATGATCTTGTCGTCGATGTCCGTATAGTTGCTGACGCATTTGACGTCATAGCCTTCCTCCCTGAGGAAGCGGGTGAGGAGATCGAAGGTGATCGTGGGACGGAAGTTTCCAAGGTGGACATAGTTGTAGACCGTCGGTCCGCAATAGTAGATGTCGACCTCGTTTCCGGAAAGGGGGACGAATTCCCGCATCTTTCCCTCATAGGTATCGTAGAGCCGGATCGTTGTCTTCATCTTTCCTCTCCTTTCCTGTCCAGGGCCTGCTCCATGTTCTGCAGCCTGTAGAGATTATAGTAGATGCCGCGCTTCTTAAGAAGGGCCTGATGGTCGCCCGATTCCTTCAGCACGCCATGGTCGACGACGAAGATGATGTCCGCCCGCTTGATGGTGGAAAGGCGGTGGGCGACGATGACCATCGTCCCGATGCGCCTTATCCTTTCCAGGGAGTCCTGGATGACCTTTTCCGTCTCGGTGTCGATATTGGCCGTGGCCTCGTCCAGAAGGACAAGGGAGGGATGGTAGACAAGGGTCCTTGCAAAGGAGATGAGCTGTCTCTGTCCGGCGGAGAAGTTCTCGCCGCGCTCGGTGACCTTCTCTTCGAAGCCGTTGGGGAGGCGGAGAATGAAGGAATCGGCCCCGACTTCCTTTGCGCCGTTTTCGACGTCCTCCCTCGTGACGCCAGGATCGCCAAGGGAGATGTTGTCCGCGATCCTTCCCGAGAAGAGGAAGACGTCCTGCAGCATGATGCCGATGTTCCTTCTGAGGCAGGAGAGGGAGTATTCCCGAATGTCGATGCCGTCGATGAGGATCTCGCCCTTGTTCGGCATATAGGTCCTCGAGATGAGGGAGATGATGGTACTCTTTCCCGCGCCCGTCGCCCCGACGAAGGCCGCCGTCTGTCCCGGCTTGATGACGAAGGAGACGTCCTTGAGGACATAGTCCTCGCCGACATAGGCGAAATAGACGTGGCGGAATTCGATCTCGCCCTTGAAGGCGGGAACGTCCAGTTCCTTCGTTTCCTCATCCTTTTCCTCCTTCAGGGCCAGGATTCCCTGGATGCGCTCGGCCGAGGAGATGATCTGCTGGAGGGTGTTGAGCTGCTGGGTAACCTGCTGGATGGGGCCGAAGAACTGCGTGGAATAGGAATAGAGCATCTGGAAGTCGCCGATGGTCATCGTCGGCGGGATGGCAAGGACGGAGGGGATGCCAAAGGCCATGACGATGAGGACGCAGGACATCTGCAGCAGGTACATGAAGGGATAGAAAAGGGCAAAGAGGTTCTGGCTCTTGATGAAGGAACGGTAGATGTTCTCGTTGCGGCTGTCGAACTCCTTCTGCATGCGGTCCTCGCGGGCATAGGACTTCGTGACCTTGATGCCGGAGAAGGATTCGCTCAGGAAGGCGTTCATGACGGAGACGGACTTCTTCTCGGCCCGGTAGTAGCGTCTGGCCTTCTTGCGGAAATAGAAGGAGATGAGGAAGACGACCGGGATATACGCCAGGTAGATGAAGCCGTAGAAATGCTGGTAGACGAAGATCATGACGACGATGACAAGAAGGGAGAGGACGGAGCGAAGGAAGGAGGGAAGGATGTCGGAGAAGAGAAGGGAGAGGTTCTGGCTGTCGTTGGTGACCCGCGTGACGAAGGAGCCCACGGGCATGCTCTTGAGGTTCTTGGTGGAGAGGTGGATGACATGGTCGAAGAGATGACAGCGGATGTCGTAGATGACCCTCTGGCCGATCTTCTTGAGGGTCATCGTGATGAAGTAGGCGCCGATGATGGCAAAGAGCATCAGGCCGAGGTCGAGGCCGACGAAGAGAAGGGACTGCCTCAGGGCTTCCTCGAAGGCAAGGAGGCCATCGTTGTAGTCGGTCAGGACGTTGATGAGATAGCGGAGGATGACCGGCTCGATGGTGAAGGCGACGTTGATGAAGAGGTCGACGAAGATGGCCAGGAAGAAAGGCTTCCGATACGGCTTGAGATAGCGATAGTAGGCCTTCAGGAGATAGACATCCCGGAAGGAATACTGCTTCTGTTCCAGTTCTTCCTCGAAGGTCATCGGTTCACCTCCTTCTCCAGCTCCTGGAGATCGTAGATGTCCCGATAGAGGGGACAGGTCTCAAGAAGCTCTTCGTGCCGCCCCTGGCTGACGATGCGCCCCTGGTCCATGACGAGGATCGAATCGGCATTCTCGATGGCGGAGATGCGATGGGCGATGATGAAGGTCGTCTTGCCATTTCGGAAGGTCTTGATGTTGGAAAGGATCTTCTTCTCGGTATCGGCATCGACCGCGGAAAGGGAATCGTCAAGGATGAGAATCTGCGGATTCTTGTAGATGGCCCTGGCGATGGAGAGCCTCTGCCTCTGGCCACCGGAGACCGTCGACCCTTTTTCGCCGATGACGGTATCATAGCCGTCCTTGAACTGGGTCAGGATGTCCTTGTCGACGCAGGCAAAGGCACAGCTTTCCTCGACGCGCTTCCTGTCGCACTGCTCGGGATCCTTCTCCGAGAAGCTGACGGCTTTCCACAGCGGACCGGAGAAAAGGAAGGCCTCCTGGCTGACCAGGCCGATTTCCTCCCGGAGCGCCCTTTTCTTCCAGCGGTTGATGTCGATGCCATCGATGAAGATGGTGTTTTCGGGAACGTTGTAAAGATGGTCCAAGAGGGAAAGCAGGGTGGACTTGCCGCTTCCCGTCCTTCCGATGATGCCGATCGTGCTTCCTGCCTTGCAGGAGAAGGAGATGTCCTTCAGATCGATCTTGCCGTCTGGGGAATCGGGATAGGAGAAGGTGAGGTGGCGGTACTCGACATCGCCCTCTATCGTCTTGTCGACGGCATCGGGAAGGTCGACGATGTCGGGCTTTTCCTCGAAGATCTCGGCAATGCGCTTGTAGGCGCCCCTTCCCCTTGAGATATAGTCGATGAGCAGGCCGCCGGCGATCATCGGCCAGGAAAGGGAATTGTAGTAGCCGACGAAGGTCGAAAGCTTGCCGACGTCCGTCAGATTCTGGGCGATGACGGGATTGTCGCTCTGGGTCAACAGGGCATAGGCGCCAAGGCCGATCATGATCGAGAAGGTGCAGGTGAGGAAGAAGTTGATGCCCGAATCGATGAGGGTAGAATAGCGCTGGTAGTCGACGTTCTTCAAACGCGTCTCGTCGGCAAGGCTCCGGAAGGACTTGGCCTTGGTGATTTCCTTGCGGAAGGCCTTGATGACGGTAAAGCCCTGAAGGTTCTCCTCGGTGAAGTCGGAAAGGTCCTCGTAGCTGTCGTTGGCATCCTTGAAGCGCCTTGTCTCGCTCTTTCCGACCGAATAGCCAAAGCCGATGAAGGCAAAGAGGGGAATGGTCGTCACCAAGGTGATCGGCCAGGACATGAGGAACATGAGGGTAAAGGCAAGGACGCCAAGGACCACCAGGTCGGTCATCCAGATGATGCATTCGTTGAAGAGGGTCTTGATGGTCATGAGGTCGTTGGTGAAATAGGAAAGCAGGCCCCCGACCTTCTTGTCCTTGTAGTAGGAAAGGGAAAGGGTCTGGATATGCTCGTACATCGCCTTTCGCATGTCCCTTTCGATGTTCCCGCCGATGTGGGCGGAGAAATAGCGCCAGCCGATACGGCCGACGACGATGACAAGGGCGATAATGCCGATGAACAGGAGGTTGACGGTCAGGTCGGAATCGTACCAATGCTCGCCGACAAGGACGAAGGTCTTGTTCTCGAGCTTGGTGATGATGTTGCCGATGAGGAAGGGGACAAGGAGCTGGGCAAGATCGACGATGGCGTCGCTGAGGAAGACGAGAAGGAAATAGTACCAGTACTTCTTGTAATAGGGATTGACGTATTTACCAAAGAGCAAGATCAATCCTCCTTTCGCAGGATCTGGACGACTTCCGCCTCCAGGTCATAGACAAGGGCATTGACGACCTTGGCAAGGACAAGGTCCCCGGGATTGAGCGGGGTCTTGGAGAAGAGGACCATCTTGCCATCGATGTCGTCGGCGGCATAGAGGGGGTTGACGCAATCGTAGCAGAGGTTCTTCGCGTCGTAGCCCGTGACAAGGCACTTGTAGGTCTTTCCGATCCTCTCCTTGTTCAGGCGATAGGAGATCTTCTTCTGCAGGGCCATGACCTTGCGGTAGCGTTCCTTCTTGATGGCGGCAGGCACCTGGTTTTCCATGCGGTAGGCGGCGGTATTCTCCTCCCTGGAATAGGTGAAGCAGCCGAGATGGTCGAACTGGACCTTCTCGATGGCCGCAAGGCATTCCTGGAAGTCTTCCTCCGTCTCCCCGGGATAGCCGACCAGGATCGTCGTGCGCAGGACGGGATCCTTGACCTTGGCTCGGAAACGCTCGATGAGACTGAGGATATCCGTCTTCGTCCCGCGTCTTCCCATCGCCTTGAGGACATGGTCGGAGAAATGCTGGACGGGGAGGTCGAAGTAGGGCGTGACGTTCGAACCGTGGCTGAAGAGATCGATTAGGGAATCCTCGACCTCGTCCGGATAGAGGTACATGAGCTTGACGAAGTCGAAGGACTCGTGCTTCTGGATTTCCTTGACAAGCTCCGTCAGCGACGTGCCGATGTCCCTTCCGTACATGGAGGTGTCCTGGCTGATGACGGTCAAGGACCTTATCCCGTCCTTCTCGAGGACGTCGAGCTCCTGCTTGAGGACATCGAAGCCGACGGACTTGAAGCGGCCGCGGATATAGGGGATGGCGCAGAAGCGGCAGAAGTTGTTGCAGCCGTCCGAGATGCGAAGGTAGGCTTCCCTCTTCGGGGAGATGTATTCCCTTCGGAGGGGATCGATCTGTCCCTGGAAGGTCCTGTCGGCAAAGAGGGCCTCGAGTTTCTCGCCGAAACGCGGATAGTCGGAAAGGGGAATCCACAAGGCGACTTCGGGGATTTCCTTCTTCAGTTCCTCGAGATAGCGCGTGGCAAGGCAACCCGTGACGATGACGGGCTTCTTCGTCTCGACCATGTCGAGGATGGCCTTGATCGACTCCTTCTTGGCGGAATCGATGAAGCCGCAGGTATTGACGAGGATCGCATCGCTAAGCTCGGGAGAAGAGACGGTCTCGAATCCGTTCCGCCTGAGATAGGCAAGGATTTCCTCGAGGTCGACCTGGTTCTTGGCGCAACCCAGCGAAATGACACCGATGTTCATGTGGTTTTTCCTCCGTATCGTTCTTGTTCAATATAGCTTAATAAGTCTATTACTTCGGCCCTATCAAGGCAAGGAAGGGACAAGGAAAATGGCCCCAAAGGGGCCATGTCGTCATTCGAGCTCGAAGGCGCCGGTGTAGAGCTGGTAGTAGGTGCCCTTCTTGGCGATGAGTTCCTCGTGGGTTCCCCTCTCGATGATGGAACCGTGGTCGAGGACCATGATGACGTCCGAGTTCTGGATGGTGCTAAGACGGTGGGCGATGACGAAGACCGTCCTGCCCTTCATGAGGTTGTCCATGCCCTCGGTGACGATCTTCTCCGTGCGGGTATCGATGGAAGAGGTCGCCTCGTCCAGGATGAGGACGGGGGCGTTGTTGACGGCGGCGCGGGCGATGGAGAGAAGCTGCCTTTGCCCCTGGGAGAGGTTTCCGCCGTCGTTCGTGATATAGGTGTCGTATCCCTTGGGAAGCCGCTCGATGAAGCTATCGGCATTGGCAAGCCTTGCCGCGGCCTTGCATTCCTCGTCGGTGGCATCGAGCTTGCCATAGCGGATGTTGTCCATGATCGTCCCGGAGAAGAGGTTCGTGTCCTGGAGGACCATGCCAAGCGAGCGGCGGAGGTCCTTCTTGCAGATCTTGTTGATGTTGATGCCATCGTAGCGGACCTTGCCGTCGGCTATGTCGTAGAAGCGGTTGATGAGGTTGGTGATGGTCGTCTTTCCGGCACCGGTGGCACCGACGAAGGCGACCTTCTGTCCTGGCTTGGCATAGAGGGAGATGTGGTGGAGGACGATCTTGTCGGGATTGTAGGCGAAGTCGACGTCGAACATGCGGATATCGCCCTGGAGGAGCGTATAGGTGACGTCGTGGGTGGCGCTGTGGGGGTGCTTCCAGGCCCAGATCGTGCTTTCTTCCTCCGGGCATTCGACGATGTTTCCTTTCTCGTCGTACTTGGCGCGGATGAGGGTGACGTATCCGTCGTCGACTTCCTTGGGCTCGTCAAGCATCGCGCAGACACGGGCGGTTCCGCCAATGGCCATGGCGATGGAGTTGACCTGGTTTGCGATCTCGGCGGCGGTATTGGTGAACTGGCGGACCATCGGAAGGAAGGAGACGATGATGCCGATGGTGACCGTCGTGGCCATCGGGCTCGGATTGAAGACGCCGTTGATGTTCAAGACGGCTCCGACGACGGCAACGACGACATAGAGGATATTGCCGATGTTTCCAAGGATCGGCATGAGGATGTTGGCGTAGGAATTCGCCTTTGTTCCGACTTCGTTGAGCGCGGCATTGATTTTGTCGAAGTCGCGCTTAGATTCCTCTTCGTGGCAGAAGGACTTGATGACTTTGAGACCGATCATCATTTCCTCGACGAAGCCTTCCTGCTTGCCGATTATCGTCTGCTGGGCAATGAAGTTGCGGGAGGAATGGCCGCCGACATGCTTCGTGGCGATGACCATCGCCAGGCCGCCGACGATGACGATGAGGGTGAGGTAGATGGAGGAAATGGCCATCAGGACGAAGACGGAAATGAAGGTCAGGCCGCAGATCATGATCGTGTTGAGGGACTGGATGATCAGCTGACGGACGGTATCGACGTCGTTGATGTAGACGGACATGATGTCGCCCTTGTCGTTGCGGTCGAAGTAGCGGACGGGAAGGTCTTCCATGTGGCTGAAGAGATGCCTTCTCAGGTCGTTCATGTACTCCTGGCCGGCGACGGCAGTGACCTGGGAATAGGCGAAGTTGCCGATGATGGAGACGACATAGCAGCCGATGAGGACGAAGACATTGGTCTGGATCATGACCTGAAGCCTTTGGATCTCCGACTGAGGGAGGTTTTCAAGGCCGTTCTTGAGGGCATTTCCAAGTTCCGTCGTGACGCTTCCGAGGATGACGGGCGCGGCGATGTTGCCGACGATGGCAAAGAAGATGCAGATGACCGAGACGATGAAGGCGACGCGGTGCATCTTGATATAGTCGAAGAGGATGCGGAGGAGCGGGGATTTCTTCTTGGGCGTGGGTTCGGTCAGTGTTGGGGCCTTGTTGATGGCTGTTGCTTTCGTGCTCATTTCTGTTCACCTCCGACACGGTTCTGGAGATCGTAGATTTCCTTGTAGATCGGCGAGGAGAGGAGAAGCTCCTCGTGCTTTCCGACATTGACGATCCTTCCGTCGTCCATGACGAGGATCTTGTCGGCGTCCTGGACGGAGGAAACGCGCTGGGCGATGATGATCTTTGTCGTTCCCGGCAAGGAGGATTTCAGGCCCTCGCGGATGAAGGCGTCGGTCTTGGTATCGACGGCGCTTGTGGAATCGTCCAGGATCAGGACCTTGGGCTTCTTGAGGATGGCCCGAGCGATACAAAGCCTCTGCTTCTGTCCGCCGGAGACGTTTGTTCCGCCCTGCAGGATGGGACTGTCGTACTTCTTCGGGAAGGATTCGACGAAGGTATCGGCCTGGGCGATATGGCAGGCTTCCTTGATTTCCTCGTCCGTTGCCTCCTTGTTTCCCCAGCGGAGGTTTTCCTTGATGGTTCCGGAGAAGAGGACGTTCTTCTGGAGGACCATGGAGACGTTGTGGCGCAAGGTCTGGAGATCGTAATCCCGGACATCGACTCCGCCGACAAGGACACGGCCTTCGGTGACGTCATAGAAACGGGAAATGAGATTGACGAAGGTGGACTTGGAGGAGCCCGTTCCGCCGATGATGCCAATCGTCTCGCCAGGCTTGATCGTCAAGTCGACATCGGCAAGGGCGAACTTCTCGGCATCGGGACGGTACTTGAAGTTGACGTGGTCGAAGACGATGGAACCGTCCTTGACCTCATAGACGGGATTCTCGGGATTGCGGATGGTCGGTTCCTCGATGAGAACCTCGTAGACACGGCGCAGACAGGCCGTCGACATGGCAATCATGACGAAGACCATCGAAAGCATCATCAGGGAAGAAAGAATCTGGGCGCCATAGGTGATAAGGGCGGAAATCTGGCCGACTTCGATGCTGGAATTGACGTCCAGGACCTGATAGGAACCAAACCAGATGATGAAGAGCATCGAAACATACATGAAGAAGGAAAGGAAGGGATTCGTCAGGGCAAGGAGCCTTTCGCCGACGACGAACTGGTCGCGCATGTCATCGCTGGCCTTGAAGAACTTCTTCTTCTCGAATTCCTCGCGGGTGTAGGTCTTGACGACGCGGATGCCGCGGACGTTTTCCTCGACGGATTCGTTGAGCTCGTCATAGCGGTCGAAGACGCGGTTGAAGATTGGGACGGCCTTATGAATAAGGTAAACGAAGATGACGGCAAGGATCGGAATGAGGATAGCATAGATCCAGGCCATGGACGGTGCCATGATCGCCGCCATGACGATGGAGAAGATGAGCATCAAGGGTGAACGCATGGCAATACGGATGAGGAGCATGTAGCAGAGCTGGATATAGGTGATGTCCGTCGTCTGCCTTGTGACCAAGGAAGAGACCGAGAACTTGTCGATGTTGGTAAAGGAGAAGGAAGAAATCCGATAGAAGAGATCTTGCCTGAGATTGGTGGCAAAGCCGACGGAAGCCTTTGCCGAGACACGTCCCGAGAGAAGACCGCAGGCAAAGGAACAGATGGCCATGGCAAGAAGGATTCCACCGTAAATGAGAACCGTGTTGAGAAGCGTTGCGGAATCGGCCATGCCCGTCTCGTCAAACTCGGTGAGCTGATTGATCAGCATGGACATGACAAAGGGGATAAGGCATTCGAAAAGGGTCTCCAAGGCAATGAAGACAATGGAAAGGATGGATGGCTTCTTGTATTGCCGGATGGACTTCGAGAGTTCCTTGGCTATCCTTAGATAGCTTACCTTTTGGGCTTTTGGTACCTTGTTCTTTTTCATTGACATACCTCCAAACAGACACAAAATAAAAAGGCGCAAAAGTGTTGCAGTAAGAGATTAACAAATGGCCATTTTTCCTGCTAGAGTTGGTCTTCCAAATACTATAGACATATTATACTAATTGTCAAGTGAAAGCTCTTACCCTATTTATATATTGTTATCGAGAGCTTTCCGGAGCGTTTCAACAAGTCCATCCTGGACATTTCGTTCACCCAGAACGGTTCCTCGACGGACGTTTCCGTCACGCCCAACGTCGACACGAAGGACACCAAGGTCGAGATGACGGTGAAGTTGAAAGAAGAGGAGACTGGCGCCGCCTATGATCTCGTCTATGATGGCGAGAGCTTCCATGCGACCGTCGCGACGCCGAAGAACGACTTCTACGAAATGGAGATTTCCTTCTCGAGGCTCGATCCGGAGACGAACGCGTACGCGAACGTGGAAAAGACGCACGTCATCTTCAGCTTCGACTTCTCATCCGAGTTCAATTTCTTCGACGATTCGACAAACACCTTGCTCTACCAGCTCTCCTCGCAGGGCGGCGGCTCTCTTCTTCCGGAGGAGGACATCCACTTCGACATCGGCGAAAATCAGCTCTCCGATGCCCAATACGAGTCCGCCATGGTGTGGTTCCTTCTAGCCGCGGTTATTCTCTACCTGGCCGACATTGCCATCCGAAAGACGATCTTCTGCAAGAAGGCCAAGAAGCCGGATACGCAGGTCCCGGAAAACTACTTCTGATTCCCTTCTGGAAAGCCGGATTCGATTTTGGTCTTTTTCACCTGATCCGCCAGTGAAGACAAGCGGGTCAGGGTTTTTCGTTGGGATAGGACAGCCCGATCTTCTTCCGGATGTCGTCAAGAAGGGCGAGGATGGCAAGGGAGGCCGTCGTTTTCATGTCATCGCATTCCATATTTCCCTTCAACATCGCATTCATCTTCAGGAACTGGTATTCATAGCCATTGACGAGGTCCTTGAAACGGATCGTCCTTTTCCTGCCACTGTCGAAGATCCATCGTATGCTCCTATGGCGATTCATGCCCTTAACGATGGCTTTCCCATGCACGCAACGGATAATTGCCTTTCCAGGAAGATAGGAATTCATGGAAAGATGGATGGTGACGTCTTGCCGTCCGTTTGAAAGGATGACGCGATCTTCGGCATCGACGCCCGTGTCCAGGAATTTGGCTTTGACGTCCACGACATGGAGGTCCTTGATGAGGTTCAGGGCGAAGGAAAGCGGATAGACGCCAAGATCGAGCAAGGCACCTCCGGCAAGATTGGGATCCTTCAGCCTGTCCACATGCATCAGGAAAAGGCCGAAGGAGATATCGATGCTTTTAATATCGCCAAGGACGCGATCCTGAAGGAGCGTCTCATGTAGGTAATGCGATGCCGGGGTGTATCGCGTCCAAAAGGCCTCGCGGAGAAGAAGGGACTTTTCCCTTGCGAGCGAAAAGAGAATCTCGGCTTGCTTCTTGTTTAGGCAGAGGGGTTTTTCGACGAGGACGTTCTTTCCGCCTTGTAAGGCGAGGAGGGCATTTTCGTAATGGCAGGAATGCGGCGTCGCGACATAGACGAGGTCGACTTTTTGGTCCTTGACAAGGTCAGCATAGGAAGAATAGGCAACTGGAATATGAAAGCGGGCCGCAAAGCTTTCGGCCTTTTCCATTCCACGCGAGGCAACGGCATGGATTTTGATTTCCGGATTTGCCAGTCTTTCTATCGTCCTTGCCATCGTCTTGGCGATCGATCCCGTACCCAGGATTCCAATATTCATGTCCCATGCTCCTTTCCGGCAGGTGTCTTTTCCTTGTCTACGATTTTATCATCATATCTCGGAAAGGATAACCTTGCCTGCTGTTGATGAGAAGTTTTTATAAAAAACTATTAACTATAATTACGCATCAAAGTATATCCATATGCCTATTTTTCAGGGGTAGTCATAGTATTAGGCAGCTCTAAATTCAGTCGATTTAAGACCTCATTGACAACCTCCTGTGCCTCACTGATTATCATCGTATTATCGGGGTATAAGTTTCCCTTCACATTTCTGAAATAGCGATAGCATTCTCTTAGACCTATGTGTCTTTTACTCTTTGGTTTCCGCCCTTTGCCTTTGTATTCTTCCGGATCTCCTCTGAGCCTTATCTGCAACCATCTTGATATCATTGTGGCGATGAATGATAGCATCACATGACCTCGCATTGTTGCTTCTGAATGTACTCTTATAGGCAAAAGATTGGATTCATTTTTAGACAGGTCAAATATCTGCTCTATTCCTTGTCTAGCATAATAACAAGGTAAGACTTCTTCTTTAGCCAGTTTCTTAGTAGAGATAAGCACAAAGAGACCTCTCTTTGAATGCTCTTCGAACAGTTCGTTTGCTGTTTTACCTTTATTGTTCTTCTTCTCGTTTTGAACTGTTTCCAGCGATTGATGATTGACATCTTTGCAGACATAAAAATAGCAAGTCCTATTGAGATAGATATCTTCTTTCATTTCAATGAATATCAGTCTTTCGTTATAAGCGACCGCATTCTCTTCTCTTTCCAGTGTTGGACGCAGTTCAGAAACAAGCTTCTTATATTCAACATCGTTCTCACACATCCTAGTTATAAAGCCGATATTGCTTTCTTGAAGCAATGACATGTTTTGAGCATCCAAATAACCAGCGTCAAATAGAACATTAGAGATGTTAAATCCAATTTTCTTCGCTTCTTTCAAGCAATTTGGAAGAGTGCTTTTATCAACTATATTACCTGGAACAATACGATAATACACTGGCATCCAATCGCTTTCTCGTATGACGAAGACCAGCCTTGCGCTAATGCTGACATCGCCATTATGATTTGATACGGCAGTAAAGTAAGGCTGGGCGTTGTTAGGAAGACCGGTACTATCAATCATCAATTTCAAGTCATTTTTATTGCCTTCTCTATTGTCGTCTTTATTGTCTTCTTTGCCAGCTATGCAATTCAATAAGGTGGTGCGGCATTTGGGATCGCCTAACGTTTCTAAAATGGCAGATACTCTGCCATCGGAAATCCTCTTGGCTTCTGGATAGAGATAGGAAGCATAACTTCCGGAAAGCCATGCATCAAAGAGATGATTCGCGCCCTTCTCTAAGGTGTAGTAGCTGATTAAAGCAAATAAGATGTCTTCGTGAATTTCTGAAGTGGTCGAAAGTCTCTTAACCAATTTATCTATTTCAGACAGGCTGAATGCCTGATTCAAAAGCCAAGCATCACCGAAGTCAAAAGTAGCCACCGGATATTCTTTTTTAATAGCTTCTTCCTTTAGCCGAGTCTTGCCAAGAGAGTCTTCATCGAAAGAAAAGATGCCTTTCCTGTCTCTATAGATGCGTTTTTTATCATCTACTAAAGTTCCTAAATATATCTGTTTTTTCCTAAACTTTTTTTCTTCTTTATCCCAATAAGACTTGATGTACTTGTAGTATTTATGACCACCTTTTTTCTGAGAAACAATGGGCATTTGCCAGCCTCCATATGGATATACTAATTATATCCACATCAGCAAAAGAGGCCAAGAAAAAACAGACATAAAAATTGCCTGCTAAACGATAAAAGGGAGCCGATCAACTTCTAAAATCATAGGAGATGTCTTATATGGATATAATTCTATGCGTAATTATAGCTAATTAAGGAAAAATTGATAAGTTGTTGCTTGCGGTTGTAAGGGTGTGCAATGTATCAAAAGCGTAGTATGTAGGCATTCCAGCAAATGGCATGTCCTCGAAAGAGGACATTTTTCTTTGTCAGCAAAGGCATATTCTCTTGCCGATACTTTCCTTATCCGTCGCATCCCTCTTTTGCTTTCCTATGCTTGTCCCGAATCGCTTTTGCTTCAAATTATCGTAAGTATTTCAAAAACCAAGATGGATTCGTTTGCCTTCAATCATCCTGTCTTTGCGCTGACACGACATCCTGCGTCATAATCAAGGCATCCCTCTGCAAATATCCGATAGCCTTGAGGGCCGCTTCATGGGCGTCTTTTCCAGAACCGGCAACGGCGTCCTTGACGACTTTGATGAAATAGTCGTTTTGGTGCGCATCGACTGCCGTGTAGTGAATGCAGACATCCGTCAATCCTCCGATCATGTAGAGCGTATGGACATGAAGGCCTTTGAGAAGGATCTCGAGGTCCGTTCCGAAAAAGGCACTGTAACGCCTTTTGCAGATAATGTAATCCCCTTTTGTCGGATAGGTCAGCCTTGCAAAATCGGTCAAGGGATCCGTCTCGATGCAATGCGGTCCTTTCGTCCCATCGAGTTCCCTTCCGAAATCGACATAGTCTTCCCTATGGACTTCCTTCACCTGAATGACGGGCAGACGCAAGCGATGGAAGGCGACGAGGATCCTCCTCCCGTTCTTGATGCAATCCCACCTTCTGTCGTTCCAGTTCTCTTCCCGCATTTCCGTAAAGTCGGATTGCCGAATGTCGATGACCGGCAAGGCTCTGTCCTTGGCAATTGTCATAGCGTTCTCCTTTCTATCGTTCATTCGCTTACACTATCGAAATAAGGAACATGCCACCAACAAGCACGAAGGCGAGCGGAAGAATGTAAGCGGAAACCTTGCCTACCAAATGTTCAAATTTTCCAATCAGGCGATTGTTCCTGAAGGCAACATAGAGGGCATAGACCAAGAGAAGCGGGAAGACATAGACAAAGGAATAGAGGAAGATGAGCAGCAGGATGATGCCAAATCCCAAGTAATGGCTCACAAGACCGGTCAGGAAACCAAAATAGGGCAATGCAGTAGTAAGCTCGACACCCGTGAAAAGCATGCCCATGAAAAACATGGAAAGGATCGAGATTTCCTTTGTTTCCTGTTTTTCCTCAATTCTTTTTTCCGTTTCCTTCCCCTTCTTCGTTCGGAAGTACTTATACAGGCCAAGCAGGATTCCGATGAGGATGGCAAGGATTCCCAAAACAAGGGATAGATGGAAAACCAGGTCCGGATGTTGCGTCTTCAAGCCATCATAGCCGGCCTTCAAGGGGGCAAGGGCACCATAGTACACGGCAAGACCAAGGACCGAGTTCGTCAGGAACATGGCAAGAATGAATACCAATATCTTCCATTTCCTTCTCTCGTTTCCCAGAAACAGCAATGTCTGGGCAATGGCGGAAGGATTCAGGGAATCCATTAGGGAAGTGACCAACAAAGTAGCGATGATTCCGGCCATATCGAAACCTCCTTCGTCAATGCACAAAAAAAGACAGCCCATGATTTCTTCTAAGGCCTTACGAGATCACGATACTGTGCATTGCTCCCGGCGAAGTTGTCCTAAGTCTATCTAATTTATGGAATTAGACAATAGTTTATGGAATTAGACAATAGTCGATATAATTTCCTTGCCGGACTTCCGATTGGAATGTCTTTGGTTTTGGACACGTCAGGTTCATTTCTTTCTACCCAAAAATGACGGTATGTTTGCCATATCTTCGATTGATGCATTAATAATGAATCCTCTGTTGTTGACTTCTCGACAAATTCGTAGATGAACACGAAAAAACGATGATAGAATAAATGCAAATAATCTTGGCATTTTGAAAATAGCCGAGGCCAAAATGGAATCGTTCAAGCTCCGTCTCGAGGATAATGTCTCCTCAGGCAAACGTCCCCCCACACTCTTATTCTGGCATTAATTGATTACTTGGGCATTTTAGTCTACATCGTCTTTTTCAAGATGGGCGATCTCTATGGCCTAGGCAAATGCCTTTATGATTTCACAAGATTCAACAAGATCGATCTCTATTTGAACAATATATATTCCAATCTGGAGCAACCTTATTACATATTCCTTGAATTTTCGAAAAACCGATATGTTATGTTGACGAAAATCACCAAGAATTTCTACAAAACCGCAAATATCGATTTGCTGATTTTCGTGATAATTGCCACCCGACAGCTGTTTTTGCCATTTATGATGATTATTTGATCACCATCGAAGCTTTCAATGAATTGGAAGATAAATTATAAGATCAAGATTTGCCGCTGGTTGTTTCAAGCTTGCTTTTGGAATATTAGAACTGGTCTTCCGAGTATTTTTGTGACGCCTTGAAAAATCGAAAAGCGAACGCAAAAGACTCTTTCAAGGCCCAATTCTGCTTTCCAAGATCTACCCCATCTCGTTTCCCGTTCGGCGATGATTCTTTAGGCACTTGTAATATCTTCATGATACATGTCTTCCGAATATGACGAAAATAGCAAAGGGGATGATATGCAAGACCATTGGCCGATCTTGTATTGCTTTCCGGAGTGGACGGATTGCTTTCGCTATCCCGTTAAAACAATAATCGAAGCCACACACGAAAAGGCGTCTCCCATTCCCCTGTCCAAACGAATGGAATGATGGCGGAATTTCCTATCCCTTTCCTTCCGTTCAAGACGGATATTGGCTGTTTTCATGGAATATGCTATATTATTTTTATTTGAAACAAACCCAGATAGATATCCAGGATAGACAAGGAGAAACTTATGTGCCAAACATGTGAGAGAATCGAACAGATCAAGCAGGGAAACGATCCTTATTTCCTTTTGGAGACCCGCTCCGGATTTGTCATCCTGGAAAGGAACCAGCTCTTCCGGGGCCACGTCCTCTTCTTAAGCAAGCAATGCCACAAGGAGCTTTACCAGCTCGAGTACCATAGCCGTGCCAATTTCCTTTCCGACCTGAGCCTGGTCGCACAGGCCATCTATGACGCCTTCCATTGCGATTGGACGGATGTCGAAAGGCTTGGCGACGACGAGGGCCATATCTACTTCCATGTCATCCCGAGGCATAAGGATGACCTCAAGCCCTTCGGCATCGAAAAAGGCCCCATCTGGAGCCTCCCGAATTCCGTGCTGGAGGATGAGAAGAACGTCCTTTCCAAGCGTTCCCTCGATGCCCTGAAGAAGGAATGCCTCGAGGAACTCTATCACCACTTCCCCCATATGCAGACGGAGAAGAAGGATATCGTCAAGCAGATGCTCCTGGACAAGATCTTCGACGGCGAGCGCATCTCCCTTTACGACCGTCGCGGGACCGTCATCGCCTATGCCGACATCGGAAGGAAGAACGACAAGGAGAGAATCCTTTCCCGTACCTACGTCCATGAAGGCTATCGCGGCAAGGGCATCGGGACATACCTCGTCCAGGAAGCCGAGAAGATTGCCGAGGCGGAAGGACGGACGCTCATCAAGTCCTGTTCCTTTGGTCAGCTGTTCTAATCCCGAAACCTGGAAACGACGATTCGACCCTTTTCATGGAGATAGATCCTTTGCCCGTCATAGGCAATCCGGATCGTCTCCTTTTTTCTTTCCAGGCTGTAGTCCAAAAGGGAGAAGTCCTTCGTCGAGAAAAGGTAGAAGGCATCCCTATCCTCGATGGTGGTCCAATAAAGGCAGAGTTCCCTTCGCCAATCCAGGACGAAATCGCGGAAGCCTTCCTTCCCTTCCGCCTTCGGGACAAGGAAATCCATCTTCCGAAGGACCCTTCCGTTTCCGCTAAGCAAGAAAAAGCCCTGTGGCGCATTGCCAAGAAGGACGTTTCCCTTGCCCAAGGGACGGATCTTGTCCATTTTGGGAACCTCGATCCGGCGCTGGATGCGGCCTTCCGCAAAATAGGAAAGACTCCCCCCCTTGGAGAAAAGGAGTATCGCATTGATATTCTCGGCATAGAAGGCCTCATCGATCCGCATGCCTTCCCCTTCCAGGAAAGTCTTCCTTGTCCCGTCCTTGCGCAAATGGAGAAGGTAGCTCTCCGCCTTTCTTTCGCAAAGGAACATGAGCGAGGAATCGGGCAAGGCGATGGCATCCCGGAGGATGCTTTCCTTGGGAAGCCGCACATCGAAGGAAGGCCTTCTTTGGAAATCCTGAAGGGAATAGGCCATTGCCTCCGACTCGAAAAGACAGGAAAGCGGATAGAAAATGCCCTCGTCCCTGGAAAGAACAAGACGATGGACATGGAAAGGATAGGGGACGTGCCGAAGAAGCTTCCCCTCCCTATCCAGCAAAACGATGCCTTCCTTCCTCTTGGCCAGATAGCCGTCCAGGACGGCAAGGACGCATTCCGTCTGAGGCAGAACGGCAAGCCTTTGGATGCCTTTCATCGTCCCTACTCCTTCCTGTCGCGTCCTTTCCCGAGATGGCGAAGATAGCGTACCGTTTCGATCAGGGCTGGCGCGAAATCCGTATCGAGGCACCGGAAGGTCCAGTTCCTGTCCGACAGAACGCTCGGTTCGTTCATCCGGCTTTCCGCCCCAAGGCCAAGCAAGTCCTGGATCGGAACGATTGCCGTCTGGGCATCGCACTGGAATAGGCCCTCGACAGTCCGTTTCAGAAGCCCTTCAAGATCCTTTGCCTCGCCATCATCAAGGCCATAGCTTTCCTTGAGGACGTCGACGCTCTTTCGGTAATCCAAAAGGCCCTTCTCGTCCAATTCTTCAAGGAAGCCCATCAGGGGCATGTTGTCGTGCGTTCCCGTATAGGCAAAGCAATGCTCGGGAATATTGGGCGGGAAATGTTCGTTGTCCGCCTTTCCGTCCATGCCGAATTCGACGACCTTCATGCCGGGATAGCCCGTTTCCCGAAGAAGGCGATAGACGTCCTCGTCCAGAAGGCCAAGGTCCTCGGCCACGATAGGCAAATGCTTCTTGTCCTTGAAGAAATCGGTTCCGGGTCCCTTGACCCATTTCCCGATGACGGCATCCTTCCGTCCATGGGGAATGGCATAGTAGGCGGAAAAGCCGCGGAAATGATCCAGGCGGATGATATCGAAGAAACGAAGGGCATAGGAAATCCGCTCGTTGAAGAAGGAATAGCCTTCTTCCTTTAGCCTGTCCCAGTCGTAGATAGGATTGCCCCAAAGCTGGCCGAGCGGGGAAAAATAGTCCGGCGGGCATCCCGCCACGACGACAGGACGGTGGCATTCGTCCAGCTGGAAGAGTTCCGGATATTTGTAGCATTCGACGGAATCATAGCTGAGATAGAGAGGCAAATCTCCCATCAACGCAATGCCTAACTTGGAAAGATAGGCCTTGAGCTTGTCGAACTGATCCAGGAATTCAAACTGCGTCCATTGATAGAAGAGAAATAAATCAGGGTGTTCCTGTCGAACCAGACTTTCCACCTGTGGAGAATATTGTGAAAATGGCGAAGGCCATTCATACCACGGGCGGAAGGCGTGAAGGTCCTTCAAAGTCATGTAGAAGGCAAAATCGTCATATTCCCCTTTCTTCAGGAATTCCCGGAAAAGGGGATCCTTCCTGTCAAACCGCAAGAAGGCCTTCTTCAGGATCGAAAGCCGGTTCCGGAAGAGGAAGCCATAATCGACCTTGCGCGGATTGTCGTCCTGGCTATCCTCGATTTCCTCCGCCTTCAGCAATCCCTTCCTGACAAGAACGTCCAAGTCGATGAAATAATAGTTGAGTCCCTTTGCAGAGGGCGATTGGTATGGCGAATTTCCGTAGCTGGTGACGCAGAGGGGAAGGACTTGCCAGATGGAGCAGCCGCAGGCCTTGAGAAAGTCGGCAAAGGCGTAGGCTTCCTTCCCGAGCGTTCCTATCCCATGGCGTGACGGCAGGGCGGAAATGGGAAGGAGGATTCCCGATTTTCTTTCCTTGTCCATCATTCATCTTCCCTCCATTCGAAACTGTCATAGCCGATGATTCCGTCCTCGTCCCCTTCCCCGCAAAGATAGGCCTTGTCGCAGAATCCGTCGCGATAGGCCTCCAAGAGCAAGGCAACAAAAAGGGCCTTCCTCTCCGGAACGAAGCGGACATAGGGCGTCAAGGTGAATTCCGTCCCTTCCCCATCGACATGTTTCCCGTCCGGCAGGACAAGCTCGAGAGAATGGGAATCCATGCCCTTTCCCGGAAGGGAGAACTCCGGAAGCGAATCGATGAGGTCGGCCGTCTGGATACGGACCGTGCCGTCCTTTTCAAGAACGATTCTCTGGTCCTTGTTTTGCGGATTGACGTAGGTGCCGATGCGATCGGCGTAATCGAAGGCAGGATAGAGGTGGAGACGATATTCCTCCTGGAATCCTCCTGTCGGGGAAGAAAGGCGCAAACGGGCAAGGGAAGGCTCCGGGATTCGTCCAATAGTCAGCCGGACATGCCTTCCGTCCCGTTCTGCCGTCACGGGGCCATCGACTTCAAGAAGGCAATCGTCGAAGTCCTCCGTCTCCGGATAGGCGCAGAGGAGAAGGTCGTGCGTCCTTTCCGAAAGGAGGTGGATGTCGTGAAGGCAGATCTGTTCCTTATAGACCGAGTCATCGAAGTAGACGTTGCTGACCTGTCTCATCGTGATTTGCCCCCTTCGAACTTGCTGCCGGTGATCGAATAGACCTTGTCCAGTCCGGAGAGGCTCTCCATGAATTCGGCAATGGCAAAGGAAGAGGACTTGAAGGCGAAGATGATCGTCACGTCGACAACGTTCCTTCCCTTGTCGTCGACGCGATTGTCGGAACGGATGTCCTTGATGACCAGATGGAGATCGTCGGCCTTCTGGTGGACGAAGGAAAGGATGGAAAACTCGTAATCGGAAACGAGATGGATGGACGGCGCCTTCTTGTCGAGGAATTTCTCGAAGAAGACAAGGCCGATGAGGAAAAAGAAGCTCACGGCTGTGGCGATGATGGCTTCGAGAACGAAACCGGCACCGCAGGCAAGACCGATGCCGCCGCATATCCACAAAGTCGCCGACGTCGTCAGTCCCTTGACGGTAATGCCGTTGCGGATGATGCAGCCGGCGCAAAGGAAGCCGATGCCGCTGACCACGCCCGCCCCGATGCGGGAGGCGTCAAAGCTCGCCCCAGTCGCACGGATGGCATAGATCGAAATCGACATCATCAAAGAAGCGCCGACGGCAAGGAGGACGTGTGTCCTCAATCCGGCAGATTGTCCGCGGATCTCCCTTTCAAGGCCGAGAATGCCCGAAAGGATGCCGCTTGCCAGCGTCGTCAGCAGGATGAAGACGGCAATGCCCCATCCGGCTTTCTCAGGTAGGGAAAGAAGCCATTCGTCCATGGGAAACCTCCAAAGGAATCAGTTTCTAGCATTATATCGTATTTTCCAGGACGAGGCGGAATTTATGGGACTAAAGAAGGACGCCCTGTGAGAAATGGAGGAAGAGGCCGACCGCGGAAAGGGCAATGGCAAGAAGGCCGAGGAAGATCGTCGGGACATAGCGACGGACAAGGCATTTCCCTTCTTCGGACAAACCCTTCGTCAGAGCGTCCTTGTAGAGAGCGGAAGGCTTAAGCAGGCATATCCGGACAAAGGAATAGACCATGAGGACAAAGGAAAAGACGATGGCGACATAGCCCAAGGCCAGGAAGTCCACGACGAATTCGTCGCCGGCGGCCGAATAGGTGATCGTCGGGACACAGGAGAGCGCGCCGCAGACGACAAGGGCAATGGCAAGGAAGGGAAGGACGCTGTCGAAGAGGACGCCGCCGAGGATGCCCTGGCTCTTTCCCTCGTCCTTCATCGTCGACTTGGGGCGGACGTTTGCCAATACCCGGCTGTCTGAAAGAAGGAAGATCGGCTTGGCTATCAAGGAAAAGACAATGATCGAGAGGACGATGGAAGGAAGGATGTAGCCGAGGTTGTAGACAGCCGAATATGTCATCGTCGCCGCATCGAAATGCGGCTGGAAGGAACCATAGGCGACATCCCACATGACCACGCATCCGGAGAGGAAGGAACAGAGGAAACGGAGAAGACCGGCAAGGATCATGCCGGCGATAGGAAGGGCAAGGCTCTTGCGATAGAAGGCACGGCTGAAGAAGCCGCAGACACCGCAGACGCCAAAGCCCAGAATATAGTCCAAAAGGATGGAAGCCCAGTTGAAGCCCCAGGCCGTGCCGATCAGCATGTCCAAAACGCCGAAGAGGAAGGAAACGGCAAAGCCCCAGAACGGGCCGCAGAGGAAGCCGGCGAGGAAGAGGGGGAGCATCGCGATCGTGATCGTGCCGCCATTTGGCCAATTCAGGCCTGGAATGTAGGCGACGAAAAGATCGAGCAAAACGGCGAGGGCAAGCATCATGGCCGACACGACCATCTGCATCACGCCCTTGTTGACGGAACTTCTCGTACCATGCTTTTCCATAGGGATCCTTTCCGGGCATGAAAATTGCCCTGACCCGATGGATCAAGGCAAGGATAAGGAACGATGCCGCCATGGAAAGAGGCGGTCGGATTCACTCCCTACGATGGTCTTGACCAACAGGTTCCAAGCGTCAGGTTTCAACCTTCTCAACTGCCGAAGCAGTCCCGCTGTGAATGACGTCTCTACTATAACACCTTGGGCAAAAAAGAAAAGAAAAATATTTCTTTCCTGCCAAATCCTTTCATTGGTCCGACATTGAGCAATTTTCCATTAGCACATTGTTCCAAATGGGCCTATAATCAAGTCAAAGGAGAATTAAAGTATGGCTTCAAAAGTCGGTTCCTTCTTCCGTCGTTTCTTTAAACTCATCTTTTCGTTGGCCGGATTGGTCGCCGCCGTTCTTGCCGTCATCATGATGGCCCTTCCCGTCACGGGCATCGATATGACTCTTGCGACGGGAGACACGGCAAGCTTCGGCGTTACCGGTTTTGGCTGGGCCTTTGCCGGTGAACCCGTCGCCACTCTCAATGGCGAAGCGGTGGACATGTCGGATATTTTCCAGAGCCTTGAGCAAGTCGGCGTCCCGACGACCGTCGAATCCAACGCCGGCCTACTCGCGACCGTCCTTCTCTTCATCATCGGTGCCGTCCTCGCCCTTGTCTATGTCTTCTTCAGCTGGGGACACAAGAACGCGAAGGTGAAGAAGGGTATCGGCATCGTCAGCGCCCTTGTCCTTCTTGTCGCCGGCATCCTCTGCTTCTTCGCCACCAACTTCACGGAATGGCCCGTCGAAAGCCAGGATCTTGTCCTTCTCGAGTACACCTCCGGCCTTGGCATTGGTGCCATCCTCTCCGCCATCTTCGGCTTCCTGGGAACCATCCTCATGACTGTCGCTTCCTTACTCGGCCCCAAGGAAAAGTAGTATCCTTCACCAAAAAAAGGTCTCGGCTTGGAAACCGGGACCTTTTTGATATTCTGTCCTTTTTTACTTGGTCAACTCATCCTTGTCGACAAGGGTAGACATGGCAATGGCAAGGGCGCCAGGACCAATATGGACGGCAACGGAGAGGGAGAGCGGATCCATAAGGATCGCTTCCTCGGGAATGCCGAAGGTCTGGCTCACGAGCGTGCGGAACTCCTTGGCCTTCGCGACATTCTGGGTATAGGCGATGGCAAAGCCGACGCGGTCCTGGACTTTGGCGAACATTCCGTCATAATCCTCTTTTCCGTACTTGAGAAGGTTCTTGATGGCGGCACGGCTTCCAATCTGCTTGCTCTTGGCATCCAGCTTGCCGCCTTCGATCTTGAGGATGGGCTTGATGTTGAGCGCGCTTCCCAAGGCAGCACCTGCCGGCGTGACGCGACCGCCCTTCTTGAGGAACTTGAGCGTATCGACCATGATGTAGATCATGGAATCGTGTCCGGTTTCCTCGAGATAGTCCTTGATTTCCGCGGCGCTCTTGCCTTGCCTGACAAGTTCGAAGGCATCGTAGATGGCATGGCGAAGTGTCACGGAAATTCGGTGGTTGTCGACGACGAAGACCTTTCCCAGATACTTTTCGTCTTGGGCAAGCGTCTTGGCCGTGTCGATCGTTCCGGTCAATCCAGAGGACATGCCGATATAGAGAATCTGATCGTTCTTTTCAAGGGCCTCATCCCAAATGCGGAAAATATCACCGATTGCCGGTTGGGAAGTATGGATGTTCCGGTTGTCATCGGCCTGGAAGGCATAGAACTGTTCCTGGGTCAGGTTGACGTTTTCGAAATAATCCTGTCCGTCGATGACTATCGGCATCGGGATGACATAAAGCCCGATCCTTTTTCTTTCTTCCAACGGGAAACCGGCGTTGTCGTCTGTCACAATACCGATGCTCATGGCAAAAATCTCCTTGGTTCTTATTTCCTTGTCCATTATAACGAGACAAATCCCCCTATTCAAGAAAGCAAAATTTCGGCTTTCAATACTTATCCTGGGAAATGTAATCGAAATTCCGCAATTCGTATGACAGTGCCATTTTTCCAAAAATCCAAACGATAAATCTTTGTTCTTTGGGAAAATTCCAGTACTTCGTCTGAACAATCCCCCTTGTTGCCGGGAACCGTCAAGCAAAATCATTGCGAGTACCAGGGAATGGCGTTGAACAAAATGTACGGGTGAATCGGGCTAGGAAACTTCATATGGCATCGGTAGAAAATCGATTGCTTTACATAAAGAAAAAGGACTGACACGCAGGGCATCAATCCTCGGATTCTCGATGGCGGAGCAGCAGGGATTTGAACCCTGGCTGAGCTTGCGCCCACTGCTGGTTTTCGAAACCAGTCCCTTCAGCCTCTTGGGTACT
>CASDOO010000017.1 GCA_949282275.1 uncultured Bacillota bacterium | reverse complement strand
TGATAAAGAAGAGTCTTGAATCACAATACTTCCAAACCTCAAATCCAACACTTTTTGAGCTGTTTTCTTGTGATTTCGTCAATATTTTAGAAGTTTTCCTTTTTTGAATCAATCTGAAGTTGGAAATTATCTTCATCGACTTTTAGGAGAATTTCATTTGGAAATATCCTCGTCGGAGCATGGGAAGAAAGCACAAAAAACACCAATTCAAGTTTTCTCATTTCTTCACAGAACAACTTCCACTCTTGTTCGGTAAGATAATCCTGCAAGTTGTAAAAAATGAAGCACTCTCTTTTCAAAACAAAAGACAAGATTCGGATTTTTAGAATCAGCGACTCTAGAAACGAATCGCCTTTATCGATAGGAGAAATGGAGAACGCCTTGAACAATGTCTGAAATGGAGTTTCTGAATCAATCTCGACTGGTATGGGATATTCCGATGAAATGTCAGATATCAACTTTGAGAACTCGTTTGTTATTCGTTGCAACTCGATTTGGTCTTCTTCGGAAATCCGGGATGAAATATCCTTCTGAATAAATGCAGCGATTTTCTTTTCGTCCAAGTTCGGATCGAAGCAGTCCTTGATGAAAAGACAATTCTTTTCAAAAGAGAGTTCCTTATCGTCTTGATAGAAATGGAAAGCAAAAACCGTAGATTCCTCTGGTTTCTCCATCTGCTCCAGGAAAAGACGAAGAAGAATGGGATTTTCGACTGCCAGATTTACGATTCTTTCATTCGAAAAAACGATTTCCTTTTCGATCCGGCAATGTCTCAAGGATTTCATAGTTCAATATACCTCTCATCGGAATTGACAATATCCGTCACGAACTCACCCAAAAGATTTTCGATTTCCCCGAATTGCTTTTCCGTGACCGTCAAAATGGAAACCATTCCACGCGGCGGAAGATTCTTCTCCAAGGATTTTTTCATTCTGTCAATGGCTGCGGAATTGACAGAGAGCTTCACATATATCGATTCCTGAAACATGATGAAGCCAATGCTCTTTATGTATTTTACGAATCGACGATAGTTTCTCTTTTCGGTGACGGTGACAGTCGGAAGATCGAACATTAACAATGTCCGCATATACCTATAGTTGCTCATCCAGGAATTTCACTTCTTCAAGACTATTCGGATTTCCCTCATCCATCGCCTTCAAAAAGGAAAGGACAAAAACATGAATGGCATTCTCGAAAATGGTTTTCCTTTCTCCGCAAAAAATCTCATGGCCAAAACAGGAAAGAAGCTGGCCCTTGAAATCTTCTTTGTTGATTGTGCTCTCCACAACGAAAGCATCGACAAAAGGACGGAAAGGCTCCATAATGTCACATCCAAGATTGAATGGGTTCGTCTCACCAATATGATGAATTCCAATCTGCGGCAAGTATCCAAACGATGCGATTTCCCTGTTCACGAAACTGAGAAGAATGGAGTAGCCATAGTCCAAATAGGAATTCACCTCAATCGAGGGATTCCGACGATCGAACGTTTTTCCAAAAAGGGCGGCAAAATACATCTTTGCCGCCAATCCTTCCCTGTTGGTCACGTCATCCAGTTCGACTTCGTTTTCATATTCTTTCAGCTTTAGAGCTGTCTCTTTCTCATTTCGTTTCAAAAGAAGCCTGGCCTGATTATGTATCTTCATTCGAACGAGATTCGCCCAAACGCTTTTCTTGGCTGGATCCGACCATAGCATCTGCTTTTTTATCTTCTTGTAGGAATCTTGACTCCCCGCATAAGGAACTATCTCACCACAAGGATTATGATGGGCATCACAAAATACGACCTTTATGCCATGACCTATCAATTCTGATATGAGTCCATTCGTTATACATGCCTGTTGCGTTTCGATGATCAAAATGGAAATCTCGTCAAGAAGGACTTTGGTTTCCTTGTCCGTCATGCAAACCAAATAATTCAATCGTGTCTCTAGCTTGCACCGACTTGTTATTCGAACGACACGGAAGGACATATACAACTACTCCTCAGGAGGAATGGTAAAGAGGACCTTTTCGTAGAAGCCTGTAACAGACTGGGCAATGAATCTTGAGAGAGCCTTCATAGTTTTTGAAGGCTGAATCAAACCAACGTTAGCCCCCATGCCAAGATATCTCAAATCCGCTTTCGAATTATTATTTTGTAAAAGCGCAATGAGATGATGCAATAATTCAGCCTGTTTCTTTGTGGATAGTTCATCAAATTGTTCTTTCCTAATCACAACATCTTTTAATGTTGTACTCACTCCAGGGACCAATGAAAAACAAGCCCTTTTGAACACGTCATCGCATAGGTAATCAAACAGTATCTGATTTTCCTTCTTGGAAATAATCGAATTGCCGACTTTAATATCTTCATCATTGTCTGCATGTTTCGGTTTAGGAATACCAGCAGGAAGATTCGAACCCATGAATACGGACAAGATTTTCACATACTTAACAAAATCAAGAGGCAACCAAAGCGGGGAAGCTATTGAAGCAACTATTTGCTTCCCGGTCTTTCCATTAATCGTCACGCGGGCATGGCCTTTCCCATCTGGATCATTGAACTCAACTATGGTGTTAATCTTCACGACAGGAAGAATGATTTTCGGATTCTTCAAGCCGAGAGTCGTCGTCAGATATTCAACCTTTGATTTTTCGTCCTTCAATTTTGACCGATACACAGCCGGAATATTTTCCAACGTGTAGATTGTCTTCTTCTTTTTGTCGATGCTTTTCACAAGCATAAAATCCGGGGCGGTAAGATCGTTATAACCACCATACTTCGTCGCAAATCCTTCTGTGGCAAGAGGACCGCTAGACTTGAGGGGCAACACGGCGCTTCCATCCTTGGGATGAATGGAAACCTTCCCGAACATTCCTTTTTGCGTTTTCGGCATCTTGGTTATCATCGGATCATAAAGATTGAATATATTTGCACGAACAAGATCAATAGTACCTTCGGAGGCAGGATCCTCAGTCTTGGTTTCTTTGTCATAGCGCTTTGCCTTCCAAACAAGAGTCGACGTTCCTGTCTGCCGTTCGTCTCGCTTGAAAAAATGCTCGACATCGATTTTGGTGCTTTCGAATTGTTCCCGGACCTTGCGCAGACGCTCGACATCAAACGAACTGGAAAAGACCTTGTTGTAGACATTGCCAACGACAATATTGAGATAGGCATCGTGTGCATGATGGAAGTCGTTGACGTCACGACTCTTGACCAAGCCGAAGGTCTTCCGGAAGTCACTTACGATGGAAGCCTTGGAGTAGACGATTTTCGCCTTTGGATCGATGAATTTCAGGACATCGCAGACAGCCTTGACGGCCTGATTGGTCATGACAAGCTGTCGATTTACAAATCCAGTTTCTTCTTCCTCGGTAAGAGGGGTAAGGCGGGTGAGTCGTCGATACTTTTCACTAGACATAAGAACATGCTCATTGCCGAGCATCTTGGAATAAAGGACTTCAATATGTCTCCTTCCTTCTTCCATAAGGCACTCTTTCGGAATAGGATAGGAATCGCTTTTCTTGTTGTTGATGCTCTTCTCGACGAGAACGCGATTGTCGATACTATCGTCCTTTAGCTTTTCCTGCGGGATAATGTGATCGATATCATAGTCCTTGAAATTGTCCAAATCGATTGGCTTTCCGGTATAGACGGACTTGCCAAGCTGGAGATAGTAGAGGAAGAGCTTGTCCTTCCGAAGATTCTCGTCCGTTTCCTTACCCAGGCTATCCCTTAGTTCCTTATCGACTTTCAAGGCAGAATAAAGATCCTTTAGCCTCTTAAGGCGTGAGACTGTCCGTGTTGGCGTTGCACTCTTCTCCCTCGTACACTCAACAAAGTAAGAGTCGAATCCTTCTTCCTCGATATCGAGAATTTTCTTCAGCTCCTGGACGATCTTGACAGACTGATGGAGGGCCCGTTTCATGCCAGGCGAGACATATTCGTTTTCGATGACATCGTCCAATGTCAATTCCCCTTCCTCGTTGAGAGCATCGATTTTCTTGCGGAACTCGAACTTGTTCTTGGATTCGATGATTTCCATCAGGTTCAAGGGTTCTCGACGCATCAATTCGATAATCGTCAAATCCTGTTCTTCGCCAGTCTGAACATTTACAACAGGCGTGGTGATGCCATCAAGCAAGGTTTTGGATAGCTTTCCCCATCCCGAATAATTGAGTTTGAGCAGTTCCTTTATTTGTCCCTTTTCGAAACCAAGTTCCTGAAGTTTCTTCTGTCTTTCCTTCCTCGCCTCGAAAACAGTGATTGTCTCAATGGCCTTTTCTGCCTTTTCCCTCAGCTTTGGATCTTCAATAACTTCTCTTCCGAAAATCGCTGAAAGATCCATCCAAGGAACAAGATTGGCATGCATATCCTGACTATCCAATTCAGCGCTCGTTCTGGTTTGAATTCGAACCTCATTACGGGAAGCGACATTGTATTTTCGGCAAAGGGCATCCACGAGGTGTTTCTTGGTTGGCTTCTTTACCTTCAGATAGACTTCCTGGATAAGGTATTCCTTGTCCTCTTGCGAAATCGGTTTCCCATTTATGAGCCAATTGTTCATCTCATTGAGAAGGACATATTCCGTATAGAGGAGGGAATTCTTGGGAAGTGTTTCCTCATGAAGAAGGTAGGTGCAAACATTCTTCATCCTCTTGATGAATTCCTCGCCGCTGGCGGAAGTATCAACAACGTCGAAAAAATTCCATGGCGTTATCTTGACGCCCTCCACCTTCCTCTTCATCCAATGGTTTTCGCCTTTGTCATCGGTAAGAGGTCCGACATAGTAGGGAACACGGAAGGAAACCAAGGAAAGAAGCTTGTAGCAGGTCTTTCCCGGATTCCGGAAATCCGTGGCCTCTTCGGCAAGGAAAGGATAGAACTTCTTTTGGTTTTCGATTATCTTCCTCATCTCATCGAAGGTCAGCTGATAGGGAAGGACACCATTGTCCTTGGAATTCTGGCGAGGCAGGAATGTCCCCGCTTCCATGTCCTGATAGATTGCATCCAAAACCTTCCTGTCCTCCTCCGAAACGGCAAGGTCTTTAGGTAATATTTCCTTTATCCTCTTATATAAATCATCCTTAGTTGTTTTATGTCCGAGAGAAGACTCCTGTTTTCCGTTATTGAGCTTATTAAACCCAACGTAGGAAGCATAGCTAGGAACCTTTTCCTTGACTTTCTTGAAGAATGCAACATAGACCTGAGGAACATAAGTCCTCATCAAGGCCTTTAGTTTCTGTAGATCTTTGTTATGCTTATCATAAAGGGAAACCATGGCGGCACTGACGCTTTCCTTCCCTTGAAGAAGATTGGCCAAGATGCGGAAGTCGTATATTTCCTTAGCTTTCAAGATCAAGGACATTTTCAAATCATCACCGATAGATGAAAGAAGAGGCAACGTCTTTGCTTCATAGTCATCGCCATTGAAAATAATCTTTTCGTCCTTAAGTCCTTCGTCTTCCTTAAACTCTGGGAAAAGTTCGACAATCTTGACGTCCGAACCATTGACCAATTCCAAAAGAAGACTCCGAACGTCCTTTTTGGTACTTATGGAAAGGATTTCTCTTTCCTTTTCCTTCAAGACAGATTTCCGGGTTTCTTTTTGAAAATATTCGTATAGTTTTACTGCTTGCTCCGGTGTCAGATGGAACAGGTCGATTGGTTCATCCTCTTCGTTATTCATCTCGGAAAGAATGCCATCAATCTCGTCGAATTTGTCTTTGAGCTCACTACTGCTAGAAGACCCTAGCTGGATATCGCCCTCATGAAGGAAATTGCCGCGGTACTTGACCATATGGGCAAAAGCCAAATAGATTTCACGAAGATCGAATTTCTTATCCGGATTGGTCAAGAGTTCATAGCGAAGATGATAGATTGTCTTATAATTTGAATAATATTCCTTGGTTTTCTTTTTCTCTGGATAAGGAATCGAGAGGCCACGGAGAGACTCCGGCTTATCCTCTTCGTGGAAGAAGGAATGGTCAAGACGATCGAAGAAGGTCGAATCGATCTTGTTGATTTCATCCTGGAAGAATTCCCTAAGAAGCAGAAGACGCCACCGCCTTCTCTGATATCTTCTTCTTGCAGTACGATGGCTTCGCCTATCGGCTGCATCACTTGCTTCCTCGAAAAGCCTGGCTCCCCAGAGATGCTTCTTCGTATAATACCGTTTCCCATCAAGGCGATAGCGAACTGCCCTCTTCGTCACGATATTGTAGTCCCTGTCCGTGACGCAAAAGCCGACGGAATCCGTTCCGATATCCAAGCCGAGATAATAATTCTTTTTGCTCATACTATTTGACTCCTTTGTAAAAACCTGATAACATTATACACGAATCACAAAACAAGTCCAAATAAGCAGAAATGCCAACACTCTAGCCTGTTGTCAGGCAATGTCTCTCCTAAAAAGAGAGATTTTTTGTTTCATCTTATTTCAAATGCAAATTCCAGGCACAAAAAATTGGACCTGATGGGGATCGAACCCACTACCTCCTCGTTGCGAACGAGGCGCTCTCCCAAATGAGCTACAGGCCCAGCAAGTGATAATATTAGCAAAACGGGCAGGAATCTTCAACGAAGAAATGGAAGGATTTTCTCGGCATAGATTTCGGAAAGGAGTTTGACGGACATCCTTGCGTTTGCCGAGGAGGAGGAGGGCAATGGAATGAAGTCCCTGTCGAAGAACTGGCGGAAGAGCATCTCGGCCTTCTTTCCCGTCGTGAAGATGGCCGCTATCGGCGCCTTCGAAAGGACGCTCTCCAAATCGATCGGAACGGCATTCGCGATCGTGTCGTCCTTGCTCTTCTCGATGTCGCAGGAATAGATGACGTCATAGAGGGCAATCCGATGTCGTGCGAGGAATGCCTTCCTTTCCTCCACGGTCCTTGGTGTCTCTTCCTTGAAAGCCATGGCAAGAGCGGGAAAGAAGCGATTGCTTGGATGGGCGTAGTAGAAAGCCTGCCTTCTTGATTCGACGGAAGGAAAGGAGCCGAGGATCAAGACCCGGCTCCCATCGGGAACAAAGGGCGGAAGGACGGAATGATCGACGCGGGAAAGCATTCTCTACTTGACGCGCTTTCCGGAATTGAGGATATAGACGGAAACGAAGAGCATGATGGCAAGAAGGATGAAGCCGATGCCAAGGACAAGGGAGGCGAAGCGGGCGAACTCGGGAATGAACCACAGGCACATGCCAAGGGCAAAGAGAACGGCACCCACGCCAGCCTCGACAAGAGTCGGGACACGCTTGCGCCGGACCGCCGGAAGAAGGCCGAGGACGCCATCGACAAGGGCAATCGCGCCAATGACGATGATGAACATCATGATGAGGGAATCGACCGGGAAAAGATTCCCGACAAAGCAGAGGATGCCCATGGCAATGAGGGCCGAGGCAAAGACGCCTTCCGTCCGGATGACGCTCTTGTGCTCCATGAAGCAGGCGACGAGATTGACGACACCGCCAAGAAGCAGGGCGATCCCAAGGACGACGTTGACGATCTGGCCAAGCGAGACCGAGCAGCAAAGAAGGATGCCGATGACAAGAAGGACGACCCCCTGGACAAGAAGCATCGTCTTCTGGTTGGCCTGGAACGTGACCGTGTATTTTTTCTCTGGCATATCATTGCCTCCTTTTCCCTAATATTATAGCAGGGAAAGCCTTCGATGGGCCATAATAGAGGGCATGCGAAACATCTTTCTTTGTGCCAATGCCTTCAAGGGGACATTGACCGCCAGCGAGGCCAATATGGCCTTAAGGGAAGGGCTCTCCTTTCTCCAAGACGTCCGCTTCCGTTCCTTTCCCCTTGCCGATGGCGGGGACGGAACCCTTTCCACCCTCTTATTGACCAAGCCAAAGGCCTACAAAAAGATCATGACCGTCGTCCATGGCATCCAGGCTGGGGAAGAGTCCTTCTACCTGGTCGACAAGAGGAACATTGCCTATATCGCCCTATGCGAAACTTCCGGCCTTGCCAGGACCGACGAAAGAATTCCGGAAAGAAGGACGACGCTGGGATTCGGAGAGCAGATAAGACATGCCCTTGACCATGGCATTCGCGACTTCGTCCTCTTTCTCGGCGGTTCCTCGACGACGGATCTAGGCTGTGGCATGCTCTCCGCCCTGGGAATACGCTTTTTGGAAACCTCAGGCCCTTTCCTTCCCTCGGACAAGACGATGAAGGACGTCACAGGAATCGAGAAGGAAGGCTTCGACAACAGGATTGCTGGATCTCGTTTCACGATCGTCACGGACGTCGACGTCCCTCTCCTAGGAGAAAAGGGCGCAGTCTATCGTTTCGCCAAACAGAAGGGAACAAGAGAAGAGGATCTTCCCTTCCTGGAGGAAACGGTTGCTTCCCTTTCCAGACGCATGGAAGATACCTTCGGGAAAAAGGTCAAGGAGATGCCGGGTGCCGGCGCTGCCGGCGGCGTCGGCTTTGCCTGTTTTCTCTGTCTCGATGCGAAACACGTCAGCGGCGCCAAGGCCATCCTCGACCTTCTGGAACTTCCTTCACGGATAAAGGCGTCCGACCTTGTCATCCTTGGCGAAGGCCGTATCGACCTTTCCTCCCTCGAGGGCAAGGCGACAGGCGCCTTGGCAAGGCTCTGCCACGAAAACGGCATCCCCTTCGTCACCGTTTCCGGAAGCATCGAGAAAGAGGCCAGGGAAAGGCTTGTTTCCATGGGCCTATGTCATTCTGTCCTTTTGGGAGAGCCCTCTAGCCAAAAGGCGGGCAATAAAGATAAAATCATCAAGGCCGTTCTCAAGGACAGGGACATCCTGGAATCCCTCCTTGGATAGGTTCGCAAGGAGGTCTCTGACATGAACGATGAATCGCTTTTTGTCTCTCCCCTCTCCAGCCGCTATGCCAGCAAGGAGATGCAGGGAATCTTCTCCGAAAAGGAAAGGGTCCGGCGCTTCCGGAAGCTCTGGGTCTACCTCGCCCAGGCGGAAAGGGAACTGGGACTGGATATCTCAGAGGAACAGATCGAGGAGCTTGTTTCCCATGTCGACGACATCGACCTTTCCGTCATCCACGAGAGGGAAAAGGAAGTCCGCCATGACGTCATGGCCAACATCTATGCCTATGGCCTCCTCTGTCCGAAGGCCAAGAAGATCATCCATCTTGGTGCGACATCCTGCTACGTCGACGACAACGCCGACATCCTCGCCCTGCAGGAGGGCTATCGCCTCATCCGGAAGAAGCTCGTCCTTGTCCTCCATAAGCTGTGCGATTTCGCCTTGGAGCACAAGGCCATGCCCTGCCTTGGCTACACCCATCTCCAGCCTGCCCAGCCGACGACCATCGGGAAGAGGTTCTCCCTTTATGTCCAGGAACTCTTCCTCGACCTTCAAAATCTCGATTACCAGCTTTCCGCCCTCGTCCCTTTGGGATGCAAGGGCGCGACCGGCACCCAGGCCAGCTTCCTCGAGCTTTTCCAGGGCGACAAGGAGAAAGTCCGGAAACTCGACAGGATCCTGGCCAGGAAGATGGGCTTCGAAAAAACGATTCCCGTCTCCGGACAGACCTATACCAGAAAGATCGATACCTATCTAGTCTCGCCGCTGAAGGGCATCGCCTCTTCGGCCTACAAGTTCGCCCTCGACTTGCGCATCGCCTCCTCCTTCATGGAAGTCCAGGAAGGCCAGCTCAAGAACCAGGTCGGCTCTTCCGCCATGCCCTACAAGAAGAACCCGATGCTCTCGGAAAGGGTCTGCGCCTTGGCGCGATACGTCCTGACCACGGCCAACAATTTTGACTTCACTTCCGCGGAGCAATGTTTCGAAAGGACACTGGACGATTCCGCAAACAGGAGACTTGCCATCCCCGACGTCTTCCTTGGGGTCGATGGCATTCTCAACGTTCTTTCCACGATCCTCGACCGTCTTGTCGTCAATCCCGAAATCATCCAGCGAAGGCTCATGGACAATCTGCCCTTCCTGGCAAGCGAGAACATCCTCATGGAAGCCGTCAAGAAGGGCGGGGACAGGCAAGAGCTCCACGAGAAGATCCGCGTCCTTTCCAGGACCTGCTCAAGCGAAGTCGCCCTAGGCAAAGAGAACCGTCTTCTCGACTTGATCGAAGAGGATGTGGCCTTCGGACTGACGAAGAAGGAAATCGAGTCCCTCCTCTCCCCCGAGAAGTTCGTTGGCATGGCCTCCGAGCAATGCCAGGACTTCCTTGAGGGCGTCGTCCTGCCCTATCTTGGAACGGACGAGGAAGAAGTCCATGTCGAGGTCAATGTCTAGATGGTGAAGAAGAAGCTCCATCGGAAAGGAAAGATCCTTGTCCGTGCCCTCTCCGTCCTCCTCATCGTCCTTCTTGCCGTCGTCCTTATCGCCTATCTCTTCAACCTCTTCCTTGGGGAAGGGAAGCTGACGGAGATCTTCCAGAACTGGACGAAGGAAAACCGCGCCCTCAGCTACGTCCTCTACCTTGTAATCTCCCCGCTCATCAATCTCGTCCCGGGCATCTCCTCGATGTTCACCATCGCCCTGGCGAACATGCTCTTCAACTACAGGACCCCGCAGGACATGGCCCTGACCTTCGGCCTTTGCGCCACCTCCGTCGTCATGACCTCCTCCCTCATGTTCCTTGTCGGACGGCTGGGCGGAAAGAAGATCGTCGAGTGGATTGCCGGAAAGGAAAACACCGAGAAGTTCCAGAAATACCTGACCATCGGCGGGAAGGCCGTCATCCCGATGATGTACACCCTGCCCTTCTTCCCGGACGACACCATCTGCCTCATCGCCGGCATGACGGACATGTCCTTCCTCTACAACTTCGTCTGCACCATCGTCTTCCGCAATTTCGGCGTCCTCTTCATGTGCGTCTTCGGCACGATCGACTACTCCACCTTCACGCCGGCAATCTGGGCCGCCGTCATCTGCGGCTTCGTCCTCCTTGTCGCCCTCCTTGCCTTGCTTTCCTATGTCTACTACCGCTTCCTGCGTCACAAGGAGGAAGGAAGGCGATTCCTTTTGACCGAAAGGCTCAAGGCAAGACCGCATTATGTCGTCGTCCGGGCCAGGAGAAAGGACCTGGAGGCGGTCAGCGCCATCTACGACTGGGGCAGGAAGACCATGCTGGAAAGGGGAAACACCTGCCAGTGGGACGAGGACTATCCAACGCTGGAACATGCCAAGGAGGACTTCCTGGATTCCGCCCTCTACGTCCTTCTCCATGAGGAAAGGCCCGTCGCCTGCTTCTCGGCGACGAAGGGAAGGGACGAACACTACGGGAATCTCGTCACCGGCAAATTCCTCGGCGACGAGGACTATGTCGCCATCCACCGCCTTTGCAGTACCGAAAGGGGCGGCGGAAAACGCTGCCTGGAATACATCCGCAAGACCTTCGACAACGTCCGCATCGACACCAGCGAATACAATCCGGCCATGCAGGCGCTATTGGTCAAGTGCGGTTTCGAAAAGGTCGGGACGTTCCACATCCCCGGCTGGGAAGGAACCTTCTACGCCTACGAGCACCTAAAAGGGAAGGAAGGCGACGAGACTGTCGTCAAGAAGGTCGATTAGCCGTATCCCCTTCTCGTCCATCGTCATGTAGGAATGCCTTCCGTCCTTGGGAAGGGAAATCGATCCCGGATTGGCGAGGATCGTCTTCCCTTCCTTTTTCAGTACCGAGACATGGGTATGGCCCTGGAAGAAGACGTCCCCGGGATTCTTGGGCAGGCTTTCGAAGGACTGGTGATGGCCATGGACGAATGTCATGGCCTTTCCGAAGGCAAAGATCGCAAGGCTGTCGTTTATCGCGAAGTCGCTGACCATCGAATCGACCTCGCTTTCGCAGTTGCCCTTGACGGCAAGGATCCTCTCGGAAACCGAATTGAGGAGAAGGACGACATCCTTCGGGGAGTAGCCTTCCGGCGGGACGTTCCTGGCGCCGTTGTAATACATGTCGCCAAGGAGGACGATCCTGTCGGCCTTGTTTTCGATGGCCTTGTCGATGAACATCTTTCCATAGGTCAGGGAACCATGGATATCCGAACCGATATAGAAGAGCATTTTCTTCTCCTTTCTAGAAGTCGACCTTCCGGACGAGTATTCCCTTCACGATGTCATAGAGACGAACGGATTTCTCGTCCATGATCATGTAAGAATGGATGCCATCCCGCGGCTGGGCAAGGGAGCCCGGATTGAGAAGGAGCCTGTCCCTGTAGGAAGCGATGCTTGAGACATGGCTGTGCCCGAGAATCAGGATGTCGTAGTCGACCGGGATGGAATAGGCATCGTAGAGATGGCCATGGGTAATGGCAACGGTCTTTCCGTTGATGCCGGTATAGTTGACAAGCGGCATCGGAAAGTTGGCATATTCTTCCGTCTGGCAATAGTTGTCGCAGTTCCCGCTGACGGCAACGATCTTCCCCGACAGGAAATCCAGCATTCGTACCGATTCCGGAAGAAGGTCTCCCGTCAGATAGAGCCGATCCAGCCTTTCCTTCTCGAAGATCGCAAGCGCCTGTCTCAGATAGGAAACGTCGCCATGCGTGTCGCCCAGAACCATTGCTTTCATTGTCACACACCTCGAGATGATTCTAGCAGAAAACGGCCGGCTCTGGGCTATAATCTCCTTGGAGGAATAGACATGACAAAGATCCAGATAGACAAGCAGGTCCGCCTTCCGATCGAAAGCGACGTCCTCGTCACAAGGGTTTCCGTCCACGGCAAGGAAAAGGACGAGCAGAGCTGCCTGAAGGCCAAGGCGGAAGACAACGAAAAGGTACTGATGAACCTTTCTCCCCTTTCCCCGGAACAGGTCGTCCTGGAGAGCGAGCGGGTCGATGAGGCCTTCGAGTGCGTCGACGGGAAAAGGCAAAGAGCCGGCTATTCCTATGACCTCTCCTATCGCATCCAAGCCGAGATCGGGCAGGAAAAGGCCATCGAGCAAAGCCTGGACGGTCTTCATGGTGCCATTTCCTTCCGTCACACCTATGTCCTCAAGGACCCCGAGGAGGCAAAGAAAATCGCCCTCGACATGGCAATCCAAAAGGCACGCGAGATGGCCGACACCATTGCGCAGTCCCTGAACATGTCCATCGTCGGCGTCGCGGAAGTCTCCACGGAAGACTATCCCCAGGGCCCCGTCCTTCTTCGCGCCAGCAAGGCCATGACCGAAGCCGAACACGAAAGCACCGTCACAAGCCACGTCCACGCCGTCTTCATGGCAGAGTAGCGTCTTTCAGGAAGACGACAAAAGCAGCCCAAAGGGAGGGACAAGCTATGGCAAAAGCCAGTCCCTCTTCATGGGATCGGCTTTCAAGCGGGATTCCCGTTTCTTTCCGTCCTGCCAGGAATCCTGGCAAGCAATGTCCGTGCAAAGAGAGGCAAAATGCCTTATAATAGACAAGTTGCCACGGCAACGAATAAAGGAACATCACAATGCTGACCAAACAGAACAAACTCGACATCTATGGTCTGCTTTGCGACAACTTTCCGAAGAACAGGCCGATAACGACGAAGGAGACCTTGTCCTTCCTTGAGGAAAACGGCCTCAGCTATCAGGAATTCGGTTATCAAAACGGACTGGCCCTTTTGAAGGACCTCCAGGAATTCCTGACCATCGGAAACGCGCAAGGCAAGAACCCCGAGGGAAGTCAGGCCTATCTGCATGACTACGTCCTCAAGGAATCCCCTATCCCGAGCAAGGGAAACAAGAGCAGGAAGACAGGAAAGAAACAGCCCGAGAAGGCAAGACCCGCGGAAGAGAGCAAGACCCAGGCGAAACAAAAGACGTCTTCCCCTCTTCCCAAGGCGAGCACGGCTTCGCTTGCCGATGCCATCCTACCGACGCTAAGGGAGGCCGACTACTTGGTCGGCGAGGAATATCCTCTTGCCACCCTCGCCAAGACGTTGGCGGACAAGAACATCAGCTGCCACAAGCTCGGCTATTCGAAAATGAAGACCGTCTTCGCCCTGCTTCCGGATTTCTTCCAGATCCGCGACATGGAAATGAAGGGCGTCCGTCAGCCGTGGGTAAAGATTCTTCCCGCCTTTGCGAACAAGACAAAAAAGGAAGAAGCCATCAAGGAAAAGAAGGAAGTCACTTTATTTTCGAAGCAAAAGAAGGTTTCTCCGAAAAAGGAAGAAACCAAGAAGGAAACTCCCGCTCCCGGGCAGAAAGCGGATGCCATCGGACAGGAAGCGGATTTTTTCGTCCCCGAAAAGCTTCTTCTATCGATCAAGGAGATGGCCCCTCTTGGCCTGGACGACAAGTCCATCGTCGACCTTCTCCACGAAGACTACAGGAAGGCCGTCAGGGACCATGCCACGGAAAGAAGGCCGGAAGGCCATGTCTTCCCGCTTTCCTTTCTCAACCGCTATGGCGAAAGCCTCATCGGAGCCATCCGCAAGTCCGATACCAAGACGAAATACGCCTTCTACCTCAGCTTTGTCGGCGAGGATAGGGAGAAGCCGAAAGACTATCTCCGCATGATGGTCCATTTCAACGACTACGAGGAGAGCATCGCCTCCTTGGCGAAACTTGCCCGAAAGGAAAGCTGGTGCTACCGCAACAGCCGGGACAAGCACATCATCCTGAAGATCTACCTCCAGTACACCTTCTACCGTCTTTATTCCCAAAGGAAGATCCTCATCGACAAAGAAAGCGGCTTCGTCAGCTTCAACACCGGCCTCGTCACGCCGGAATACGATTCCATCTATGGCGTCATGATCGTCAACCATTCCAACGCCATCAAGGAGGACTATATCTTCCAGGGCTTCACCATCGCCGGAAGCCAGGGAATCGGCAAGATCATCGTCGAACGTTTCTCGCCCCTTCCCGAGAAGGCGACCTACGTGGACAATCCGGCGGACCTCTTCCCCGAAAGGGACATGCGGATCCATACGGATTTCCATCACATCCTCCTGGACAACATCGACCGACTTCCCCTTCCCTTCGTCAGCAACATCTGTGCCCCCTTCCCCGAATGCAAGAGGATCGTCGACATGATCGAGAAGGAGAAGAACGACTTCCGCATCGACCGGCTCTACAATTCCCTCAAGGACAGGATCGGCAAGAACGATTTCCTCTACAGCCTCTTGAGGGCATCGCTGGAGAACAGCATCGACAAGGGAATCGCCATGCTCCATGACGATTACCGCAAGTTCCTCCCCTCCTTCTTCCCGACCAGGAACGTCCTATCCTTCATGGTCCCCCTCACTTTCGGACGCGACGCGAGCAAGGTCGAGACCGTCCTCCTCATCGAGAAGACGCCCAGCGGAAACTACCAGGGGCAGACCATCCTTACCCTCAAGCAGTGCTATGTCAACGCAAGGCTCATCGCCCCTCTGGACAACACCTACCTCTCCGCCGACGCAATCGAGGACTGATGGAAATCCTGACGACGAAAAGACTTCGCCTGAGAAACTTCCTCGACAGCGAGGAAGACGAGCTTTTCGCTCTCTACCAGCAGGAATCCGTCCGCCACTACATGCATTGGGGAAAGACGCGGAAGGAAGACATCCGCTACCTCATCGCCAATTCCAGGGACAGGTCCCCCCTGGACAACGGAAGCTACCACTATGCCATCAGCCTTCTTAGAAGCGACAAGCTGATGGGCGAGATTTCCCTCGAGAAGAAAAGGGATTCCTTCCTCCTTGGCTATTTCATCCGCAAGGAAGGACAGGGAAGGGGCTATGCCTTCGAGATCCTCAAGGCCCTGCTGGAAAGGCTCGACAAGGACTTCCCGGAAATCAACGTCGAGGCCATCGTCGACAAGGAAAACCAAAAAAGCCGACGCCTCCTTGCGAAGCTCGGCTTTCACAACGACATCCTCCAGATCGAGGATTCGCCCTACGTCCTTTATTCCCTCTACGGCGTCATCCGCTAGTCTTCTGATGCCGGACATGGAAGGAGAGGACGTCGATGTCCGACGGATGGACGTTCTGGATGCGGCTTGCCTCGCCCAGGGTCCTCGGACGGAGCTGATGGAGCTTCTCGCGGCTTTCCAGGGACAGGCCATCCATGTGAAGATAATCGATATCCTCGGGAAGAAGAAGGCTTTCCATCTCCTTCCTTTGTCTCGCGGCTTTTAGCTGTGCCCGGATATAGCCTTCGTACTTGACGTCCGTCTCAAGCTTGTAGGCTTCCTCCTCGGATAGCATTGGGAGGCCTTCGACGCTCTCGAATATCCCGGAATAGAGCACCTTCTGCCTTTTAAGGACATCCAGAAGGCTTTCGCTTCCGTTGGCTTCCGGAAATCCCAGTCCCGACAGGTATTCCTGGATTTTCGCGTTCTTTCCGACGTGCATCGCCCCAAGCAGGGATTTTGCCTCCTCGATCTTGAGAAGCCTCCCCTTCAGGCGCGCGTATCTTTCCTCGGAGACGAGGCCGACATCATGCCCGTGCTCGAGAAGCCTTTCGTCGGCGTTGTCGCTCCTTGTCAAAAGACGGAACTCGCTTCTCGAACTGAGAAGCCGATAGGGTTCCTTCGTCCCCTTCGTGACGAGGTCGTCGATCATGATGCCGATATAGGCTTCTTCCCTCTTGAGAACGAGTGCCTCCCTTCCCTTGATGCGCAGGGAAGCATTGATTCCGGCCATCAGGCCAAGGGCGGCGGCTTCCTCGTATCCGGACGTGCACGCGATCTGGCCGCTGACGTAAAGTCCCTCGATGGAACGGACCATCAAAGCATGGTCCAGCTGCAAAGGATCGATGGCATCGTATTCGATGGCATAGGCATACTTGAGGAAGCGGGCCTTCTCCAGTCCGGCAAGGGAATGGACCATCTCCTCCTGGACCTCTTCCGGCATGGAGGTCGAAAAGCCCTGAAGGTAGATAGACGGGAATTCCAGGCTCTCCGGCTCAAGGAAGAGCTGATGCCTTTCCTTGTCCTTGAAACGGACGATCTTGTCCTCGATGGAGGGGCAGTATCGCGGTCCGACGCCGGTGACGACGCCACCATACATGGCCGACTCCTCCAGGTGTTCTCTTATGATCTCATGCGTCCTCCCGTTGGTGTAGCAAAGATGGCAGGTGATCATCTCCTCGAGAGGCAGGAAGTCCTCCGTGTCGTAGGAGAAGGCATGCCTTCCCGGGGTGCCGTACTCGACTTCCATCTTCGAGAAGTCGATGGACTCGGGATCGAGTCGCGGCGGCGTCCCCGTCTTCAGGCGGATGAGCCTTATCCCGTTGTCCTGAAGCGACCTGGAAAGACCGTGGCTTGGCCTTTCGCCATCGGGGCCTTCCGCCTTGACGACATGGCCGCGGAGGATGACCGACTCCATGTGCGTGCCCGTGGCCAGGATGACGGCCTGGGAGAGGACCTTCTTCCCGCCCTCGAGGACGACGCCCTTTATCTTGCCCTCCTCGACGAGGATTTCCTTGCACTCGCTCTCGAGGATGTCCAGTCCCTCGACCGTGGAAAGATAGTCCTGGACGTTCCTGGGATAGCCTCTCTTGTCCTCCTGCGCCCGGAGGCACCTGACGCCCGGGCCCTTGGAGGTATTGAGGACCTTCATCTGGAGAAGGCTCCCCCTCTTGTCGGCAAGCTTTCCCATGATCCCGCCCAGGGCATCGATTTCCCGGACGACGATGCCCTTGGCCGAGCCGCCGATGGAGGGGTTGCAGGGCATGTTGGCGACCATTCTGAAATTCAGGCACAGCAAAAGCGTCCGCATGCCCATCCGGCTTGCGGCATGGCTGGCCTCGACGCCGGCATGGCCACCGCCGACGATGATGACGTCGTAGCTTTCCTGTGGCTTGTCGATAAGCATCAGCCGATGGACCCCGACATGTCGAACTTGATGAGCTGGTTGAGCTCGACGGCATATTCCATGGGGAGTTCCTTGCTGAAGGGCTCGAGGAATCCCATGACGATCATCTGCGTCGCATCCTCCTTGGAAAGGCCGCGGGACATGAGATAGAAGAGCTGGTCCTCGTTGATCTTGCTCACGCTTGCCTCATGCTCGAGATAGCTGTCGGCATTATCGACGCTGTTGTTTGGAATGGTGTCGGAGAACGAGTGATCGTCGAGGATAAGCGTGTCGCATTCCTCGTGTGCCTTGGCATGGAGGGCGCTCTTTGCGATATGGATCTGTCCCCGGAAGTTGGAAGTCCCGCCATTTCTGGAAATGGACTTGGAGATGATGGTCGAGGAGGTATCCTTTCCGATGTGGATCATTTTCGCTCCGGTGTCCTGGAACTGGCCATGGCTTGCCACGGCAACGGAAATGGTCGATCCGCGGGAACGGTCCCCCCTCAGGATGCAGCAGGGATACTTCATGCAGAGCTTGGAGCCGATGTTTCCGTCGACCCATTCCATCAGGCCGTCCTCGTCGACCAGGGCCCTCTGGGTGACGAGGTTGAGAATGGAGGAGGACCAGTTCTGGATCGTCGTGTAGCGCATCTTCGCCCGCTTGCCGACGAAGATCTCGACGATGGCCGCATGCAGGGATTCCTTGGAATACATCGGCGCCGTGCAGCCTTCCACGTAGTTGAGCTCGGAATCGTCGTCGCAGATGATCAGCGTCCTCTCGAACTGTCCGGAGCGCTTGTTGTTGATGCGGAAATAGGACTGGAGCGGCTTTTCAAGCCGAACGCCCTTGGGAACGTAGATGAAGCTTCCGCCGGACCAGACGGCGGAATTGAGGGCGGCATACTTGTTGTCCGTCGGCGGGACGAGCTTTCCGAAATACTTCCGGAAGATCTCCGGATGTTCCCTCAGTCCCGTGTCCGTGTCCAGGAAAAGGACGCCTTTTTCCTGCACCTCGCGAAGCATGTTGGAATAGACGGCTTCGCTCTCGTACTGGGTAGTGACGCCGCTGAGGAACTTCTGTTCCGCCTCGGGGATGCCAAGCCTGTCGAAGGTATTCTTCACCGTCTCGGGGACCTCTTCCCACTTGTCGGCAATTCCCTTGCTGACTTTGGTGTAGTAGGTATAGTCCTGGAAATCGATGAAGTCGAGGCTGGGACCGAAGTTAGGCTGGTGATGGGAGAAGAATTCCTTCAGTGCCTTGAGACGGAAATCCAGCATGAATTCCGGCTCCTTCTTGATGGCGCTGATCTGCCGCACGATGTTCTCGTCGAGTCCCCTTTCGGTCCTGAAGATGGCGACATCCTCGTCGCGGAACTCGTACTTCTTCCTCTCGTCCTCGTCCAGGAGGACCTTTTCGTCCTTTTCAGTCATTTTTCTTGTCCTCGTCCAATGCCTTCCTAAGGCCTCGCCAGCCGATGTCGGCACAGGTGATCCGGCTTGGCTGCCTGTTGACGTTGATGAAGGCGATTGCCTCGCCAAGCTCGTCCTTAGCGTACGCCTCGCCCATGAGCATGTTGTGGAAATCGTCCATCAGGCGATAGGCTTCCTCCTCGCTCTTTCCCGTCATCAGTTCCGTCAGGATGCTGGTGGAGGCCGTCGAGATGGCACAGCCCGTCCCATGCCACTTGCAATCCTTGATGATGCCATCCTCGACAAGGACATGGACATAGATGTCGTCGATGCAGGAGGCGGAGTCCATGTGGACCGTGCGATAGCGCGGATCGTCGATCGTGGCGACGTTGCGAGGGTTCTTGTAATGGTCGAGGATGATCTCCCTCAGGATCATCGGATCGTCAAGCGAAAAAGACATCGAGAAAATCCTCCGCATGTTTGCTATGCTCGACAAGCGCATCGACATCCGCCATGGTATTGTAGAGATAGAAGGATGCCCGGATGGTCGCCTGGCAGGAAAGCACCTCGGGAAGCAGCTTGGCGCAGTGCTGTCCGGAACGGACGAAGACGCCCTTGCTTCCAAGATAGCCGGCGGCATCCTGGGCAAAGACGCCGTTGACGTTGAAGGTGACGATGCCCGTATCGGCATCGGGATTGTAGATGGTGCAATTGCCATTGGAGAGAAGGCCGTCCACTGCCCTCTTGCGGAGCATCCGTTCATGTTCGACGATGTTGTCGAAGCCGATGCCTTCAAGATACTGGCAGGCCCTTGCAAGGCCCATGGCACCGGCGATGTTCTGGGTCCCGGCCTCGAAACGCCACGGAATGTCCGAAAGGGAGAGCGAACCGTCCTTGTGGAAGCGGGCATTCATCTCCCCGCCATAGAAAAGAGGGCGCAACGCCTTGAGCCTTTCCTTCTTCCCGTAGAGGACGCCGATACCAAGCGGGGCGCACATCTTGTGTCCGGAAAAGACAAGGAAGTCGACATCGCTTTCCTTCACGTCGGTCTTCCTATGCGGAACGGACTGGGCCCCGTCCTCGACATAGATGGCACCGACCGAATGGGCAAGGGCGCAAAGGTTCTTGACGTCGAGGGTATATCCCAGGACATTGGAAACCGTTGCCAAGGAAACAATCTTCGCCTTTTCGGAAAGGACGCCTTTCAGGGATTCTGCGGTGATCCTGCTGTTCACAAGAGGAATGTACTTGATGACGGCGCCGGAAATCCTTGCGATCTCGAACCACGGAAGGACGTTGGAGGCATGCTCTTCTTCCGAAAGGAGGATCTCGTCTCCCGGATCCAATAGCGGAAGAAGGCCATAGGCGAGAGTATTGAGGCCCATCGTATCCCCCGAGGTGAAGCAGACCTCGTCGACATCGGCACCGATAAAGGACGCAACGGTCTTTCTTGCTCCTTCATAGGCGATATCGACGTCATGGGCAAGAGCATAGTCGCCACGGTGGGCGTTGGCGGTGAAATCCCGATAATAGGAATCCTGCTCCTCAAGGACGCAATACGGCTTGAAGGTCGTCGCCGCATTGTCCAGATAGATGAGCGGAAGCCCCTTGTAGCGGGAATCCTTCCGGTACATCGGGAAATCCTTGCGTAGGAATAAGGGATCGAGACTCATAGCGAAATCTCCCCAAGTCTCTTCCTGGCAATCTCGATGGCTTTTTCGTCCTGGAGGGACTCGACGATGGGAAGGAGGTATCCGTTGGTGACAAGCCTCTTGCTTTCCGAAAGGGAAAGTCCCCGCGAAGTCAGGTAATAGAGGACATCTCCATCATAGGTCCCAAGGGCGGCGCCGTGGCTGGCCTTGACGTCGTTGTCCTTGATATAGAGGGCAGGCGAGACCTCGCTTCTGCAATCCTTTGCCAGGTTCGTGATCCGCCCTTCCTGTCTTGTGTCGCAGCCATGGATTCCGTTTGGAATATAGGAGGAACCCAAAAAGCGGAAGGGGAGCGAGGAGAAGTCGATTCCGATGAAGCGGACACGGGAAAAGGAATCCCTGCCCTCATGGTGGACATCGATGCGATAGGTGCGAAAGAGATCCTTGGCAAGGAGGGAAGCCATTTCCAAGTGCAGCCGTGCGCCTTCCTCCAAGCGGAAGACGATCCGGCTTTCGAAGGATTTCACGGAAAGGTCGACGATGGACAGGGAAAGTCCCCTTCCTTTGCGGACGATGATTTCCCTTTCTTCCTCAAGCGCCTGGTCAAGAAGGAGAAGGCCGTACCGGTCTTCCTCTCCGACCCGGGAAAGATCCGTATCGATGAAGGTGCTCATTTGGCGACGACCTTTGCCCCGCAGACGCCGATTGATGTCGGCGCTTCCTCGTCCTTGCGGATGACGATTCCCTTTTCCTTCTCGAGGAAGGCGTATCCTTCCCTTGCGATCCTTTGTGCCAAGGAATAATCGCCCTCAAGGGCAATCCGGCCATCGACCATGACCGCCGTCCTGTTGGGACGGATGAGGTCGAGAAGCCTGTCGTAGTGGGAGATGACGATGAAGGTCGTCCCTTCGTCCCGCGCCTTCTGGATGGCCTTGGCAATGAGCGTCAAGGCATCGACGTCAAGACCCGAGTCGATCTCGTCGAGCAGGGCAAGGGAGGGCTTGAGGAGAAGCATCTGGAGGATCTCGTTGCGTTTCTTCTCGCCGCCGGAATAGCCTTCGTTGAGATGACGGCTCGCCATGTCGGAATCCAGTCCCACTTCCTCGTAGGCCTTCGTCGTGCTCCGATAGAACTCGACAAGGGAAATAGGCTTCTCGCGATGGGCATTCACCATTCCGCGGAAAAAGTCCATGGTCACGACGCCGGGAACGTCCGGCGGATTCTGGAAGGCCATGAAGAGGCCTTTGCGGCTTCTCTCTTCCGTCGGAAGGGAAAGGAGGTCCTCATCATCGAGAAGGGCCTTTCCGGAAGTCACCTTGTAGTGTGGGGAGCCCAAAAGGCAGTTGAGGAGCGTGCTTTTTCCATGGCCGTTTGGTCCCAAAAGGGCAAGGATGTCCCCCTTCCGAACGCTTAGGTCGACGCCTTTGAGTATTCTTTTCCCTTCGGCTTCGGCCGAAAGGTCCTGGATTTTGAGTTCTTCCATATAGCCTCCTAAAACAGCACGGCTATTTTATTGTTTTCGCCTCTTTCCTTCAAGGAAAGTGATAACGGCTAGACGCCCTTGCGGATGGAATCCTGAAGGAGGAGCATTTCCTTGTCTTCCAGCTGGTGGGGCGGGAAGTCGAGCTTGAGTCCGTCGTCCTCATAGCGCGGGATGACGTGGATGTGGAAATGGCGGATCGTCTGACCGGCGCTCTCGCCGGCGTTGGAAATGATGTTGACGCCCGTCGCGCCAAGCTGTCTTACCTGCGCCTGGGCAACGACCTGGGCCACTTCGAAGCAATGGTCGAGGATATCCTTCGGGCAGGTTGTGAAATCGGCGAAGTGCTCCTTCGGCACGACAAGCGTATGGCCACGGCTGGCCGGGGAGATATCGAGGAAGGCAATCGTCAGGTTGTCCTCATAGACCTTGTAGCTGGGGATTTCGCCTCGTGCGATGCGACAGAAGAGGCAGCTTTCCTTCTTGTTTTCCATATTCCGTTATCCTTTCTGACAAAAAGAGAGAAGGCCGAGGCCTCCTCTCTTCTGTGCCTTATTATTCGTTGTTTCCGGGAAGGGTGATCTTGGGTTCGTTATCGTCGTCGTAGCTCGATTCCGTACGGAAGAGGTCTTGGTAATTGGACTTCATGTATTCAAGGAAGTCCTCGTCGGAGTAGTCGATGTTGGTCCTTCTCAGCCAGTAGATCGTGGCATCGCTCTTGTAGGTGCCCGTGGTGGACATCGCATAGGCGACTTCCCTGGCAATCTGTTCCTTCTTCGCAGGATCGTTATAGACGGAATCCTCGCGGGACATGGTGACATTCGTGACCACGTCGAGGATACGGACGAGATAGTAGGTCTTGCTGCTGGTATCGTAGTAGAGGATGCCGGAGGAATCATCGGCCGTTCCGGGGAAGGTCAGATAGCGGTTGCCGTCGGAAGCGATGGTCGTGATGTCGACCGTCTCGCCGTCCTTGAGCTTGTCGATGTCTTCGGTGGTATAGGCATACTGGTTGGAGAAGATACGCTCCTTCAGGGTATCGGGAAGGGAGGAAAGGCCATCGGAAGCAAGATGGATGCCATCGGTGACGAAGTTCTGCTGGGCGATGTCATCATAGGCCATGCGGATGCCCGTGCGATAGTCATAGGTATAGGAGCCAGTGTACTGGTTCTCGAGCGTGGTGTCGATGGTGTAGTAGTTCTCATAGGAATCCTCGAGATCGACCTGGTCCTGATAGACCTTTCCGGCAAGGGTGTTCTGGACATTGCCGTCACCGGAAATGATGTTGTTGTCATTGAGCCATTCGACTTCTTCCTGGCTGAGGACAAGGCTGCCATAGCGGCTCTTCAGGGAGTCGAACTCGGCCTTTTGTGCATCGGAAGCATTGGCGGCATTGACATCTTCTCCGACAAGACGCCAAAGGTCAGCTTCGGTGATGCCCTTCCACAATCTGGAAAGGACTTCGAAGTAGGGATCCTGTCCCGCCTTTTCGCCATAGACATAGTCTTTGATGTAGGCATCGAGGAGTCTCTTGGCGGAACCAGGAGCATCGCTACGATCGGTGATGGCGGCAATCTGGACCTTCCTGGCATTGGTGTTGCCGATGGAGGAGAAGGACTTGTTGTAGATGTATTCGGTCGTCAGGTAGTTGATGAGGTTGTCGTCGTAGAGGTTTTCCTGCATGTACTCGTCGTAGATGCCCGCCGTGAAGACATCGTCGAAGTCCATCTCGGACGTGACGAAAATGCCGTCCTGATTGACATTGTCAATGGCATTCTCGGGAAGCTTCTCGAACTCCTGGTTGAGATAGGTGACGAACTTTCTTTCGATGAAGTCGTTGTCCACGATGTAGCTGTCGTTGGTAGCGTTGCTCATCATGGATTCCTTGGCACGATTGAGAAGGTTGTCGTTGTTCTCTTCAATGGCCGTGGCGCCATCGAGCATGACGGAGTTGGCGGAAACTTCCTTGCTGGTATCGTCGATGACATCGGCGACACTCGAACCAGACGTTCCGTCCCAACCATGGGCAATCTCGGCGATGGACGTCAGGATCTCGTTGACCGTGTTGGAATAGACGGTGTCGGAGGTCATGACGGTATCGTAGTAGTCCTGGCGCTTGTTGCCATAGATCTCGTCATCGCCGGCCGTATCGACATTTCCGTAAAGCGGAGAATCGTAGTCGACCGGATAGCGATTGTATTCGCTGGAGCAGCCCGTAAGAGCGAGCAGGGAGAGAACGGCAATCGGAAGAAGCTTGACTTTCTTACTGTTGAACATGGCAGATGGCCTCCATTTCTTCGGAATACTCGCCGCCCTGGAAATAGCTGATGCAGACCGTCGGGATGACTCTCTTGGGAGTGATGTCCTCTTGGAGGTTCAGAAGCTTGGTGTAGGTGCTCCAAGACTCGTCGAGGGCATCCTCATCGGTCGCCGTCGAGGCATCCACGGTCGAGTCGATGTAGCGCGTGATGATGTCCCAGGTGTTCTCGCCACCGGAGACAAGTTCCGCTCCAAACAGCTTCTCTCCGACAGCTTCCCAACCCTCGACGCCCAAGGACGTGTACTTCTCTCCGATTGTGTCGAGATTGTCCTTGAAACGGGCGAACTTGATGTTGGGATCGAATTGCTGGACGGCGGCCTGGACGGCATCGATACGATCCTGGTAGGCGGAATTGTTGTCGGGATCGGACTGGACATAGTTGACGTAGGATGGATTGGTGCGATAGTCGGGCGTGTCGTATTTGGTTCCACCGACCTTGGGGAGGTTGACCCTGTAGTATTCATAGTAGTTTTCAGGAGTGTGGCTCTCGTCATAGGTCTGGAAGGGATCGCGGTTGATGGTGATGAAGTGGATGCCCTGATAGGAGTCGGTTCCGGCACGGGTGACAAGGATGGGCTCGCCGTTTCCGTTGGTCAGGATCTTCTGACCGGCGGGCAGATGGACAAGGTCGCCATTGACGTCCGTGGAATTGGTGGAAGGATAACTATAGAGGTGGTCGGAAATCTTCTTGTTCTCGGCCGAGAACTTGCTCTCGTCGATCATCGAGAGTTCGCTGCAAAGGTTCGTGAAGCTGGTATAGCGCTTGTAATACTTGTTGGTCGGATTTTGGATGTCCTCAAGGGTCACTTCCGCCTCACCGTCAAGCCTCGTGGCATTGATTTCCTCGACAAGCTTCTGATAGTTGTATGTTCCATCGCCATTGATGAACTGTGCGGAATCATCATAGATAAAGGAAAGGGAATGGTTGTTGAAGTAGTTGTTGAAGAGGATGTTCCTCGGATACTGGGTCTCGTCGGTATCCTGGACGGTAAGGCCGCTGTCGGCCTTTTCCTGATCGGCGACAAGGGCCATCTCAAGGGCGACGGAGAGAGGGATGCCAAAGACCCTGCCGGAGGCAAGATCGGTATCGTTCCATTCCTGGGCAGCCAGCTGCTCGGAAGAAGTGGACTCCTCGTCGGCGACAGGCATGCGGGTCTTTTCCTGGACCGTGGCAGTGTCCTCGACACTGTCGTTGAGAAGGGCATCATAGGCATAGACGCCGAGCTTGAACTCGTTGACATAGCCGGTGCCAAGTTCCATGCCGATGGCATTTCCGTTTGCGGCATCGTCATCATTTCCGCCAAGTTCGCCGCGGTTGGCGGCAGAGCCATCGTCGGAGAAAAGCTGGGCGACGGAGCCGAAGGTATCGCCGGAGGCAAGGCCACGGACGACATTGGTTATCTTCCTGGCGTTGTCGGCAGAGATGTGGCCGTCATAAAGGGCGGTGGAGTCGGAGGAAGTGGCCGCGGCATCGACGTTGACCAGGATGTGGCTGATGTGATAGGGCCTCTGCGTCTCGACATACTCCTTGGTCTTGTCCTCGGAGATGTTGTAGATGGCCTCTCCGGCGGCACCCGAGGTGTTCTGGGTGTAGGCTTCCTCGTTTGCCTGGATACGGATCTGGGAGAGCAGCTTGATGCGAAGCTCGTCGAGATCCTCGACGCCTTCGTCGTCAAGGCCCTTTTCCATCTCCTCCTTGTAAGAGGTGCCGTTGGTATCGGCGTTGGAACGCCACGTGTCCTCGAAGTCGGAGATCTGCTCCTCGACATCGACGCGCATGGCATCGGTGACGTCGACGGCAAGCTGGGCCGCGATGTCCTCGGCGATGTCGTAAAGGGCCTGGGCGCTGTCCTTGGAACCCAAAAGCAGATTGTAGATGTCCTGGTACTCGTAGGTCTTTCCGCCAACGGTGACGATCAAGCCTTCCTGCCAGTGATAGTCAGGATAGGTATAGTCCTCCGCGTTGCACGAAGTCAGGGCACTGGCAGTAGTGCCGATGGCAAGCACCAATGCCAAAGTTTTCATGCCTTTATTCATGTGTGTCCTCCTAGTGAATAGCATTCGCACAGAAATAATCCTTACTAATATA
>CASDOO010000016.1 GCA_949282275.1 uncultured Bacillota bacterium | reverse complement strand
ACTCCATGCCATCTTTGGTGAAAGTGAACCAAAAGCCAAAGCTCTAAAGTTCTCTCTTAATTTAGATGATGTAACAGTAGACGTTTCCATCAAAAGAAATAAGAAAGAGAAAGTAGAGAAGTGCAGTCAATGTAGATGTGGGGGTAAAAAGTAATGAAACCACAAGATCATTCTAGAATATTTAGTCCTAGTAAAAGTATGTTGTGGCTAGGATGCTATCAATCAGTTTTATTTAATGACGGCAATAATAGTGAAACTAATGAGCAGGCTGAATTTGGTACAGAAACACACGAATTAGCAGCAGCTACAATTAGTAATGGCACTTACAATAATTATGTGTGAAGGTTCCACTGCGACAATGGGGTGGAGGCTTCCTTGATTGGCCAGCCAATCAAGGAAGGCGGCAAAGGAAAAGCCGCAATCGCTTATCATATCAGCGTTCAAGCAAATGAAAGGAGATTGCGGCATGAACATTCTATCACTGATGGACGGCATGAGCGTAGAGGAGATCGGGAAGGCGATCCTCGGCGAGAGGGACTGCCTCATCCGGACGAAGGCCCAGGAGATCCTCGACGACCTCATGGAGCACGAGATCTGCGACTTCTTCGCGGACGCGGCCAACGCCGGGGACGGGAACTTCCGGAACGGATACTACAGCAGGATGGTCAACACCGCCTACGGACCCCTCTCGCTCCGGGTCCCGAGGGACAGGATCGGCAGGTTCCGGACGAGGATCCCCGCGCCATACCAGAGGACGACGGGGAACATCTGCGAGCTGATCCAGAGGCTGTACATCCGCGGCCTGACGGAGAGGGAGATCGTCGACCAGGTCATGGACGACTTCGGCGTCTCCCTGTCGAGGGAGACCGTGAGGAAGGCCGTGAACAGGGTCCTCGGCGACGCGATAGCCTTCAGCACGAGGGTCGTCCCGGACTGCCCGATCGTCCTCCTCGACGGGACCTACGTCCCCGTGAGGAGGCGCTACGACGACACGAGCCGGGTCCAGAAGGAATGCGTCATGGTCGCCCTGGGCATCGCGAGGGACGGCAGGAAGGTCATACTCGGCTATTGCTTCACGCCGAACGAGGGATCCGGGTCCTGGGACGACGTCCTTGCCAGCCTGCGTTCCCGGGGGCTCCATTCCCCCTCCCTGTTCGTGACCGACGGCCCGCGGGGATGCCCGAGGCCATACGGCGCAACTTCCCCCTCGCCCGGCACCAGCTGTGCCTCGTCCATCAGGCGAGGACGATCTGTCGGGACGTCCGGAAGTGCGACCGGAAGAAGGTGTCGGAGGACTTCGCGGAGGTGTACCGCTCCCCGGACATCGGGGCCCCGGAGGCAAGGCTCTCGGCCTTCGCGGGGAAGTGGGAGAGGACGTGCCCGAACATGGTGCGGAAGCTGCTGGCGAGGGAGGGCCTCCTCACGTTCATGCAGTACCCGGAGCCCCTGTGGAGGACGATATACACCTCCAACGCCATCGAGGGGTTCAACGCCAAGCTCAAGCGCGAGGCAAGGAGGCGGGTCATCATGAACTCGGAGGAGAACGCCGCCATCGTGATCACGGCGTGCTGCGGCCATTCTCGGACATGACGGACCGGCAGAAGGAGGAAGTCGGGATGGTCGAGTGAGGCAGGCGGGACGGTATCCCTTCCCGTTCATGAACGGGAAGGGGAAGATGCGATTGCCCATTCCGGGATGTCGTGGCCGTCACACATAATTCTTGTAATTATCTGTTTAAACAATTGTTCACAAAATTTATGCACGTAATATTACTAAAAAATATATTCCATCTGTTTTTTACATTAAGAGTTGCTCTTTTACTTCGTTTTATCTGAAAGCAAAATCTCACCAACCAAAGACAAAGCAAACAGCAGGAACATTACCACTGTAAATACAACTATCCCTACTTCGCCTCCACCATAGAACCCATAGATTCCATCTTTCGTTGTTATGATTTTGAATACGGAAAGCAGGCCAAAGCACAATTCAACTATGCTTGTCGTTTCTAAGATACGCTTAATTGTTTGCTTCACAACTTCTCCTCACCAATATCGTACATAAATCTTTATAATGCTATTATAGTACCAACAGTCAAGCATTCAACATATAGAGTAAATATAAGACAAAACACAATGTCTTGTACAATTACAAATGACAAGGTAAATAATACTCATGTCAAAAGACAATTATGACTACTGTATAGACTGGCTGAACTTAAGAGGATACCATTCGAAAGGTCCCAGTCTTCATCAATCTCGCCGTCAGATATGCTTTAGGGTTCGGAAAAAGGGTAGTCTCAATAACGATTGACTTTTCTCCCCCTACATTTATGCCCGCGCTTCCCTGGGGCAGGAATCGAAAGGAAATTGACAAAAAAGGAAAATCCATCGATAAAGATTGATTTCGCAAATTGGCAAACTAGAATATTCCATTCGGAAATATCGTATCCCGAACATGCAAATCAAATCGATGGATCTGACGAGTGGAAGCACGAAAACGCTTATCCAAAAAGTTATCCTCTATTCCCTGCCGCTCGTCCTTGTCGGATGTCTAGAAATCCTCTTTTCGACTTTTGACCTTATCGTGATAGAGGGGGCGGAAGGAGAAATATCGGCCGCCGCAGTCGGAGCGAATGCCGCCCTCATCTCCCTTTTGACGAATGTCTTCATCGGTCTTTCGACAGGTGAGAACGTCATCATCGCAAAGTATTATGGGGAAAACGAAAAGGACAAGGCAGAGAAAGCCTGCTATTCCGGACTGGTCCTTGCCTTCCTTTCCGGTATCCTCGTCCTTCTTGTCGGCTATTTCTGCTCGCCCTACCTACTTAGACTCCAGAAAGTCGACGGTTCCTACTTTGATTTGGCCGTCCAATACCTGAGAACCTATTTCTTCGCCCTTCCCCTGATCAGCATATACAATTTCGGAAGCGCTATTTTCCGCGGTACCGGAAACAGCAGGATGCCCTTGATTTTCCTCGGCATTGCCGGAGGACTTCATATCGCCTTGAACTACCTTTTCGTCTACGTCTTCCGTCTTTCGGTCACCGGTACTGGACTAAGTAGCATCTGCTCTTATTCCGTTGCAGCGATCCTGGTCTTCGTCTTCCTGAAAAGGAACAGGAACTTCATCGACTTCCATTTCCGCAAGATTCGTCTCTACCCTGAAGAGACTTTGGAAATCCTCAAGGTCGGCATCCCCAGCGGTCTCCAGGGAATGGTCTTCGCCGTCAGCAACATGATTCTCCAGACATCGGTCAATACCTGGGGAAGCCAGATCGTGGAAGTCAACGCGGATTGCGAATCAATCGAGAATTTCTGCTACACATCGATGTTTGCCGTTGCCCAAGGCGGATCTGCCTTCGTCTCCGCCAACTACGGAAAAGGAGAAAAGAAAAACGTCCGCAAGCTCGTCTTCATCATCGAGGGCGTCTGCATGGGCTTCGGTCTTCTTTTCGGCCTGCTTCTTCTTGCCCTGCATCGTCCGCTCATCCAGGCCTATACCGGAAACAAGACAGACGAAGAATTCCAAATGCTATGTTTTGAACGTCTATCTTTATTATTGCCGCTTTATTTCATCTGCGGCGGGATGGATACGTTCACCAATTTCCTTCGTGGCTTGAATAGGGCTACGATACCGATGATCATCTCCTTTGTCTGGACATGTGGCTTCCGCCTTTTCTGGAACTTCTGCGTCTACTCTCCGGATCCTGCCTCCGAATTCCATTCCACGCTTCTTCTTTATGCCTGCTATCCCGTCAGCTGGCTGTGTTCCCTTGGCTGTCAGATTGTCTATTATTTTTTGGTTCGACAGAACGTCTACAAGGAAATCGAACAGAACGCCATCCTCTATCTTCAGGAAAGCAAATAGAATCAGAATCCAAAACGAATCCAGCATCCAGACGAAAAGCCTCAGGCGGATAACGTTGTGTCCTTGCGTGATATCAGCAAAAAGGTGTCCTCATAGTCTGTCTTCGAAATTGAAACCAGCGCTTTTGAATACGCCTTCCAGAATGAGCTTGAAAATGGCAGAGATTGTGAATAGTTCTTTATCCAATCAAAGTTGCGGAAAAGAAACGGAAGGAACCTTCAAAAACATCAAGACAACCGAAACAAAATACAGCGCCTTTGTTTTTTCTCGATGTCTATTAGAGAAGCAAAAAAGAAACTCATCTTTGCGTCACTCAAAAAAACACAAACACTAATTCGTCATTCTTGTTTTACATTGCATAATATATGTAATTCATTTTTCTTGTGTGAGGGCTTTCATCTTAAATTTTCTTTGCAATTCCCTCCCCTTGCGTTTGAATAGGGGCGGAAACGCCTATTCGTATAATTGCCCTAATTGGTGGGAAGTCTCTACGCTGAACCGTAAATTCAGCACTACGAATAAGCCTCATCTTTTTTCCTTTCCTCCACTTTTGGATAGAGACATCCCGCCGGCCATGAAAGGCATCCAAAGACCAAGGAGGAAAACATGAAAAAAGGTCTGCTGTGTCTCGCCGGTATGTCTTTTTCTCTTCTGAGCCTTGTCGCCTGCAACAATACGTCTTCCAACGCAAGTGATTTCGTGTGTGGTCTTGTCAACATCGGCGATGCAACGGAAACTTATACCCTCGCCCATATCAATGGCTTCGAGGCTGCTGCCCAGAAGCTCGGTATCCCCAAAGAGAACATCATTTATCAAAACAATGTCCACGAGGACGGAAGCCTTGTCACTCGTGGCATCGAGAACTGCGTTGCCGAAGGTGCCTCCATCGTTTTCACCAATTCCTATGGCCATCAGGGCTATACCTATGCCGCTGCCCAGAAGTACAAGGATGTCACCTTTGTCGCCGACACGGGCGACTATGCTGCTTTGACCGGTCTTGACAACTTCAAGAACGCCTTTACCAACATCTACGAGGCTCGCTATGTTTCCGGTGTCGTCGGTGGACTCAAGCTGAAGGAACTCGTTGCGGGAGAGAGCAAGGATAGTAGGACGCTTTCGGATAGCAATTTCGGAGGAAACAACATCAAGATCGGATATGTCGGCGCCTATACCTATGCCGAAGTCATCTCTGGCTATACCGCCTTCTACCTCGGTGTCCAGAGAGGTCTTGAGGGTGCCACGAGAAACGGACAGCCTGTCGGCGTCACGATGGATGTCTTCTTCACCGACTCCTGGTATGACCAGGATGCCGAACAGCAGGCCGCCGAAGGCCTTATCGATGACGGTTGCGTCCTTATCGGACAGCACGCCGATTCCTCCGGTGCTCCTAATGCCTGCCAGGCGGCCTATGGCCAAGGAAAGACCGTCTACTCCGTCGGCTACAACGTCGACATGAGGGAAGTGGCCCCGGATGCCGCCCTTACCTCCGCCACCAATAACTGGGAAGTCTACTATGAATACGCCCTCGGCCTTGCCATGGAAGGAAAGGGCAAGGAAATCGCCGCGGATTGGGCTCGCGGCTATGCGGAAGATGCCGTCGGAATCACCGATCTTGGCAAGAACGCCGCCGAAGGAACGGCTGCGGTCGTCGAGCAGATTGAAAAGGAACTGCACGATGGCGACCTCCACGTCTTCGACACTTCCAAGTTCACCGTCGACGGACAGCACATCACGTCCCAGAAAGTCGATTTCTCCATCATCGACTTTGCGACCGGAGATGTCCGCTTCGAGGGCGAAGAGAAAGAGACCGTCAAGAAGGACGGCGATGTCACCTATGTCGAGGAAAGCGTCGATCGTTCTGCCCCCTACTTCCAGATCAAGATCGACGGAATCACCTGGAAGAACAAGTAGTCAGACGATTCGGGAACACCGGGAGGGCACACCTCCCGGTTTCCTTTTTCTCGGGGAATGAAAATGGCAAAAACAATAGAAATGCGAAGCATCTCGAAGCGCTTCGGCCCCGTCGTCGCAAACCACAACGTCAATCTCCAGATCCGGCCAGGAGAGATCCTTGCCCTTCTGGGAGAGAACGGAAGCGGAAAGACGACGCTGATGAACATGCTTTCGGGAATCTACTATCCGGACTCCGGCTCCATTTATATTGACGGAGAGAAAGTCCAGATCCAGTCGCCCAGCGATGCCTTCCAGCATGGCATCGGCATGGTCCATCAGCACTTCAAGCTGATCGACGTCTTCACGGCACGGGAGAATGTCGTTTTGGGTCTCAAGAAGAAATTCTTCCTCCAGAAGAGAAAGCTCAACCAGGAAATCCAAGCCCTCTGCGAGCGCTATGGTTTCCACGTCAATCCAAACAAGAAAATCTACAAAATGTCCGTCTCCGAGAAGCAGACAGTAGAAATCGTCAAGCTTCTCTACCGCGGCGTCGAAACCTTGATTCTTGATGAACCTACCGCCGTTCTTACGCCACAGGAAACGGAAAACCTTTTTGCCATTCTCAGAAACATGAAGGAAGACGGGAAATCCATCATCATCATCACCCACAAGCTCAACGAAGTCATGGAAATAAGCGATGTCGTCGCCATCATGCGTGGAGGAAAGCTTGTCCAGTTCGTCAAGACAAGCAAGGCAGACGAGGAAAGGCTTGCCGATCTGATGGTGGGAAGCCATATCGATCTCGAAATCCACCGCAGCGAACCCAAAAAGGATGGGAAGAAAGTCCTTGAAGTCAAGGATCTCTCCTGCCCGGGAAGCGGACATCGCCTCTCGTTGGATCATGTCGGCTTCGAATGCCGCGAAGGGGAAATCCTCGGCATCGCCGGCGTCAGCGGAAGCGGACAGAAGGAACTCCTCGAGGCCATCGCCGGATTGCAAAAGACCGTTTCGCCCTCCTCTATTTCCTTCTTCGATGAAAACGCAAAGCAAGTCGAGCTTATCGGAAAGCCTGCAACAGAAATCCGAAAGCTCGGGATCCATCTTGCCTACGTTCCGGAAGATCGTCTCGGCATGGGCCTTATCGGCAACATGGGCATGGTCGAAAACATGATGTTGAGAACCTATGGCGAAGGAAAGACGCCCCTTCTGGAAAGAAAGCATCCGCTTCATACTGCCGAGGAAATCAAATCCGAATTCGATGTCAAGACCCCTTCCCTCAACACCCCAATCCGCAAGCTTTCAGGCGGAAACGTCCAGAAAGTCCTTGTCGGCCGCGAGATTGCCTCCCATCCAAAGCTTCTCATGACCGCCTATGCGACAAGAGGCTTGGATATCAATACCTCCTACGAAATCTATAACAAGCTTGACGAGGAGAAGAAAAAGGGTGCTGCCGTCATCTATGTCGGCGAAGACCTGGACGTCCTTCTTGCCATATCCGACCGTATCCTCGTTCTCTCCGACGGAAAGATGATGGGCATCCTTGATGCCCGCAAGACGGACAAGAAGACGCTTGGCCTACTCATGGCCGGAAAGGAGGCCAAATGATGAAGGCGAAGAACAAGACTCCCCTTGTCCGTATCGTCCGTAGGCAGGACGTCAGCCGGACGAAACGTTACCTGGCCATGTTCCTCTGCTTCGTCGGCGCTCTTCTCCTCTCGACCCTCTTCCTCTATGCCGTCGGGCAGAAGAATCCACTCGAGGCTTGGCAATACATCGTCCAAGGCACGATCGGATACACCCGTTCCGGCGACTTCAACTTCATCAAGTTCTATCAGTTCCTCCAAAGCTTCGTCGTCCTCCTTGCCATTGCCTTGGCCCTCTCCCCGGCCTATCGGATGCGCTTCTGGAACATCGGTGCGCAAGGCCAGATCCTCATCGGCGGACTTGTCACCTCTGCCATCATGATCTACGGAACATCTCTCCCCAGTGCCGTCATCATCCTCTTCTCCATCCTTGCAAGCATCCTGGCGGCCGGCATCTGGGGACTCATTCCCGCCTTCTTCAAGGCAAAGTTCAATACGAACGAGACCCTCTTCACCTTGATGCTGAACTATATCGCCGTCCTTCTTGTCACTCTTGTCTGCAACATCTGGAAGGGCGCCCATTCCCAAATGCCGATCATCAATCAGGGCACTCAGCTTGGCTGGCTTCCGACCATCCTTGGCGAGACCTCCATCCTTCCGGCCATCCTCGTTGCCATCCTTGTCATCACCACCTTCTGCTACATCCGCTTCACCAAGCACGGCTATGAGGTCCAGGTCGTCGGCGAAAGCGTCCAGACAGCACGCTATGTCGGCATCAACGTCTCCAAGGTCATCATGCGGACCGTCTTCCTCTCTGCGGCCCTGTGCGGCCTTGTCGGCTTCTTCTATGTCAGCAACTTCGACCACATGATCACGCCGACAACGGGCGGAAGCTATGGCTTCACGGCCATCATCGTCTGCTGGCTTGCCAACTTCAATCCCTTCCTAATGATTCCCTATTCCGCTCTTGTCGCCTTCCTGGAAAGAGGCGCGACGAACCTCTCCAATTCCGGCTTTGCCGAAAACCTCAATGAATATTCCTCCCAATTCATCCTCTTCGTCATCATCCTGGCCATCCTCATCGGGAAGTTCTTCTCCCAATACGCCTTCGTCTTCCGCGCCAATGCCAATCGTCTCAGGAAGTGCCTTCTCAAGGGCCTTCTGAAAGGAGAATGATATGGACACGATCATCAACTGGATCACCGGTGCCGTCGTCTATGGCACGGTCCTTGCCGCCCCGGCCCTTGGCGAAACCATCAACGAGAAGACCGGCCATCTCAATCTCGGCGTCCCCGGCATCATGTATCTCTCCGGCTTCGTCTCCTACTATCTGGTCAAGCTCTATACAGTTTCCGGGGGAACGAACAGCTTCCTCATCGCCATCATCGCCCTCCTTGCCGGACTGGGCGTCGGTGCTCTCTTCGGCCTCATCTATTCCGTCATGTGCGTCACCTTCAAGGCCAACCAGAACGTCGTCGGCCTTGCCATCGCCACCTTCGGCGTCGGCTTCGGAAAGTTCTTCTCCACCATGTTCGACGTCGGAAACGAATCCCTGAGCGACGCCGGACTTCTCTTCAATACCGGCATCCCCTATCTCAAGGATCTCCCCTATGTCGGCGATCTTCTCTTCGGCTATGGCTTCATGACCTATATGATGATTGTCCTCCTGATTCTCTTCTTCGTCTTCTTCCGCAAGACAAGGGTGGGACTAAGCCTCCGTGCCGTCGGCGAATCCCCTGCCTCTGCCGATGCCGCCGGAATCAATGTCACCCGCTACAAGTATCTCGGCACGATCGTCGGCTGCGGACTCTGCGGATGGGGCGGAACGGCCTATGTCTTCCAGTTCAGCTCCGGAAACTGGGGCACGAACAACAACATGGAGGCCATCGGCTGGCTTGCCATCGCCTTGGTCATCTTCGCCACATGGAATTCCCTCAACATTCTCTGGTGCGCCCCGCTCTTCGGCTTCCTCTACTGGGCCTTCACCTACCTCCCGAGCCTTGTCGACCTGACTTTCTTCTCCGGCATGACGCAGATCCTGCAGATGCTTCCCTACATCCTGACCGTCCTCATCCTCATCTTCAACTCCTTAAGACGGAAACGGGAAACCCAGCCACCATCGGCAATGGGTCTCAGCTACTTCCGCGAAGAAAGATAGAAAGACTTCGGGGCTTGGCAAATGCCAGGCCCTTTTGTTTCCACGGAAAGGACATGGTTCTGGAACGATCCTGAAAAGAACATTTCGTCTTCGCGAGCCAAGACTTTGGAATCCTTTCACTTGCAAGGATTCGGGACTTCTGGCTATTCAAATCGTTTTTTATATTTTATAACTATTTTTCAAAAAAACGTACTGCGAAATCGAAACATTTTCCCTTTTGGAATCTTGCGAAATCGGAACCTCCCTATTCGAAGTAGTGGATATGGATATTGCCTTCCCCAAGAGAGACCTGCGCCCTGGCTCCGCACTTGATTGGCATCGAAGGAGAAAAGTGCCCAAGATCGATGTCCATGAGGAGCGGGACATGAAGCGGTCTCAGAATATCCAGGACGGCGTTGTGACGATTGACGCCAAGGATGTCGGCATCATAGCAAAGGGGACGGCCGATGAGGAAGGCCTTTGCGTTCTCAAACCAGCCGGCTTCCCTCAGCTGGAAGAGCGCCCGTCTTATCGCAAGCGGACTTAAGTCGCAGGCTTCCAAGAACCAGATGATTCCATTCTCTTGCCTGGAGACGAATTCCTTGACCCTGTCGTATCGTGTCCCGCTCAAGGTGACAAGGCAATCCAGGCATCCGCCAAGAAGAATGCCTTCCACCGGCTTTTCGTAGTCAACGGAAGCAATGACCTTTTTCTCCGTCAGATTCAGCGATGCCAAGGGGTTCTCCTCCGTGGCAAGGCTTTCCTTCTCCCAGAGGGGATAGCCTTCGATATCCTTCCAGCCTTCGAGAAGACGCATCGTGTCCCTTGTCGGGCCGACGTCCTGGAAGAACTGTCCGGCGCAGGGGCCATAGATGGTGACGAGATCGCTTAAGGTCGTCAAGGTGAAAGTCAGGTTGGTATTGTCCGAGAAGCCGACGAACCACTTCGGAGGAAGCTTCTTTATCCTCTCGAAGTCGACATAGGGCAGCATCTCGCACATCACTTCCCCGCCGCCGACGGAAAAGAGGACATCCGCCTGTCCTTCATACATATCCAGGAATTCCCTGGCCCTCTCTTCCGGGACATTGGAGGCGCAGACACCATCGTTTTTCCAGATGTTCTCTCCTTCCAGGACGATGTTCCCTTCCTTCTTCCATCTCTCGATTGCCGTCTTCAGTCTTGTCCTGTAAGGCTCTGTCGTGCAGCCGAAGCTTGGGGCGACAAGGCCGATCGTCTTCTTTTCTCCGAGGTCCCCAGGTTGTTTCATCTTCTCCCTCCGTTTTCCGTCTATTCTAGCAGGAACGACCGGTATTTTGCCCTTTTCGTTCATTGCCTTCTTCCGCCCTTCCCTCCCGTGCTATGATAGCCGGTGAAAGGACCGGAAGAAAAACATGAGGGAAATCAAAGTCATCGTCGATGGGCGCAATACATTAAGACTTGCCGAGGACGGAAAGGCAGGCGACATCATCCGTCTGGACAGCATCACGGACGTCGACACCGGATTTATCAACGATCTTATCAACAAGGAAAGCGATAGGATTCTTCAGGAAAGGATCGACAAGGCCGTCAAGGAAAACGAAAAGATGCTGAGGACTACCCTCGCCCTGGAAAACAAGAACGCCAAGGAGGAAGAGGAGAAAAAGCATCGCGAGGAACTGGAAGAACTAAAAGGCCAGATTCAAAAGGAACAGAACGAAAAGGACAAACTGAGAACAACGCTGGAAAGCGAAAAGAAGAATGAGCTTCTCCAGCTCAAAAACGAAAATGACCTTGCCCTTCAGAAGCTCCAAAACGAAATCGAGTCCCTGAAGAAGAGCCAAGAGGACAGGATCCAGCTGGAAAAGAACGCCATTGAGAAGAGCTATCAGGAGAAAATCCATACGCTTACGGAGAGTCTCCAGACGGCAAAGGGCGACATCGAAAAAGTCCGACAGGAAGCCAACTATCAAAAGGAAAACGCCCTTCTCAAGAAGGAAAACGAGCTCAAGGACAACTTCACGAAGGAGAAGGAACGGCTCCAGAGCGAATTCGCAAAAGAGAAGGACGAACTGCGGAAGAATTACGAGGAAGAGAAAAGCAAGCTCATCGAGGAGAACAACAAGCTCCGTCTCTCCAAGAGCGTCCTGAATGTCAAGCAGACCGGGGAAAGCCTGGAATCCTGGTGCAACAACATGGTCCTGGACTACATGCAGAACGGCTTTTCGAACTGCACATGGACAAAGGACAACGAGGTCATTCGGGAAGATGGCGAAGAGCATGGCTCCAAGGCGGACTTCATCTTCCGGATCTATGCCAGCGACAGAAAGGACGGCGAAGCACTTGCCGCCATCTGCCTGGACATGAAGGACGAGAACCCAGAAAGCAAGAACAAGAAGACCAACCAGTCCTACTATGGCCAGCTTGACCGGAACAGGAAGAAAAAGAACTGCAAGTATGCTGTCCTGGTCTCGAACCTCGAGATGGACAAGCCAAACGACATCCCCATCTACAAGGTCCCCGATAGCGAATATCCGGACATGTATGTCGTCCGTCCCGCCTATTTGATGACGTTCCTGAACATGATCACGTCCCTGACGACCCGCTTTGCCAGCCTTATCCTGGAGAACGAGAAGGAAAACAAGGAAGTGCTGGCGTACAACGATTTCAGGGAGACCTTCGATGCCTTGAAGAAGACCTATCTCGACAAACCCTTGGAGTCTCTTTCAAACGACATCGAGAAAATCGCCAACCAGAACAGCAACATCATCAAGGCAACGGGTGCTATCAGCGACCTCATCAACCATATCCGGGATACCTACATCGGAAGGATCCAAGACAAGCTTGGTCGTTTCGATCTCGAAATGCTGAAGGCGGACAGAAAGCTTCAAAGAAGTATTAAAAATTAGTCCCATCCGCCTGCGAAGGATTACCTTGAGGCGAAAGTACGAGCATCCGGAACGGACTAGCCTGTCTTCCTGATTGTTTTTTCATACCACTCCTTTGGTCTTTTCCGTCTTCATGGAAGCATTAAGCAAACTAAGACGTTTCTCCATCTATCATCTTCATTGTCGAGAACGAAAAGCCACGCCGTATGGCCAAAAGATCACATATGGTATAATTATCCCGTATCAACAAAGGAGAAAAGCATGAAACGAAAGAAGTTGCCTATCCTCCTGTTGTGTGGCATTTCGATGTCCATCGTTTCCTTTGGGCTGTCGTCCTGCCAACCAGGAGCATCTTCAACGCCAAATGTCAGTTCCACCTCTTCGCCTACTACCCCCCCTGGAACCACAACACCACCCACGGAAAAGCTTTATGAAGTGACCGTCGAGCCGGCGGAGCATGGAAGCGTTACTCTGTCGAAGACCGGAAAACTGAAAGTCGGGACACAAGTCGAAATCCTCGCCATTCCCGATTCGGGATATGAGGTCGACACGTATTATTTCAATGACAAGGCTCTATCCGGAAACACCTTCACGGTCATCGAAGGCGAAAATGTCGTCTCAGTCACGTTCAAGGCCCTCCCTCCCGTCCAGGAATACGGTACCGTCCGCATTTTGGATTCCGAAGTGACGGGCGGAACAATCACTGCCTCCTTGACCGATGGAACGCCTATCGATTCCGAGAATGAAAGACTGCCTGTCGGAACGAAGATACGGCTCTCTTTCCAGCCCCAGGATGAATGCCATGAGATCAAGGAAGTCCTCCTCAATGGCGAAAGCCTTCCCCTTTCCGAGACCGTCGAATTCTCGGTCGTCAAGGGAAAGAATTTCATTTCCGGGACATTCGTCCTCTCCCACCCTGGACAAGGCTTGATTCGCCTTGCTTCCGAAGTCGAGCACGCCAAGGTCGAGATTGCCTCTCTTGACACCTATGTCGCCGTTGGCACCTCTCTGACGATTTCCGTCCTTCCCGATGCCAATTATGTCGTCCGCTCGGTGACCTTGAACGGAACGACCTTGGAGGTCAAGGAAGGTCTTTATTCCTTTGAGGCCCTGGAAGGCCTCAACACGATCGCCATCTCGGTCGTCAGTGCCGCGGAAAGTCTTGAGATTGCCATCCCGGAGGGAATGATCGAAGACAAGGAATACACCTACAACAAGCGTTATATTGCCGTCGTCGGCCAAAGCTATCAGATGGAAGCCCGCTTCGTGCCAGAAGGAAGCTATGACGAAGTCCTTTGGTCGGTGGGAACCTTCGACACGGATTATCTGAGCATCGATGAAAACGGCGTCCTGACCATCCTCAAGGAATATGACAGCAATTTGACCGTCCGAGCAACGCTGAAGTCGAATCCCGATGTTTACGCAACGCTAACTCTCATCGCCATCAGCGCCAACAAGTTCTCCATGCGTCAGGTCAAGAACGTCTTCCAGGAAGCACAAAAGACGGAAATCGAGCAGACCTCCCAAGTCGAGCTCGTCACGGAGGAAAAGGACGCCGATGAGACAACGGCCCATCGTGTCGCCTATCAATACGAGGCCTATGACGACCTCCATGCCGTTACCACCGCCACGGACGAGAACGGAACGGTAAGCCGCTACTACCGTGGCATCGTCGAGGATACCTACTATGGCTTGAAGAAGGACGGTCTTGGCCAAACCACCGTTTTGGTCGATCCCGAACCGATAACGAGTTCCAACCGCGAAGAATACGAAACAAAGGTCAATGCTTTCGGAAGCGTCGAATTCCGCACAGGTTCCTACAACGATGTGGAATACACCGGCCTGACTGGCTTTGCATTAGAGAAGATTTTCGGGGACAATAGTCTTTTCGAGCAATATGCCGATGTCATCTATGACAACATGACGATTGTCTCCGATGCTTTCGGATATGAGTATGACATTTACGCAATGTTCTATGCTTCCGACTTCATGGGTAGCTATCAAATCGAGTTGAAGCTCAATATGGCTTTCAATTATTCGGGCGATCTCGTCTCCATCGACTATGCCAGGAAAGACTATAAGGTCGCAGATGAAAACGAGGAAGTGACCGAAGCGACGCCCTATGCCCTTGATGCCTTCCGTGGCAAGATCACCTATGGCGAAAAGGGAACAGACAAGGACAACTTCTTCAATATCGGTTCCTACTTCTTCAAGGATTTCACGCCAATTCTCTATCGGGAAAGAGACGATGCCGATGGCTCCATGCTAACGCCTTCGGAAAATGGCTATTACGATATCTACTCGCAGGAAACCATCTATCTTGATATCCGGTCCGTCCTTCCCGAAACGGCCATGAAGGAAATCGATGCCATCGAGGTCACCTCCTCCAACACCCAAGTCGTCGGCTATGTCAGCTCGACAAGTGACGGAATCTTCTACTTCAGCGGCGGTTACAATGAGGGGACAACGACGCTCACCATCTCCTCTCGGGACGTCACGAAGACAATCGACGTCCGGGTGAACTATCGCGATATCGAAAGCGTCGCGTTTTCCTCGGACGTTCCTTCTTCCATCTATATCGGACAAAACGCGCTCCTTGAGGCCAGCGTGACGCCTTCCACGGGTGTCAAGGACACGGATGTCACCTATTCCATCAAGGATGGGACAGACGATCTTGGGTGCACCATCCAAGAACTTCCAGGTGAATATTCTGGGACCGATTGGTATCTCGTTAGCGGAAGTGAAGTCGGAACAGTCACCGTCGTCGCGACTTCTGTCGCCGATCCGACCAAGACTGCCGAAAAGACCATTGAAATCAAGGCTACTCCGGACTTCACCACCTCTCTTGTCGACAAGACATTCCAGGGAAAGACCTCCTACACGGACTATGGAACATGGACGGATATCACCTTGGAGTACTCTATCGCCTTTGCAAAGGAAGGCGACAAACTGGTCGCCGATATCTCGATAGTCAAGACCGAGGAATCTAGGTATGGTGGTAGCGAAGCGACGACAAAAGAAGGCCATTTCACGGCAACGGCAAATCTCCAAGGGCTCACGATAACCTTGACGGACATCGTTCTTGTTTCCGGAGAAGGAATCGAAGCCGAATCAATTGGTTCGCTTGCCATCGCCATGGATGAAACGGAAGCTCTTACCGGTCTTAGCACGGTCTTTGAGGAAGAAACGATCCGTCTCACGGAAATGAAAGGAGACGTCCAATGAAAAAGAAATTCCTGCTTCTCCCTTTGCTCGCCTTCTCCCCGGCTTTTGCATCCTGCTCTCCTCCCGCGTCTTCCAGTACCATGCCGCCTTCCACCCCGCCCACGACGCCATCCCCCTCTTCTCCTACCGAGACCGATGTCTATGTCGAGCTTGGAGAAATCCTTTCCGACAAAGAAAACCTGCATCAGCACGACACAGCACAACTTACCTGCGAGGGGGACGTCACCTGGTCCGTGAACGATGAATCAATGGCCAGCGTGACCGCCGATGGTGTCCTGACGACCAAAGACAAGGACGGCTTATTCATTGTCACGGCGACAAGCACGGAAAACGAGGACTATCAGGTCTCCAAGCTCTTCCAGATAAAGACGCTGAATGCGGAAGAACTCTCCACGATGCTCTACGATTGGGGCGTTCTATACAATTACACCATCACATGGACAGGGGAGTTCCTCGATGAGGAAGGCAAGGCACTGACTCAGACGGAATACGAAACCATTGTCGGTGCGGAAACGGAAGCTGCCCTTCTCTATGAGGACCTTGTCACGAAAGGCAACATCCTGAAGATCACGGAAGATGCCTTCTATTGGAAATATGGCTTGGATGGCAATGGCAATACCTATGAAGGCGGATCCTATAACTCTCCTGACGGATACTTCTATGACTACAATGTCGTCAACGGCCAGGCCGTTAAGGGAAGCGTCGATTACTACTCCGCGATGCTGGGCTGGTCGGACTACAAGATGATGTACTCCAGCGATCTCTCCTTCTTCGTCGATGACGAGTTCAAGATCGAGGATTCGCATTTGGCTCTTAGCGATACCTACGATGCCCTTGTTTATAATGCCAAAAACGACACGAATGCCTTCCGCGATGATACTCTCTACGACTATGACTACTCTTTCCCTCTCGCCTTGTTCACTGCCGTCGACACCTTCTATTCCGAACAGATGATCACTCTGGGACTGGACGAGAAATGCACTGGGAAAATCACTTATGACGAGGACAGCATCCATTGCGAATTCCTCTTCCCTGGCTTATCCGTCGATGCCGAAAATTCCTTTGACTACAAGGCCATCTTCGATATCACCGATCCCGGAACGACAATCATTCCCGGAATCGCGGAACTGATTGCCGCCGACAAAGAAGCGCTCGGCGAAACGGAATAGAATCTCTAGAATCCTTTCGAAGCCTTGCGGACAAAAACGCAAGGCTTTTTTTATCGGCGATAGCCTCTGCCACTACTATACAAAGGACAAATTATTGATTGAAATGTTCATGAAATTATCTTTTTCCTCAGTTATGGGTTATACTATTTTTAGCAAACGAATTCCTTGAAGCAAAGAAGAGGAGGAGGCCGCAAAATGAAAAGGATTCTTCTCATATTTGCAATTCTGTTCTCTCCTTTGACAAGCAACCAAGCCCACGCTTCTGTCGAATCAGCTCACATCCATCCCGCGGCACCCCAAATAGTGACAGAGGACGAAGAAGCTGTTTGTCAGGTGTTTTCATTTATAGACGTTTTCGAAGGCTACTTTGAAAAGTACCAAAATTCAGCAAGAACAAGATCTTTAGATAACCTAGTTTCTTTTAAAGATTTCTGTAATAACTTCTATCAATACTCTTATTCCATAGAAGATTACACGGAAAAGATGTCAAACCAGGCGATTTCCCTTCAAAAACCATTTGATGCGAACGTGTTCTCAGAAAGCACAAATCAAATATCCCCTAGAAACACTATCATCGAGGAGGCATTTCCTGATGAAAAATACATTTTAGGTAAAGAATTAGATAACTCTCAGCCAACACCAAAAGACACTTTTAAAAGAAAGCCTATAATTTCCAATGAGAACATCAATTATGAAGAGATTTGGGAAGGCGATTTTCTTTATGAAACACTAACTGATTTGCCGACAGATCATGTTGCTTTCATTTATGAAACAAGTCAGCCTAGCTATTATGGCAATTATATCCAAACGGTCGAAGCAGTAGCTTCTGGAGTAAATTATGGTTTTCTTGATGATACACGCTTTGTCGAAAAAGGAGTCGTAATTTATCGCATTTACCGCGCCCATGAACTTGGCATTGCCACCAAAGCCAAGAACTTTGTTTCACAGCAAATTGGCAAGCCCTACGCAGGAGTTTCAGATTTCTTCTCCACTGACGTTTCTATCGATGAAGATAACTGGTATTGTTCCGAACTCATCTATGCAGCTTATTACTCCAGTGGAATCGATTTATGCTATGGAACAGGATTCAATCACACAACCGAAGTCTGTGCGCCAGTTCTTTTGACAACTGGAAAGTTCTCTATGGAAATCCCCGTTATGGAATTAAACTTAGAAATAAGAACCGCCTCCTTCGAATCAAGCTTTTTTAATTCACATTGGGTAATCACCGTCAGCAACCCAAACAACCATGCCGTTACCGTTTACTATAATTCCAAAATGTGTTTTGAAGGTGATGGTCTTAATTGGGAAAACCTTAACGATGTCGATCATTTCACCCTCGAAGCCGGAAAATCGAAAAACGTCAATATTGCAGAAAACTTTTTCGCAACATCTGTCGCCTTCTCTTGGTGCTCTAATGGAATAAGACATATCATAGTTGGAACAAAACTTTCGAAAGAAACATACACAATGACTCTTCTTTCCAGCGAAATAGAGGAAAGCTAGATGAAAAAACAAAAAAACAAGTCCATTTCCTTTAGACACCGTCTTAAGCAAATAAACAGCAACTTCAAAAGTTCCAAAGGCGAAACGTTCATTTTCTGGATTTTTTCCGTTTTGATAATGACATTCTTTGGTTGCTTTTCGACGGCATCGAAGGCCCCTGTTCTCTACAACGAATTCTCAAAAGCAGTCGATACCGGCATGAACTTCATCCAGCTTAACAGCGTCGAATACGAGGGAATCCTTTCCCAAGGCGGTTTGATGCTAAGAGGAAATGACGCTCCGTTCGACGAGGGGCAGAAGGATGTTCTTATCTTGGCTTTCCAAGAACCAAATATGCTTGTCTCGGCAGGGGGCTTTGACACGGCGTCCCATGTCCAAAAGAAAGAAGAATATGCCTCCCGATTCGAAGAAAACCAGATGGCAATGCCGATTGGACAGCTTCTCACAAACGATAGTCTTCTTAGTATCAGCAAATATGCCGACATGGAAGGCTTGGGTCTTTCTTTCGACCGACGGCTTTCTTCCGCTACAAATTGCCATCTTCCCGCAAGCGAGAATGAGATCATGATTTCCTGGCTTCAGGCCGATCTCTTCCTGGAATACGGCATCGCCGCCGATGAGGGAAGCTTTATGCCATCGTCCGTCGATCAGCTCGTCGGAAAAAGCGTCAAGGGAAAGACGATTGTCGGCATCTACGAAAACAAGGAAAGAAACTATATAGAATCTGTCTTCCCGGACGTATTCTCTACCGAAAGGAAAGATCGACTCCAGGAGATTCGAAACGGCGTCATCCTTTCCTCCCATGCCCTGACCTACACGGGCGAGACAATCGAAGGGAAAAGCACTATCTATGGCTTTGTCACCAACGCAAGGCAAGTGGCAACCTGCCTAGAGTACTTGGATATGCGAAACGCCTATGGGGCCGGAAGAATCATCGAATCGAAGAACGCCTTTACGCACAACGGCTACGCCATCGATATCTTCAGGGAGTATGTCCAAGAACCGGGACGATATGTCGTCATCGTTCTCCTATTGTTTGCCGCATGGGCAATCCTCGCCTTCGGAAAGGATCAGGTCAAGTTGACAAAAAGGATTCAGCCAACCCCTTCAAACGACGACGTTCTCAAGACAAGCCTTCTTCAGGGATTCCTGATGGCCATTTGCATTGCCGTTCCTTCTTGGCTTCTTGTCGCCTTGGCCTGTTTTATCTTCAATAGCGTTGTCCATGCCAGTCTTCTTTCCCTCTCCTTAGTCACATCCCTTGAGATTTTCCTCTTTGTCCTGGCAGTCCTCTGTCTTTCCATTCCCTTGGGCTTCATTGGCATACGGAGGGATGAAAGAAAAGGAAAGAAACAAGAACTCAAGAAACTGAAGAGATTGACAACGAACCTATCCGATTGATTCGAATTCTCTTTATTGTTGCTTTTCCATGTCGTTTCCGTTCTTTATGCCATTTGATAGATTGCTTTTATCATGTCCTTCTTCCTCGTTGCCTTGTCTTTTCTATCCTTCTATAATTGCCTTGCTACTTGGGAGGGATAAGGATGCGGGATCATATCGAAATAAGGGGCGCAAGGGTCCATAACCTGAAAAACATCAACGTGGACGTGCCGTTAAATGAAATCGTCGGTATCGCCGGTGTCTCCGGATCCGGAAAATCCTCCCTATCCCTTGGTGTCCTTTATGCCGAAGGGTCCAGACGATATCTGGAGGCCCTTTCGACCTATACAAGACGCAGGATGACACAGGCGGCAAAGGCGGATGTCGACGAAGTCCTTTATGTCCCGGCAGCCCTTGCCCTCCATCAACGTCCTGCCGTTCCTGGCATCCGCTCGACCTTCGGGACAGGGACGGAACTTCTCAATAGCCTCCGTCTGATGTATTCCCGCCTTGCAAGCCATGTCTGTCCCAATGGCCATTATGTCGAGCCAAGCCTTAATGTCGCTGCCGAAAAGGAACTTGTCTGCCCTGTCTGTGGTGCCCATTTTTATGCGCCATCCGCCGAAGAATTGGCGTTCAATAGCCAAGGCGCCTGCCCGAAATGTTCCGGAACAGGGACAATCCTGGAAGTCGACCTTTCGACTCTGGTCCCGGATGATACCAAAACCATCGACGAAGGGGCCGTTGCCCCATGGAATTCCCTGATGTGGACCTTGATGGTGGATGTCTGTCGTGCCATGGGCGTAAGGACGAACGTCCCATTCAAGGACTTGAGCCCTGAGGAGAAGGACATCGTCTTCCATGGGCCTGCCGTCAAAAAGCACATTCTCTACCAATCCAAGAAAACGGAAGAATTCGCCGAATTGGATTTCACCTATTACAATGCCATTCTGACGGTCGAGAACGCCCTTTCCAAGGTCAAGGACGAAAGCGGCATGAAGAGAGTCGAAAAGTTCCTCAAAAGCGGTCCCTGCCCGGAATGCCACGGAACGCGTCTCTCGCAAAAGGCACGCCTTCCGAGAATCCTCGGCATCGGATTGGACGAAGCCTGCCAAAAGACCCTTTCGGAACTCGCCCTCTGGGTCAAGGAAATCCCGGAAAGCCTTCCCTCGGAAATGCGTCCGATGGCAAAAAGCATCATCGACTCCTTCTTGTCGACGGCAAAGAGACTTCTTGATCTTGGACTGGGATACCTTACGCTTGATCGATCCGCATCGACTCTTTCGACAGGTGAAAGACAAAGAATGCAACTGGCAAGGGCTGTCAGGAATCGGACGACTGGTGTCCTATACGTGCTTGATGAACCCTCCATCGGCCTTCATCCTTGCAACATCGTCGGCCTGATCGATGTCATGCACGACCTTATCGACGACGGAAACTCCGTCCTACTCGTGGACCATGACGTCCAGATACTCAAGGCTTCCGACTATCTAATCGAAATGGGTCCAGGCGCCGGTTCCAATGGCGGAAAGGTCATAGCAAAAGGAACGCCGAAGGCTCTGTCCCTTGACCCGAATTCGAAAATCGGTCCCTTCCTAAGCGATTCCCGAAAAGAAAGAACAAGGCCTCTCCTTAAAAAAGGAGAAATCTTCGCAAGAGGACGAATTCATCTTTCGACTGGCAATATCCACACCGTCAAGCCCTTGGAAGTCGACATCCCGAAGGGAAGGCTGACTGTCGTTACGGGCGTCTCCGGTTCGGGAAAGACGACTCTCGTATTGGAAAGCCTAGTCCCCACCATCCAGGCACAAGCAAACGGAAAGCCGCTTCCCGATCACGTCAAGTCCGTCAAGACGGAAGGCATCTGCCAGGCAAAGCTCATCGATGCCACGCCAATCGGAATCAATGTCCGCTCGACCGTCGCCACCTACGCCAATGTCCACGATGAGCTTAGGAAGATCTTCGCTCGGCAGGAAGAAGCAAAAAAGCTCGGCTATCATGCCGGCGACTTTTCCTACAACACAGGGAAACTCCGCTGTCCGACCTGCGACGGAACCGGTTCGATAAGCCTGGACGTCCAATTCCTTCCCGATGTCGAGATTCCCTGTCCGGATTGCCACGGGACCCGCTATGGAAAGGAAGCCGACAGTATCCACTGCCAAATCAAGGACGGAAAAAGGTTTACCCTTCCGGAATTGATGAACATGGATGTCCATGATGCCCTTTCCGTCTGCAAGGACATGAAGAGCGTCTATCCGAAGCTGAAGGTTCTCGATGATCTTGGCCTTGGCTATCTTACCCTCGGCGAGGAGACGCCTTCCCTGTCCGGTGGCGAGGCCCAACGACTCAAGCTGGCAAGCGAGATGGGGAAAGGCCAGGAAGATACCCTCTTCGTCTTCGACGAACCGACGATCGGCCTTCACCCTCTGGATGTCCAGACGCTTCTCTCCGTCTTCCAGACCCTTTTGGAATCCGGGGCAACGATCGTCGTCATCGAACATGATCTCGATGTCATCTCGAATGCCGACTACGTTATCGACATGGGGCCCGGCGGCGGAACGGAAGGCGGAAGGATCGTCATCCAGGGAACGCTTGACGAAATCCGCTCCTGCCCAGAAAGCAAGACCGGAAAATACCTATAGCTTTTCACCAAGTAATCATAGGTATTCTTTAATCGACATTGAGATATTTCAGTCATGGGAGACAACATGGAACTAAGAACACTCGACCCTAAGAAAGACTTCGAACAGGTCAAGGAAGTCTTCGAATCCGCATTTTCAAGGGAACCGTGGAACGACGATTGGTCCGACAGAAGGCAACTGGATCTTTATATCCAGGATCTCCTCGACCAGAAAAACACGCTTGCCTTCGGTCTTTTCGACAACGATGCGCTCGTCGGCATTGCCCTTGGCCGCCTCATGCACTTCTATGAGGGAAACCAGTTCCGCATCGATGAGCTCTGCATCAAAACAGGCCATCAAGGAAAAGGACTTGGGACACTTCTTCTGGATAGAATCGGCAAGGCCTGCATCGAAAAGAAAATCGCCTATCTCATCCTCACGACGGAAAGGAACTACCCGGCTTATTCCTTCTATTGCCGAAATGGATTCCAGTCTTTGGAAAACTCTGTCATGCTTGCCAAAAAGCTGTTTTGATATCAAACATCCTTTCTAAGGCAAAGAAATCTGCTTTTTAAATCGATTCTTTCTTAGCTTCCTCTTCTGCTTTTTGAATTCTTTCCTCGGCAGACCGGAAGTATGCATCGTAGGATTTCTTGAGGATCCCCTTCTTTCCCATGCCATCGCCCGCTTCCTCGAAACGATAGGGGCCATTGACCTTCATGAAGTTGAGGATGCCAAGATGGATGGCGTCCTTTGGGCAGGAAAAGGCGCATCGAGAGCAGAGGAGACACTTCGTCGAGAAATGGATTCCGGAATCGTCCATCGTGATGTTCTTTGTTGGACAATTGCGGACGCAAAGACCACAGCGAATGCATTTGTCGTCTGCCCAAAACGTCTTTCCGATAAGTCCGCTCGCCTTCTGTTCGATCCGGAAAAGGGAGAGCAGGCCTTTCGAAAGAAGGGTCGGTTTCCACTCCCTTTCGCCATCCTGAAGGATTTCCCTGGCATCCAAAGGAATGAGTTTTTTTGCCGTCTCCCACATCCGGAAGGCCATGTCCTCCGTGTGTCGGAAGACCATGTCGTAGGGCATGAGATAGTGGAACTCACCCCGTAGACAATAACCATTTCGTTTCAAAAGAATCTTCAGCCTTGCTGAGGAATAGTCATTCAGGCGAAGCCCTTCACCCGACGTCTTCACCACGTAGACAGGAGCGTTCTTGGAAAGGGAAGCCATTCCTTGGGCAAAGTCCAAAATAATCTTGGGAGCATTGAAGGCATGAATCGGATAGCCGATGACAAGGCAATCGAAAGAGGAAAGGTCAATCTTGCTTGTCTTCTCCAAATCAAAAAGCGTCGTTTCCTGCCTTTCGTCCTCAAGGGCCTTTGCCGTTGCACGGACGCATTTGCGCGTGTTGCCCGTTCCCGAAAAATAGACGAGTGCGATTTTCATTTTTTGCTTTCCTCGATATGCCGTCCAAAGTTTTCGTCCATCCAGTAGCGTCGTTCCTCACCTGGCACAAAGGTCTCATGCCAGACTTGGGCATAGATCCTATCTCTCTTCGCCAAGCGATCATAGTCCCAAACATATCCCGTCAGCGTCGGATTGAACCAATGTCCTGCCTTATAGACGGAATAGGCCGTCATCGAAAAAACATGGCCATCCTGGTCACGGAAGGCGACCGGACGATAGACATCGCCCTTCTCGAATAGGGATTCCAGGCATTCTCCACCATGAAGGCCGGCTACGATTCGAAGATCCGATAGCGTGATTTCCTTCTCCGGCTTGTCGACATCATAAAGCGGCTCAAGTCCCTTTGGCACTTGCGGAATTTCCTTGGGGAGCATGCTTTCCTCCCAAGCTTGCGGTATTTCTTCATAGGCCTTTCTTCCGCCATAGAAAGCCGCAAGAAGATCATCCTTTCCGGATGCATACCAATAGGCAGGATTGTTCTCGTTTTTTCCCAAAAGCACATGGCAAAGAATATGGCGGACAAGCGAATTCGGAATCAATCTTCCGAATCTGAAGATAGGATTTCTTTTCAATTGTTCTTCAAAGAAAGCATCGAAGCTTTCGTTTTGATACTGGAATAAATCATTGAGAATATTGTTTTCTGGATACCACACGCCATGGAAATTCCTCTTCACGAAGTCCTGTGGCCTGAAGACTTTTCGGAAGGAAAGGCCAGCGATCTCGAGGCCCTTCGAAAGAACCTGCCATCCATAACAGCGATTCTTTTGGCCACCAGGCATATCATAGACATGTCGATAGAATCCGATGTCCGAAAGCCTTCCCTGGATATCTCCATCAATAATTCTTGTGATAAGCAAGGCACTATCCCTAGCCGAAAGCCACTCCAGGGGCCCATCCGTCCTGGCATGGAACATCAATCCGTCATTCATGTTGTCATGAATGAGGGCATCGTGGAACATTGCCGTCTGTCGAAGGATAACCCAGTTTTCCAGGCCGGACTCCAGGACGGCAAGTTCGCCTCTTTCCTTCGTCAGGGAATAGATATCATAGATGGAACTGATGACAGGATTACCGACCTTCCCGATTGGATGTTCCACCGTCCTGTCCCCATAAAGGGCAACGGTGGATACATGGATGAGCTTTGCCGAAGGATTGCTTTCCTTCAAGACCTTTACGACGTTTACGGGTCCCTTTTCGTTGGCAAGGAGTGCATTCCGGGGATTGTAGTCGGATTGGGGCGGAATGCAGGCGGCCATGTCTACGACAAAGGCGGCATGCGCCATCAGTCTTTCCAGTGCCGAAAGGGAAGAGACGTCCCCAAAGACAATCCGGATGCGATGCGTGTCCGCGGCAAAGACTTTCCGAAAAGCCTCCGCTTTCCTTTCGCTCCGCATGAGGACCGCTATCGACTCGATCTGCTTGACGGCAAGAAGCTGGCGGACGACTTCCCGTCCCATGTTCCCGCTTGCACCCAAGACTGCAATTTCCATACTCGTCTCCCCTATGGCAACCACATCCCTAATACGATACCCTAAAAGCACAAGACTTTCTCTTCTTTCACGATAAACTTTCCCGTTTTCGCGATGACTTTTAGCCTTTTGCCCGTATTTTCTTAAGGATACAAGGGCTTCTTTGCACTTGAACGACATCAAACATTATTAATATTTCTTTACTTAAGAAAGAGAACTTGTAAGCGCTCGCTTTCCGTTTTCAATGCCAAAAAAACCGCTTTCAAATTTTGAGAAATACCCCTTGACGAACCCCCCCCGCCCAGTTCTATAATCAAGCCAGTTCAAGCACATCGCGCACGAAATCGATGAAGAAAAAGGAGGTGGAATAGGAACGATTTTCAGGAGTTTTCGTATGCCGATTTGATTATTGCAGAAAAAAGAAAGGACAGAAAATGCAAAAGAAAATCAAATTAGGTCTTGTGCTCCTCGCCTCCCTCAGCCTTGGTTTGGTCGGTTGCAGTCCTGAGGCCTCGTCCTCGACGACACCCAACACAACCTCGACACCTGGCACGACGACAACGACGCCAGATCCGACAACGACACCGTCGACCCCAGTCGATCCCGACGATCCCGATGATCCGGATGAACCCGATCCGTATGAGCCCATCGTTGAAACATTGGTAACCCCCGACGGTGGCAAGACGGGCCTACTGGAGAAGAAAGGAAAGTACTACACCGACTATGCCACCGAGAAGGAAGCCCACGAAGCCGGAAGGGAGGTCGCCGTCCAGATTGCCGAAGAAGGCGATGTCCTTCTCAAGAACGCCAACGACACCCTCCCGTTAAGCAAGTATGAAAAGAAGGTCACCCTGTTTGGCATGCACAGCGTCGACCTCGTCGTCGCCGGCGGCGGTTCGGGTGCCGGTTCCCTCGACAATGGCGGAATCCAGCACTCGACGCTCCAGAGTTCCCTCGAAGATGCCGGATTCTCCGTCAACCCGAGAACCATCAGCCTCTACAACAGCTATCTCCAGATGGGCACGATCAACAACGAACTGCCCATCAGCAACTACACCAATTCCGCCATCGAATCCTATGACACCTACAACGATGCCGCCATCGTCACCCTCTCCAGGGAAGGCACGGAGAACAAGGACCTTGCGACCAACAACGTTGCCGACCATGCCAACCCCGATGACCACATCCTCCAGCTGGATGACAACGAAGTCGCCCTCATCCGTCACGTCAAGCAGCACTTCGGAAAGGTCATCGTCCTCATCAACTCCTCCAACATCATGCAGATTCCCGACCTTGCGGCAGAGAAGACGACAGACAACCTCGGCGTCGACGCCATCCTTTGGATCGGTGGTGTCGGAAACAACGGCGTCGATGCTGTCGGCAAGATCCTCAGCGGCGAAGTGAATCCTTCCGGTCATACCTCCGACATCTGGACCTCCGACTTCACGAAGGATCCGACCTGGACGAACTTCGGCTTCGACACCCAGAACAAGGATGCCGATGGCAACAGGATGGATGCTTCCTACTACGATGAAGACGGAAAGCTCACCAACTACTCTCAGGTCGAATACCGTGAAGGCATCTACATGGGCTACAAGTACTACGAGACCAAGGCCCATGACATGGGTGCCCAGGGAGAGAGCTGGTACAAGGAAAACGTCCTTTATCCCTTCGGCTATGGTCTTAGCTATACCACGTTCGATTGGGAATGGGCCGGTGTGGAAGACAATCTGACCATCGATGCCGCCAACAGGACCGTCACCGTCCGCGTCAAGGTCACCAATACCGGTGATGTCGCCGGCAAGGATGTCGTCCAGGTCTACTACTCTGCCCCCTACACCAAGGGCGAAATCGAGAAGGCCTCCAACAACCTCGTCAACTTCGCCAAGACGGACATGCTCGAACCTGGCGAAAGCCAAATCGTCGAGATCCAGTTCGTTGCCCAGGACATGGCCTCCTTCGACTGGAACGATGCCAACAAGAACGGATACAAGGGATATGAACTCGAGGCGGGCGACTACATCATCTCCGCCAACAGGGATTCTCATACTCCCGTCCTGATGACAACAAGAAAGGTCGCTTCTGACATTCATTGCGATACTGACTATACTTCCGGAAAGGAAATCAAGCCGATTTTCGTCGATGAATTCGATTCCACCAACGAGACGCTCCTCGCCAACCAAATCTCCAGGGCAACTGGCCTTGAACAGCCTAAGCCGGCTTCCAAGGAAGACAGGACCCTGGATGATGCGACGCTTGCCGAATACGACGATCAGGATATCTACTATCATTCCGAACTCAAGAACACCGATCCTTGGTACGTCAGCAACGTCCCTACCAATTGGGATCAGGGCGTCACTCCCAAGGATGGTGCCATCATGCTCGCCGAAATGAGCGGCATCGACTATGAGCTTCCGACCCTGAAGGATGGCGTCGTCACGATCTCCGATGACGAAGGCACCCAGAAGTGGGAAGAGTTCATGAATCAGCTTAGCTGGGAAGACATGGCCAACATCGTCTCCGGCGATGCCAAGTCCGGTCCTGGCATCTCCGCCATGGGCAACATCGGAAAGCCGGAAGACAACTACGCCGACGGCCCTGTCCAGATTCGTGGCGGAACCCTCTTCCCCTCCAACCCGATCCTTGCCGCTTCCTTCAACGTCGACCTTGCCGAGCAGAAGGGTCGCATCGTCGGAAACCAGGCTATCTTCGCCGGACTCTCCCAGTGGGCAGGCGGCGGCATGAATATCCACAGGTCTCCCTTCTCCGGCCGTAACTTCGAATACTTCTCCCAGGATAGCTTCCACTCCGCCCGCTTCTCCTATGCGGAAGTCACGGGTGCCCTCTCCAAGGGATTGATCACCTACTGCAAGCACTTCTTCCTCAACGATCAGGAATCCTTCCGTGCGGACTTTGGTGGTGTCTTCACTTGGGCCACCGAGCAGGTCATGCGCGAGAACTACCTCCGTCCGTTCGAATTCGCCATCAAGGCCGGTTCCATGGGTCTCATGTCCTCCTTCAACCGTATCGGTAAGCAGGTCACGGCAAACTCCTACGCCATCCATCAGTATCTCCTCCGCGACGAATGGAATTCCAAGGCCGATGTCTGCACCGACGCCTGGGCCAAGGCTTACGTCCCTGTCAACCTGATGGCCGTTGCCGGATCCGATCAGCTCCTTGGATCGTCCAAATCCTATTCCAACAACGCTTTCGACCATGGTGTCTGGGATGCCGAGAAGAAGACTGTCCTTGTCTCCCCCGATAAGAAAGTCACCGATTCCACCAATGCCACGATGGAAAACGACACCCTCTACTACGGTGTCCGTATCCGTGCCCAGAGAGCCCTCTATACCAGAGCCAATTCCTCCACGGCCCAAAACGGCTTCACTGCCGGCGAGAAGATCGTCGTCAATGTCGAGAAGGGTGTCAGCAACAACATCCCCGTCACCATCGCCGGAACCAACGATGTCTCCGTCTCCCTTGCCGAAGAAGCCAAAATGCCTGATGGACTGAGCCTTGTCAACGGCAACGTCATCTCCGGCAACCCCAAAGCGGAAGGCGTTTACACCGTCCCCGTCAATGTCACGGTCGATGGCTGGATCACTTCCACTGCCGATCTCGAAATCCATGTCGTCTCCGCTCTCCAGGTCAACGGTACTGCCGTCACGACCGACGGAAAGATCGAACTCAAGGCCAACCAAGCCTTCACCGGAAAGATCCAGGCTCCGTCCCTTGCCTATGGCAGCACCATTGGAAGTAGCCTTGTCGTCAACTGGTACGAATACATGTTCCAGAAGTACAACCGTAACGAGGACAAGACCGCTTCCGACATCGTCACCATCGATATCAGCCAAGCCGAGACAAAGCACGAATATGGATACTCCGTCGATGGTACAGTCCCTGGCATGACCTTCAAGACCGTCAACAAGTGGTGGGATGGTCTCTCCCACAGAGGCGGATACGAGGTTGCCGACTACCTCGAGATGTCCGGAACGCCGACCGAACCTGGCGAATACACCATCACCGTCACACTCAACCTGCCTCAGACGATGTACATGATGGGTTGGCTCTTCACCTTCGGTTGCTCCGAGACCCAGTACGTCCAAACCATCACCTTCAGCGTCAAGTAGTTCCTCTTTGATATGTAACTTTCGACCCTGGGCCTTCGTCCGGGGTCGAAGGTTTTTATGCCAAGAAATATCCACAAGGAGATGAAACACATGAAAAAACCTATCGCATTGCTTGCTTTGCTTTCTGCCGTTTTCGTCATCACGGGCTGCAACAATACCACCTCTTCCGGAAACACCGCCGGAACCGGAACCAACAACACCGCACAAGCCGGGGAGAAGACGGTCAGCAGCCTAGCCGTCAAGTCCAATCCGACAAAGAGCGAATACTTCATCGGCGAAGAATTCGACCCTGCCGGTTGCGTCATCACGGTCACCTACTCGGACAAAACGACCGAGGATATCCCGCTCACCGATGAGAGACTGACCTATTCCGCTCCCAACACCTCTTCCGAAGGAACGAAGACCGTCCGTGTCCGTATGGGATCAAGTCAGGTCACCTTCCAGATTACGGTCGTCGCCAAGACCTTCGATGTCACCTTCGATCTCAACTACGAAGATGCCCCGGCCCCTACCATCGTCGAGGATGTCAAAGAAGGCGAAACGGTCGATGAGCCGACGGATCCGACCCGCGATGGTTATGAGTTCCAGGGCTGGTTCACGGATGCCGCCGGTTCTACCCAGTTCGACTTCGACACGGGAATCACCGCCGACTTGACCCTCTATGCCAAGTGGATCACGGCCGGTGCCGATGTCTTCACCGTCACCTTCGACCTCAACTATCCGCGCTCTCCCAAAGACCCGACCCAGGAAATCGAGGAAGGAAAGACGGCTACGGAACCCGAGACCGATCCGACCAGGAAGGGTTACGACTTCACCGGTTGGTATACCGATGCCGGTGCCACGACCGCCTTCGACTTTACGACGGCCATCACCAAGGATACGACCATCTATGCTGGATGGGAAAGGAACGACGAATTCAAGGGAGAACAGAAATATACCTTCGAAGTCGAGGATATCAGCTTCAAGGGTCTGACCGGAAATGGATTCTCCGGAACGGCTCCCGAGACAGCCATGATTGCGATGGACAATTACGGCCTTGGCGCATCCAACAATAGGTATGTCGGCTATCTCTACAAACAGGGCCTCGGACTCAACTTCTGGATCACGTCCGACGTCGCCGTCAGCAACGTCAAGCTGGAGCTCTCCATCAGCCAGGAAGTCACCGAATCCTATCTCGACGAGATGAAGAAGGGCACGAGAAGCGACCCCATCACCTACAACAAGGACAACTACGCCATCTCCTTCAATGGCCAGCAACTGGACTATCCTGCCATTACCATCGGCTCGGATGAACTGACAATCGAAGGCGGCGAGACGACGAAGATGTTCTACTGCAAGTTCAAGACCGTCACGCTTTCGACGACCCTCTCTCTCCGTGCCGGTTACAACCTTCTCAGTTTGACGACTTCCAACAACGAAGGCATGGGCGGAACGATGACGGCTACCGCCCCGCTTATCGACTGCGTCACCTTCACCGCCACCGATGCCGTCCTGGATTGGGACGCCGAGCAGGGCTATCCTTGCGACAACTACTGATTCGAGGACGTTAGATCATGGTAAAACAGGTTTTCAAGAGAAAGGCGCCGAAGATCTGGGCTATCGCCTCGGCAGCGACGATTGTCGTTGCGACGACGGTCTCGATCCTCTGCACCACGGTTTTCTCTTCGCTTTTGAACTTTGCCTTTGGTGGACCGAAGAACATCTATGCCGAAGGACAGGAAACCGCCTATTTGGGAATCTACGACTCCAAGGAGGCGGCAAAGCAGAACGCCGACCAGGTCAACCTCGAGATGTGCCAGGAAGGCATGGTTCTCCTCAAGAACAAGGACAATGCCCTTCCTCTTCAGACACCGAATAGTCCAACACCCGCTTCCGCAAAACCGAAGGTCTCCGTCTTCGGAAAGAACTCGGTCGACATTGCCATCGGCGGTTCCGGATCGGGTGCCGCATCGGGCGAATCCGTTTCCATCTACGATTCCCTGGAAGCTGCCGGTTTTGAAGTCAATCCGACATTAAAGGGCTTCTATGAGGACAAAGGCGCTTCCGGAGACGGCAGGACCGCTTCCGATGGTGACCTCGATTCCGGCGATACAAAGATCCTTGCCACCGGCGAGACACCGCAATCAAGCTACACCGATGCCGTCAAGTCCTCCTATTCCGAATACAGCGATGCTGCCATCGTCGTCTTCACCCGTATCGGTGGCGAAGGCTTTGACCTTCCTAGGACGATGAAGGGTTCCACCGGCTACAACAACGAGGACGATCACTTCCTCCAGCTCGACAAGAACGAGACGGACCTTCTCAAGGCCGTCTGCGAAGGCGGATTCAAGAAAGTCATCGTCGTCCTCAATTCCGGTTCCATCATGGAGCTCTCTTTCCTGGAGGATCCTGACTACTATGCCTACCAGGACAAGATCGATGCCGCCATCTGGATGGGCTATCCCGGAAACTCCGGCGCCACGGCCCTTGGCCAGATTCTCAACGGAACGGTCAACCCTTCCGGAAGGACGGTCGATACCTTCAGTGCTGATTTCAAGAAGGATCCGACATGGAACAACTTCGGTGACAACAGAATCACCGGAAACTACCAGGCGGGTATCCAGGGTGGCGATCAGTACAGCCACAACGGCGAGCTGACGATGTATTACTTCGTCGACTACGAGGAAAGCGTCTATGTCGGCTATCGCTACTACGAAACGCGTGGCTTTACCGATGGCGAAGAATGGTACGATGATGCTGTCGTCTATCCTTTCGGATATGGTCTAAGCTACACAACATTCGAATGGGAAGTCGAAAACAAGGATGCAATCTCCGGTACCGACTTCACTGCGGATAGCGAAGTGTCCGTCGAAGTCAAGGTCACCAATACCGGCGATGTCGCCGGCAAGGACGTCGTCGAGCTCTATGTCACGCTTCCCTATACGGAAGGCGGAATCGAGAAGCCCTACGAGGTCCTGGTCGACTTTGCCAAGACGCCTCTTCTCCAGCCGGGCGAAAGCCAGACCGTCACGCTGACCTTCGATCCCTACTATGCCGCTTCCTACGACTATAGCGATGCCAACGAGAATGGCTTCAAGGGCTATGAGCTTGAGGATGGCGTCTATTCCCTCCACGTCAACAGAGATGCCCATACCGTCCTTGAGACGATGGACCTTACCCTTCCGACGGATCAGCGCATCGAAAACGATCCCGTGACCGGAACCAAGGTCGAAAATCTCTATACCGATCAGGAAGATCCCAACTTCGACTCCGATACGCATCTTTCCACCCTGCTTAGCCGTTCCGACTGGGAAGGTACCTGGCCGACGACACCGACCGATCAGGACCGTGTCGCGACGGACGAATTCGTCGAAGCGATGGAAGACAGGACACCCAACAACCCGACCGACTTCGACAGCATGGAATACCCCATGATGTATGCCGAGAAGACGTTGAACCTGAGAGACCTTCTCTATGATGCCGAAACAGGCGAATTCGTCGGAAAGGTCGACTACAATGATCCCCGTTGGGATACCCTTCTCGACCAGATGGACTTCAACCAGGCGCTCAACATGTACAACAACGCCTCCTATGGCATCCCCGGCGTCGATAGCATCACCATGCCGAGAGCCGATTGTGCCGATGGCCCTGTCGGCTGGACTTCCTTCGTCAATTCCAACTTTGCGGGCTGTGCCTCCTATTGCTGTGGCGTGACCGTTGCCTCCACCTGGAGCAAGGAACTCGCCCAGAAGTTCGGAGAAGCCGTCGGCGAGGAAGGCCTCTATGGCACGGGTAGCTCCGTCTATACGGGTTGGTATGCCCCGGCCATGAACATCCATCGTTCCCCCTTCGGCGGAAGAAACTTCGAATACTATTCCGAGGACGCCCTCCTTTCCGGAATGATTGCCGCCTATGAAATCAAGGGCTGCAACAGCAAGGGTGTCCTTCCCTTCATCAAGCACTTCGCCCTCAACGAACAGGAAACCCACCGCTCCATTACCGGCGACGTTTCCTGGGTCACCGAGCAGGCAATGCGCGAAATCTACCTCCGTCCCTTCGAGATTGCCGTCAAGATCGGCGAGACGAGGGGCGTCATGTCCTCCTTCAACCGTATCGGAACGCGCTGGACGGGTGGCGACTATCGCCTCATGACGACCATCCTTCGCGATGAATGGGGCTTCCGCGGCGCGGTCATCTGCGACTTCAACACCATCCCACAGTACATGAATCCGAAGATGATGGCCTATGCCGGTGGCGACCTCAACCTCTGCACGATGCCGAGTTCCCACTGGTCCGATGCCGACGAAGGCTCGACGGCCGATGCCATCATCGTCCGCAACATCCTCAAGAACGTTGCCTATGCCTTGGTCAACTCCAACCTGATGCAGGGCGATGTCGTCGGAACGACTTTGCCCGGCTGGACCGTCTTCATGATTGCCATCGACTGTGCCATCGGCGGCGTGATCCTTGTCTCGGGTGCCATCATCTTCGTCCTTGCCATCCGAAGCATCAAGAAGGAACCTTACGTCGAGTCGGAAAAGACGGAAAATTAATTCTTTCTGTGATAGGAGACTGTCGGTCATGAAAAGGCCGGCAGTTTTCTTTTGGGAAAATCATCGATAAAGGCGAATGGTCGTCACGATTCTATCCTTCTTTGTCTTCCTTTCGTCGCCGACGTAGAGGAATTTCCCCTTTCCCCGCACGGAGACGCGAACACCCGGTTTCAGGCGGAAGCTATTGTCCCTGACGACATGGCCATCGACGAAGACTTCCTCCTTCCCTATCTTTTCCTGGCTATCCCTCCTGGAAAGATCGAAGGCTTCCTTGATGACGGCATCGATTCGATTGTGACTGAGATAGACAGTCCTGTCTTCGAACTGGAAGACGAAAGGACACGAATGCGGCGGAAGGATCTTGCCTTCGACAGACGTATGACGAACCTTGACGAGGTTCTCCCGGACATCCTCGCCCACCCTCTTCAAAAGAAAGACGTATCCAATCGTGGAATCGGTCAGGATATCCCCGAAATTCCGGCGATCATAGCCTAGATGCATCAAGGCCCCGAGATAATCCCTATGCGTCAGGCTATCGGCATAGCGGATGCTCTTAGGGGTCAAGCAAAGACAGGCAATGGTCTCTTCTTCCAAGGTATCCCACCCTTCCTTCGAAAGAGGCTCAGGCGAGAAGAAAAGGATCTTCCTGTCGCTCTCATCGTGCCCGCCAAGAAAGCCATAATGGGCACCATGGAACAGTCCTCTCTCCGGAAGAACGTTCTCCTTTTTCAGAAGGTCGAAAAAGACGTTCTGCTCCGAAAGGGAAAGGAAATCGGTATGCGTCGCATAGCCTCGGGAATAGGCCCTGTCCGCCAGTTCGCGAAATCGGGCAAAAAGAAGGTCTTGTTCATCCATGTCGTTGATTATAAAGAAACAGACGTGGAGAAAAAAAGTAAAAAGATTTTATTGATAGTTGAAATTCAACTATTGGTTGATTTATATTTGTATCAAGACGATGGACAAAAAATCTCCATCGTCCTCAGTGTCCGTGGCCATTGGACAATGCAGTATCAATTCATTTCATTTTGGATTGTTTTATGTATCGGAAACTTGAGAAACATGGAATTGCAAGAGACCTGCAATTCCGGAAGGGAAAACGAAAATGAAAGAAACGTTCGGTCAAAGGCTGACTCGGTTAAGAAAGGCTCTCGGATTGACGCAAGGCTCTATTGCCCAAAAGCTCGGCATATCCATTCAGGCCGTCAGCAAATGGGAAAATGACCAGGCCATCCCGGATATTGCCATCCTTCCCGATCTTGCCGATATCCTTGGCGTCAGTACAGACATCCTCCTTGGTCACGACGAGATTCGAATTCAATATAAGAAACCCGTTGAAGAAACCGACACGTCCGACTTGATTGCCAAGATCCGCATCCTTTCCTCCGATGGAGATAGCGTCAAGATCAACCTTCCTTTGGAAACAATATCCATGCTGACAAAAATGACTGCCATCGAAGAAAATAGCGACCTCAAGAACACCCTCGGGAAAATAGACTTGGACAATGTCATTTCCATGGCTAAGAAAGGCATTCTCGGAGACATTGTCAACGTCCAATCTGCCGCAGGTGACAGCGTCAAAATCTATGTCGGGCATTTTGAGGATATAGAAGAAAGCGATTCGCCAAAGGATTTCTTCCGTGCGCGAACAAACCGAAAAACACAAACAACCTCAAACACATCGGATAGCATGCCAAACGATTCAAAGTCTATTAGTATCAATTCCTCGGACACTCAAAACACGAAAGAAATTACGGATACTCTCTCTACTCGGATAAGCGAAATCGTTGCGGACATGGCCAAGCCCGATGCCGACCTCGATGCCTTATCCAAGGAACTTGCCGAAACCTCGAAGAAACTTTCCGCCTACGCTCCAGCATTCGAGAAAATCCAGAATCTGGATGAGGAGAAGAAGAGCCTTCAAGAGGAAATCGAGGAAGCCGTCGATAGCCTGAAAGAGGGCGATGGGGACCCTGTCGATCTTTCCATGTCCATTGCGGCATGGCAAAAGCGTATCCGTGAAATCGACGAAGAGAAGAAGGCCATCCTCAGTCAAGTGGAGGCGGAGAATGCGAATACAGATTCGGAACGATGAAAAACGTCTTACTCTTCACCTGCCGAGCTTTCTTGCTGGCTTTGTCATTCGCAAGGCCATGAAAGGAAACGAAAATCCTCTTTCCAAAAAGGAATGGAAGTCTTGCATGAAGGCTATACGAAAGACAAAAAAGAAAGCGAAATATTTCCGGCTTGTCGAAGTCCGTTCCTCGGACGGAGAAATTGTTACGATCGACATATAAGCGCGGGTGTCTTGTAAGGAAACCTTTTTGCGCAAGAATTCCCTTCCCCACTTGTTGACACTGTGTTATCATTTTTTTCGTCAAAAAACGAAATCCCATGCGAAACAATTCCAGTATCCGCAAAATGACTCTCTCTGCCCTCTTCCTCGCCTTGGGAATTGTCCTCCCCTTCCTGACAGGACAGATTCCCCAGATTGGGAACATGCTTCTTCCGATGCACATCCCCGTCTTTTTCTGCGGCTTGATTTGCGGTTGGCAATACGGGGCAATCATCGGTCTTATCCTTCCCCTCCTCCGTTCCTCCCTTTTTGGAATGCCGCCCATCTTCCCGACGGCATCGGCAATGGCCTTCGAGTTGATGACATATGGCCTTGTCTCTGGTCTTCTTTATGGCCTTTCCAAAAAACAGGGCCTTTTTGCCCTTTATCGTTCCCTGATTGTCGCCATGATCCTCGGAAGGGGCGTTTGGGGACTTGTCCAGTATCTCCAGCTTTCCCTGACAGGCAGCGCATTCACCTTGGAAGCCTTCCTTGCCGGGGCCTTCCTTCAGGCATTCCCCGGAATCATCCTGCAATTGATCCTCATCCCAGCTGTCATGTTCGCTCTCGACAAGGCCGGTCTCGTCCGTTTCGAAAGGCCTTTGCCCAGACCGGAGGATGCCAAAGAGTGAGGTGCGCCGAGGAGCTTATCGCCATCATCGAGAAAAGAAGGATGCCGGGAAGTCCCTTTCTTGTTGCCATCGACGGACGCTGCGGTTCAGGAAAGTCAACTTTGGCAAAGGAAATCCTCCAAAGAAAGGACTATTCCCTTCTCCCCATGGACGATTTCTTCCTCCGCCCAGAGCAACGAACCACCGAAAGGCTTGCCACGCCTGGCGAAAACGTCGACCACGAAAGAAACCTTCCGCTCCTTCAATCCCTCAAAGCCGGACAGGATATCCTTTATCAGCCATACAGTTGCCGCGAACAGAAACTCCTGGATCCCGTCCTCGTCCCATCAAAGGAAGTCATCCTTATCGAAGGCTCCTATTCCCATCACCTGCTTCTTCTTCCGTTCTATGACTTGACGGTCTTCATGGATATCGATCCCGTAGAACAGCTCCGCCGCCTTGAAAAGCGCGTCGGAAAAGAGCGGCTCCAGGACTTTATCGACAAATGGATACCCTTGGAGGAAAAGTATTTTGCGCATTTCCGGACAAAGGAAAACAGCGATATCGTATTTCCTCGCTGAAAAAAGAAAGAGCCATGGGCGGGCACTGTCCATGGCTCCATTGGATTGATTTTCTACTCTGATTGCTTAGGCTGCGGCAGAGAGGTCCTGAGCAAATTCGATCGTAATCCGGATTTCGTCTCCATATCTATCTTGGATTGTCACGGTCAAATAGACTTCCTCATCGGTCGTGGTCTCCCCTTCCGTCACGGAAATCGTCTTGGAAATCGACTTGTTCTGGAAGATATAGGTATTCTCCTCTTCCTCTGGATCGACAGGAATGGATTCAAAAGCCTCCAAGGCTTCGAACTTTGCTTTATAGATTTCCAGATTGGCAAGACTTTCCTTTGTGGTTCCCATCGAATAGGAGATTTCCAGGATGCTGTTCCTGGCATCGATGTACGGTGTTGCAACGGGATAGATTCCTCCAAGAGTCGGGATTTTGTCCAATACGCCGGCACCAAACATGGTATCGATTGCGCTTTCGTCTTCTTCCGTCAGGGAGAGCACTTCCTTCCAGCTCAGTTCATCGGCATTTGTCTTGACATCGGTGAAAATCGGCGTCGCAACCTTTCCAATATCCGTGTAGACAACGGTGTATGTAGTCGTATCATTGAACTGGTTGAAGAAGGTGACGGTATTGGCCGCCTTGTCGTGAGTAATCGTGCCAGCCTGGAAAAGCTGAACCGCGCCGCTGAGATCCCTCTTATAGAATTGTCCGACATTGGACTTGACCAGGAAATCGAAATCCGGATAGGAAATCGTATAGATATCCTTGTCCCCTTTCGTCGTTTTGGTCAGGAAGGCCGAGGAAATGTCGAATTTGGGAAGGATATCCTTGACAATACTTCCTTCAATAGGGGCTCCGGAAACATAGAAAGCTTCACCGACAGGAACGACACTTTGGAAGCTGGTCTCCGTGCTTTGGTAGAAAGAATGCGTTGCCTTGATGTTGCTGCCGGAATACTCATGGAATTGAGCATTCGTGCCATCGGCCGTTCCTTCTTCATGATTGGACGTAGACCACCAAGGATCATCCATCTCATAATCATAGACGACTTTCCAGTTTCCCTTGGCAAGTGTCTGCATCAGTTCCTGGAATTCCGGATACTTCTCCTCGAAGGGCGTAAGCTTGGAAACGACGCTTGGTCCAAAGTCCGTGATTTCACAAGTCATGGTTCCGGAAATCGTGGAACCGGACGTGTTGACGCTTTGAGCCAAGACGATATCCATCGTGGAAATAGCACCATCCTTGACGGTTAGTGTCAAGGTGTCAATGTCATTCTCGACTTCCCAACGATAGACTTCATTGGATGTCGTTCCTCCGTCAGGATAGAGCTGGCGAGGAATTATGTCCAAAACGCGTGACTCTGCCTTTGCCTTGTCAAGCTCATAGACGCCATCGCCTTTGGAAACGAAATCATCGACATCGAGAAGGGCGAAGAAATTGTCAAGCCCTAGGCCGTCCTCTCCCCATGCGCCAGGATAGTAGGAATCCGGCAACAAGGGATCGCTGACATATAGAGTTTCATAGGCAACCTTGTTGCTGCCATTGATGGTCGCAATATAGCCATTGCCGTCCTTTTCTTCGTAATGGGTAGCCTGGGTAGGATTCTTTTCCGGCGTCACTTCCTCCCAGGAGTCGACGCTGTAGGTGAGCAATTCGATAGCTCCGGTCCCAACGCGGACCTCACCGAAGTAGTCATCCTCGCTATCGCCACCCCAGCTGTAGGCTGTCTTCTTGTGGAAGGTCGTCCTTGCCGCAAAGCCCTGCTTATAAGGCGCAAGGACCTCATCGGTAAGGACATCTCCCCCTGGGGTGTCCCCGCCCCCACTTGAAGACGATTCGGAAGATTCCTCGCTGCCAGTGCTCGAGGTCTGGGAGTCTGTCGTTTCAGTCGTCGAGGAAGACGTCGAATCCGGCTCCTCGGCGGAGGAGGTCGAATCCGGAGTCGTTGTCGTGTCGGGTGTCGTAGGCTTTGAAGTCGTCGT
>CASDOO010000015.1 GCA_949282275.1 uncultured Bacillota bacterium | reverse complement strand
GGTGCATCAGGTAAAGTAATTATCTCATGACCAGCAGTATTTAATTGATCAATCAAAATAGTGTCATCATAAAAAGAAATAGTGTTTATTTCTTTACTTGTGTTTGCACTTAAAGAAACATCGTTAGTGATACAAGAAATTAATAAAGCTGAAGGTATACCTATTATTAATATGCTTTTAATTAATGCGTGTATTTTATTTTTCATAAATAATAATCTCCTTTAAATTCCATCTAATAGATTATATAGGATTTTTTATAAGTAACAAAAAATATAAAATTATCCTTTGAAAAGATTAATTAAAGATAAGGATTTTTACTTATTTTTTATTTAAATATTAAATATAAAAGAGATTTAATTTTGTAAAAATACAAGGATTTTACATAAAATATTAAATTTTGCTTTTGTTCAACTCATTAGTGAATATGACTAAAATATAATGAATTTGCGAGGGTTATGCATTAGACTTCTTCAAAAGCGTTACGACGTTTAAACTTGGCTCTTAAAAATGATAATTTTTCTTCACCTAATGATAAGTTGCTCCACGGCGTTATTTTAAAAAGTGCGTATCTATCGGATAAAAAAAGTCTGCACATCCTTAGAAGTTCTAAGTTTGTATCAGACATGTGTACAAATCTGGCGGGGGAGGAAAGAATCGAACTCTCGATAACGGTTTTGGAGACCGCTGTTATACCACTTAACTACTCCCCCAGAGGGACAAGAAATAGTTTAGTTTCCAAACCACTCCTTGTCAATGACTACAACGAAACTATTTCCCCTGGTATTCCCGGGCGATCTTGTTGACAAGCGCCATGTCGGCCTTGCCATTGTAGTCCTTCTTGAAGGCGACCATGATGGACTTGATGGACTTGTCGGCAAGGAATTCGATGACCTTGCGGATCTCGTCCTCGCCCATAAGCTCAGGAAGGTAGGACTTGACGATGGCAATCTGGGCATCGCAGTTTTTCACTTCCTGTTCCTTGTTTCCGGAAAGATACATCGTCCTCTCGTCGGAAAGCTCCTTGAGGGTATGGTTGAGGATCTTCAGGACATCGGCCCCGTCCATTTCCTTTCCGGCAGCCTTCTTCTCGATTTCGGCAAGCTGATAGGCCGAGATGAGAACACCGAGGACGTTTCCCTTGTTCTCGTCGTGTTCCTTGAGCGCCTTCATCTTCTCCAGCTTGAGTTCCTTCAGTGTAAGCATATCCTATCTTTTCCTTTCTTCGAGACGATCGATATAGTGCAGGAATCCTCCGGCAATGGCATCCATCGGCCTGTCGGCACGGCGGACGGGCATCGAAAGGTTCTTCTCGAGATATTCCTGCAAGCCAAGCAGGGCGGCACCCCCACCGACAAGAAGCATACCGTTGCGGACAAGGTCGGTAATCAGCTCCGGCTGGATGAGACTGAGCAAATCGGCTATCCGAAGGGCAATCCTTTCGGCAAGCGGTTCGAAGAGTTCCTTCAGTTCATAGGAGGAAAGGATGACGGAGGAAGGCAGGTTGGTGATCGTGTCCCTTCCCTTGATCTCGACAAGCCTGTTGTCCATCCTTTCAAGGACGGTTCCGACGCGGAGTTTGGCATACTCGGCGGATTTGCTGCCGACAATGAGATGATGGTGGCCGCGAAGGTACCTTCGTATCTCGGCATCGAAGTCATCCCCGCCAATGAGAATGGAATCGGCAATGACGACTTCTCCCATGGAAACCATGGCAATGTCGGTATAGCCAGCTCCTATGTCGCAGACAAGGGTCGCACTTGGCGCAAAGGCCATGTCTCCGACACCAAGGGCAGCGATCTTGGCCTCGCTCTCGATGTATATGTCCTTGGCAAACAGCGAGGCGCCGATTGCGGTCAAAGCATCCCTGTTGACCTGGCTTGTCCGGCTCGGGGCAACAAAGACGATGGAGAAGTTTCGCCGGCCCAGATCGAGGCTGTCCAGGGCTCGAACAAGATATTCATGACACAAACCAACATCCTGGATCATGCCGTTTCGGACAGGATAGATGACCTGGTAGCTATAGGGCGTCTTTCCCTGGATCTCGTCGGCAAGGTAGCCGATTTCGCGCACCTGCCTCGTTTTCCTGTCCAGGGCAATGGCGGTCGGCTCATTGAAAACGATCTGCCTTCTTCCGGCGGAATAGATGACGGTGTTCCTCGTGCCGAGATCGATGCCGATGACTTCTCGTTTCATGTCCTTACCATTCTAGCAGAAACGACCGAAAGAATGGCCTACTTCGCGTATTCTTCGGGGTGATGGGCCTCGTATTTCTTTCTTTCCTCGGTATTGAGGATCTTCTTGCGCATGCGGATGGACTTCGGCGTGACCTCGACAAGCTCGTCGCTGTTGACGTAGTCCAGGCAATCCTCCAAGGACATGCGGCGCGGCGACTTGAGGACGACAGTGACATCCTTATTGGCGCTTCTCTGGTTTCCGAGGGACTTGCTCTTGACGACGTTGACGGCAAGGTCCCTGTCGTACTTGTTCTCGCCGACGATCATGCCCTCATAGACATCGACACCGGCACCGATGAACATCGTGCCGCGTTCCTCGGCATATTTCAGGGCATAGGCCGTGGACATGCCGGCATCGGTCGCGACAAGGACGCCGAGGCTCCTCTGGCCAATGGCCTTGTTGATCTTGGGACGGAATTCGCGGAAGGAGTGATTGATGATGCCATATCCCTTCGTTGCCGTCATGAAGGCATTCATGAAGGAGATAAGACCGCGAGAGGGAATGACATAGACAAGACGGGTCTGTCCATTGTCGCTGGTCATGGAGAGCGTCTCGGCAGAACGACCGCCGACAAGCTGCATGATGGCACCGGCATATTCATCGGGGACATCGATCTGGAGATCCTCGAAAGGCTCGCATTCGATGCCATCGATGACCTTGGTGATGACCGTCGGCTTGGAGACCTGGAGCTCGAAGCCTTCGCGGCGCATCGTCTCGATGAGGACGGAAAGATGGAGTTCGCCCCTTCCGGTAACGACAAAGGATTCGCTCTTGGGATCGACGTCAAAGCGAAGGGAGACATCCTTCTGGGATTCCTCATAGAGCCTATCCGCGATCTTCTGTGCCGTCAGGAGCTTTCCCTCCTTTCCGGAGAAGGGAGAAGTATTGGCCCCGAAGGTCATGCGCATGGTCGGTTCGTCGATACGAAGCGGCGGCAAGGCCTCCAGGCAATCGTTGGGACAGACCGTCTCGCCTACCATGATGTCGGGAAGGCCGGCAATGCCGCAGATATCTCCGCCCTGGACGGATTCCGCCTCGATGCGGTCGAGTCCGTGGAAAGTGAAAAGCTTGGCAACCTTGAACTTGCTGGTCTTGCCGTCAAGACGGATGCAAGAGACTTCCTGGCCAAGGCGGATGGTGCCTCTGTCGACACGGCCGATGCCGATACGGCCGACATACTTGTTGTAGTCGAGAAGGGAAGGCTGGAACTGAAGCGGGGCCTCGGGATCGGCCTTCGGGGCAGGGATCGTCTTGATGATGGTCTCGAAGAGAACATCCATGCCGGGCTTCTGGGTACTGACGTCCTTGTCCAGGGAAGAGGTCATGTTGAGAGCGGAGGTATAGACGACCGGGAACTCCAGCTGGTCGTCATCCGCGCCAAGGTCCATGAAAAGCTCGAGGACTTCGTTGAGAGCCCTCTCGGGATCGGCGCCGGGACGGTCGACCTTGTTGATGACGACGACCGTCTTCAAATGATAGGAGATGGCCTGCTTGAGAACGAAACGGGTCTGGGGCATCGGTCCATCGAAAGCGTCGACAAGAAGACAGACGCCGTCGACCATGTTCATGATACGTTCGACCTCGCCGGAGAAATCGGCATGGCCAGGCGTGTCGACGATGTTGATCTTGTAATCCTTGTAGTTGACGCCCGTGGTCTTGGCAAGGATCGTGATGCCTCTTTCATGCTCCAGGGGATTGGAATCCATGCAGCATGTCGCGATCTTCTCGTTGTCGCGGAAAGTTCCGCTGGTTTTCAGCAAGGCATCGACAAGAGTAGTCTTGCCGTGGTCGACGTGGGCAATGATGGCAACGTTTCGGATTTTGTCGTTCATATCAGTATCTCCCTTCACGCAAAAAACCGTTTAAAACAGAAAGTATTATATATATACACTTGTTGGATGAAAATAATTTTGTTTCTTGAAAACGTTTCCCTATTTCGTATCTTTCGATCCCGAAAGAATCCAGATGAAGACATCTTGGGTCGGCATTTATTGTCAGCGTAGTAGAAAAAGAATGCCAACTTTCATTTGTATTCATGGATTTTCGTTTATGATTGTTTGTTTTTTCTAATCAATTTCAGGAACCTACATCGCCTTCTCGAGCTCATCGTAAAGGAAAGAAAGCTTCGCATCGATATCCTCCCTCTCGGCATTGATCTTCTTCATCTTCGTGGGATCGGTGTAGTTCTCCTCAAGATAGCAGGCCTCGTCGAGTTCCTTCTTCCGGCATTCCAGCCGATCGATCTTCTCCATGATCTTCTCCGGGCTCTCCCTGGTCTTCCTGGTTTTCGAAGAAGGAAGCGGCGGTGTGCTCTTCTTCGTCTCCTCGCGTCTTTCCCGATTTGCCTGGGCAATCCTTTCCCTTTCCTCCGACATGAGGGCCTTTAGCCTCTCTTCGCGGAATTCCGTATAGCTTCCCTTGTAGTAGTAGGCCTTTCCGGAATAGAGATAGAGTATCTTGTCACAGGTCTTGTCGACGAAATCCCTGTCGTGGGAGACGATGACAAGGGTCCCCTCATAGCTGTCCAGAGCCTCTTCCAGTTCCGAGATGGAAAGCAGGTCGAGATGGTTGGTCGGCTCGTCGAGAAGCAGGAGATCGTAATTCTCGTTGGACAACTGATAAAGCTCGACGCGCATGAGTTCCCCGCCCGAAAGATCGCAAAGCCTCTTCTCGTTTGCCTCCTCATAGTGGAAGGCATAGCGTCCAAGACCATCATAGATTTCCTGGTTGGATTTCCGGGGATAGAGATTTCGGAAATGCTGGAAAAGCGTCTCCTCCGACTTGTATGTCCGAATGTCCTGGCGCAGGACGCCCATCGAAAGGGCAAAATAGCGCCGTATCTTCCCGGAGAGCGGCGCCAATTCATCCAGAAGGACCTTTCCGAAGGTAGACTTCCCGATTCCGTTGGCGCCCATGATGGCCAAGTGGTCCCTTCCGAAAAGCGAGAAGGTGATGTCCTCGATCAAGGGGGAATCGTAGCCGACGGAGACGGAATCGAAATCCAGAAGCCGCTTCCCTTCCCTCGTCTCGCCATTGAGGGCAATGGAGAGTTTTCTCTCCTTGTGGTGGGGGTCGGCGATGGACCGTTCTTCCAGTCGGGCGAGCTTCTTCACCCTATCCTGGGCCCTTGAGGAGAAACGGGGCTTAGGCATGTAGAAGGCAATGAACCTCTTGAGCCTCTCCTTCTCTTCTTCCTGGTTCCGGAACTGCTCGAGGGCATTCTCGTATCTTTCCTTCTTTTCCCTGGCGAAGTTGTCATAGGTGCAGTTGTAAAGCGTGAAGACGTGGTTGTCGACATCCAGGATGCGATTGGCTATCTTCTTGACGAAGGCGATATCATGGCTGACAAAAAGGACACTGCCGGAATACTCACTGAGATAATCTTCTAGCCACTCTATCGAAATAATGTCGAGATGGTTGGTCGGTTCATCCAATATGAGGATGTCGGGATTGATCAACAGGAGCTTTGCAAAGGCGACCCTTGTCTTTTCGCCACCAGAGAAGGTCGCGATTTTCCTGTCATAATCCTTTTGGGTGAAGGAGAACATGTTCAGGATCATGGCAATCTTGTAGCGATAGTCATAGCCGCTCATGGCAGAAAAGCGGGTTTCGCGCGTCGAGTATTCCTCGAGAAGCCTCGTATCATCGGGACGACTGGAAATCGCATCCAGAAGATCGTGGATCCTGCTCTCTTCCTGGACAAGATCGGAAAAGACGGTCAGCGCCTCTTCATAGAGCGTGTTCTCGGGATTCTCGATGACGTCCTGCGAAAGATATCCGACCCGGACGCCCTTGGAAAAAACGACGTCCCCACCGGTTTTCTCCACCTGGCCGAGAATCATCTTGATAAGGGTCGACTTCCCTTGGCCGTTTCCGCCGAGGATGGCAATCCTGTCGTGGTCGCGCACGGCAAAAGAGACCGGCTCGAAAAGCCGTTCTCCCGAAAATTCCTTCGTGAGGTTGCTGACAGAAAGAAGAACAGGCATACTCAATCCTTTTCGATAATAAACGCATCCCCTTCCATGCGGATGCTTTCCTCGATGACCGGAAGAGGCGAAGTCTCCGCATCGGAGAATTCGAAGTCGCCCAAGGCACGGGAGACAAGGTCACGCTTGTTGGCCCTTTCCGTGTAGAGCGTCATCAAGAGATCGCCTTTGTTGACGACATCACCGACCTTCTTCTCCAGGACGATGCCGGCCGTCGGATCGATGACGTCCTCTTTCTTTTCCCTGCCAGCCCCAAGTTCCATGGAGATGAGTCCAAGATCCATGGCATCAATGGATTTCACGTAGCCGCTCTTGAGGGACTTGATGGGGAAGGCATAGATGGCCTTGGGGAACTTCTCGGGATTTTCGATATAAGAGACATCGCCACCCTGCGCCTTGACGAATTCCATGAAGACGTGGAACGCCTTTCCGTTTTCGAGATTGGCTTCGATGGCCTTTCTTGCCTTCTTGGCATCCTCGTATAGCTTTGCCTGAAGAAGCATCGTCGTTCCGCTTTCAAGGAGGAGATCGACGAAGTCCTTCGGTCCCTTTCCATGCAAGGTGTCGATGGCCTCCTGCACCTCGAGGATGTTTCCAATGGCGAGACCAAGAGGCTGTTCCATGGATGTGATTTCGGCACGGGTGTCCTTGCCGAAATGCGTTCCTATCCGGACCATCTCCTTGGCCAGCTCCTCTGCCTTTTCCTTCGTCGGCATGAAGGCGCCTTTTCCGTACTTGACATCCAGAAGGATGCAATCGGAACCGGAGGCAAGCTTCTTGGACATGATCGAAGAGGCAATCAGGGGTATCGAATCGACCGTAGAGGTGACGTCACGCAAGGCGTAGAGTTTCTTGTCGGCAGGGACAAGCTCGGCACTTTGACCGACGATGGCCATGCCAACCTTCTTGACCGTCTCGAAGAACTCGCTCGGGCTGAGGTTGACGCGCATGCCGGGAATCGATTCCAGCTTGTCCAGGGTGCCGCCGGTAAAGCCCAATCCCCTTCCGGACATCTTGGCCACCTTGACACCCAGCGACGCCACAAGCGGGCAAAGGGCAAGGGAGGTCTTGTCCCCGACGCCTCCGGTGGAATGCTTGTCGCACTTGATGCCGGAAATCGAGGAAAGGTCCAAGGTCTTTCCGGAATTGAGCATGCTCTCCGTCAGATGGAACGTTTCCTCTTCGGTCATGCCGCGAAAGCAGATGGCCATGAGAAGGGCGGACATCTGATAATCCGGGATCCCGTTCTTGCAATAGCCATCGATGATAGCGTCGATTTCCTCGCGGGTCAGCCTTTCGCCGTTCTTCTTTTTCTCGATCAGCTCCGTCATGATCATATGCGACACCTCTTTTCTGAATGCCTTGATTATACCACAACTGAAAATGCCGCCCCTTTCGAGAGGCGGCAGAGGCTTTTCCGTTTCCCTTAGTCGAGATAGACGACAACCCAGCGATCGTTGTCGACGCCGGAGAGATTGTCGTAGACACGGACATAGAGGGTATGCTCGCCCGTCTCGCCGACATAGGTAAGGGTGGAATGCTCGTTGATGTAGACGTATTCTTGATCGTCGCTGGCCTCACCGGGAGTGGTCAACGCCTTGTTGGCCTTGATGAAGCTCTTGGCCTTGCCGATAAGGGTGTAGCCGCAGTTGCGATCCTGATGCGTCGGAACTTCCTTTCCGTCGGCGTGGACGAACTTGATGTCCAGGCCATTGGTGAACTTGCCGGCCCAGAAGTATTCCTTGACAGCATAGAACGGATTGGTCTGGGAGGAAAACTGATGTCTCTCCCTTCCGATGACGATATACAGATCTTCGCCAGTATCGGGTTCGACGGCTTCGACAACCTTCTTGGCGACTTTCGGAGCAACGGCCTTCTTCACGGAAGTCTTCTTCGCAGTAGCTTTTGCCATAGTCAAACGTCCTCCTTGAGTTAAGCTTGTTTACTATTATAATTCTTTTGAAAGATGATTTGTCCTAAAAATAAATTCGAGGTGATTCAAGTGGAAAGTCTGAAAATCAAAGAGATTTGTGACATTCTCTCCGTTTACTGCAATGGAAACACGGTTTCTACTTTTGCCGAGAAATTGGAAGAATGTCCTTTCAATGGATTTGTAACTTACGTTCCCGAGATAATAGAAAATTATTTTTCAGCCGATGATAAAGTTCGCAAAAGCGATTTTGACAATAATTATTTTTATTTCGACAAGGAAGAGTACCGAATGGGAAACAATCTCCTCCACCATGCCGGCTTCTTCTATATCCTGGACCCTTCCAGTGCCTACATGACGGAGAGGCTTTCGACGATCGTCGAGAAAAACGCCTTGGCCTTGGACATGTGTGCCGCCCCTGGCGGAAAAAGCATTTCCCTCAAGCTTCGACGACCGGACATCGATATCGTGGCAAACGACATTGCCATCGACAGGGCAAAGGAAATGAACCGGAACATCGAACGGATGGGACTGGATATCAAGACAATGGCCATCGATCCGCTGCGATTGGATCTTTCCGGGACCTTCGATCTTATCATCCTGGACACTCCCTGCTCCGGAAGTGGAATGATACGCAAGGAAAGGAAGATGCTGGAAGACTGGTCACAAAAGAAAGTCGAAAGGCTGCTTCCAATCCAGGAACAATTGCTGGAGAAAGCCTATTCCCTTCTCTCCCCCGGCGGTATCCTTGCCTTTTCCACCTGTTCCCTCTCCTATGAGGAAGACGATGGCCAAATCGAACGATTCCTCGGTCATCACAAAGACATTCAGGAGATCATCGTCCCGGTGGAGAAAAACGTCATTCGGAAGAAACACGGCTATCATCTCATTCCGGGTATCTTCCAGGGAGAGGGTATCTACTTCTGCTTCCTGAGGAAAGAAGGCACGCCCGGAAAAGCCCGGGTGGAGACCAAGTCAAAGGAAAGATCTCCAGTGGATGGCTATCGTATTTACAAGACAAAAGAAAATAGCTATTTGACGAAACACCTTCCTATTCCGATTTCGAAATTGTCTTTCCTTCGTCCTGGCATTCCCCTTTACGACAAAAGCGAATACCCAAAATGTTCCTATGGCCACGGCTATGCCAAGATCGCCACGCAATTCGATAGGATCGAACTTGGAAAGGAGGATGCCATACGCTACTTTGCCGGCGAGGAAATCACGACGGATTCGCCCTTGCCGGACGGCCTTTATATCCTGACATTCCTCAGGATGCCCCTCGGGTTCTCAAAGAAAGTCGGCAGGCGCTTGAAGAACTATTTGCCGAAAGGCCTAAGGGCCAAGGTCAGCTAAGGAGAGAACATGGACAAGAAAGAGATTGAAAAAGCCGTTTTGGAAACCGATGAGGAAACCATCGCCAAGACAGACTGGGATTCCATCTGGAAAAAGAAGTATCCCATCCTGGAACGCTATCCCGACGAGGTCGACATCGAAAGCTATGTCCCGCAGCTTGTCGAGATGCTCTACCGCCTTCAAAGGGAGAATGGCTATTCCCGTGTCGATGCCTTCCTTGTTCTGAAGGACATCTTGGGACATATCTATAAGCGAAGATGAAAAACGGCCGATGCCGAAGCATCGACCGGGCTTTGCAGTGGTGCCAACTATAGGGATCGGACCTACGACCTACTGATTACAAATCAGTTGCTCTACCAGCTGAGCTAAGTTGGCGAATCAGGCGAAAGATATTTTAGCAGGTTGCCATCGTGTTTTCAATTTCGTTTCGCCATAGATCAAAGTATTCCTGTGCCATCCGAAAAAACGCATGCCGTTATCCATCTAATCGCTCCCGTTTATTTCCGGAACCAATACACGATCCGGTAGGAAAACGTGACGAAATCATCGATGGTGAAATCCACGATCTTCTTGAATTCCCTTTCCAGATAGCGCAGAGGTGGCCTATTCTCGGATAGACAGGCCAAGCCAACCCTTTCGTGTTTTTCGAGAAGAGCCTTGATCTGCCGGAATATGGTTTGATATTCATGCCGTATCGCTTCGACGTCGGATTCCGGATTTTCCTTTGTCCTCTGGAGAAGCTTCGGATAGGAAAACTCGACGAATTCCCGATAGGTTTCATAGTCGACTTTGGGATTGGCGTCGTAGAAATGCGACACCATCTTCACATTGGGGCGCTTCGGGTCATCGACCAATTCTTCGTAATAGAAGTTGTTGAAGCGGATATCAAGGGGATTGTCGATTTCCGGATGTCTTTGGACGAAGTCGTGCCAATTCCGATAGATGGGATTTCTGTAGAAATCCTTGCCGTGCTTCTTCGTTTCCTTCTCGTACTTTTCATAAACCTCGGAAGCCTCGGCATATTCCCGGGCAATCTCCGCCGTGGCGTCGAAATAGTCCTTGCGGATTGCCTTTCTATAGTCTTCATGGACTTTCTCTATTCGCATCTCTTCCTTCTTCCGGTATTCCCTTTCGTATTCCTCAAAGGAGATCTTTCTTCCCTTCAGGCAGCCAAAAAAGGTCGATGCATCCCAATAGTCCAGTTCCTCCGAGTCGACCGACTCATAGCCCAAGGATTTTCCGATAAGGATTTCAGGAACGCGATTTTCGCCTTCCACCTCAAAGAGAAGAACAGAATGGCACATTTCCGGATTCCTCACTCCTTGAACTTTTTCTTGCCGACAGCCTGAATGAGAACCGCCGTGGGAAGCATCCATAAACAACCAAAAAGCATCGACAGAATCACCCACGGAAAGAACCAACCATAGACGATGGTCAAAGAGAAGACGATCCCGTGGGCGACGAGAAACAAAGGCACAAAGATGAACGTGTACTTTGCCAATTGGCGATTGCACCACTCCCATCTTTCCGGCGAAGACAAGGCAAAGCGGGACCGGAAACCAAAATGCGTATTCGGCCCGACTTTCCTAACCACGAAAACAATCATCAGGACCAGCTGAAGCAATGGAATCAAAATTCCGAGGATGCCAAAGGCATAGACAAGGGTATTCGATAGCACATCGAAATTCGGATTCCCCGACAATATTGGCATTCTTTTTTCCCTCGGCGTTATTATACCATTTTTCACAGACCAGAATTGTTCTTTGAAAATTCCGGTGACTTTTCACCTTTTTATTCATTGATATACTAGTTCAAATCCTATCATCCATGCAATATTATTGATTGCCATTGAGAATTTCAGTGCCTCTGATCTTTTTCATTCACTGATTTCCCTTTCTGAGCGTCCATGCTTGAAACGGAAAGAAGAAATAACAACCATCCCTTGCGACGAAGAAATTTTCTTATCGATGCATAGTCAACCCATGATAAATTTGGCCTTCCTGCCATTCGTCAAATTCAGTACGTCATCAAAATATAGTGACCATGATTGTCAAAAAAGCATGGAAATTTGTTGTTTGCCCGTGCCTTTTAAAAGGAGAAATAGATTATGTTTGACACTTTTGCTGTTCGCCGTGCCGTGATAGAAGCAGTGGAAAATGCCTATTTGGGGTGTTGGTCCTATGGGCGAGATCCGCGAGTCGTTTTTTGCGATGTCGATGTTTGGTCCGATCCCAAAGAGGTATCTGTCCGCGGAGAACTCGAATTCACTTACAGAAGAAGCGATGTCTTCATGGAACAATCCTTCAAACAGGCGGTAAGGAATGCCTACGATGATCTCAAGAGAACAATTGCCGAGGCATTGAGGGAATACGCAAAAGATGCCGATGATCCAGACCTGGCAGGTGAGTGGATAATCAACCTCGAACACATGAAGACATCCTTAAGCGAGGAATGACAATGCTATCCGCATTCGAATTGGAGGAAGAATTGCGCCAGGCAATCATGCAAAACCATTTCCCCTATTCCTGGCCTTATGGCATCGGACGGTTGGATTGGGTCGCCCCGAACGTCGATCTCAATGTCAAGGAAGTCAAACTCCGTGGATGCTTCTCAATCGTTTGGCTGAACTCCGACAACTATACCAAAGAGGAGGCAAGGAGATATTATCCCGAACACGAAATCCACATCCGTCCTCTGATGGTAAAACTGACAAGGCAATCTCTCCAGGAAATCCTAAAAGAAGATATTGGCGACTGGGTCATCGATACGAGTTCTTTTCATGTCATTTTGGACGATGGCGTATAAGAGCCAAAACGATTTCCGGATTCGGTATCTGTAGACACCCAAAAGACAAAAGCATGTTCTCCAAGTCGAACAACCACTACACCCAAAATCCATTTGCCCTTTCCAAAATCGAAGCCAGGAAAGCCACGTTCAAAAGAGCAAACTATCTTTTGGAGATGATTTTTGCACAAACATAATGAAGTCGATGGGCATATATATTGCTTTTTCACTTTGAAAACAATGCGTTCATTCACCAGGACGCATCCGAGTTTGCCATGGAAGTTATCGTTGGAAAGGAAATTGTTCGATGCCCTGCGAATAGCGTAATCTTTTCCGGATTTTCCTTCGATTGGGAGAGAAAAAGACTATCGCAATCCTCGATTAGACAGTCAACCTCGCCTTTATTTGGCATAAAAATAACCTATAATGTCCAGACATTATAGGCTTTCTTCAATGATGGTGGGCTTAAGCGGGATCGGACCACTGACCTCTTCCGTGTGAAGGAAGCGCTCTCCCAACTGAGCTATAAGCCCAAACGAAGCGGAACTATTCTATCATCCCGACATGTCCTCTTCAAGAATCGTCGATATTTTCTTGACTTCCGCCAGCCAAAAGGTTATAGTGCTATTTGCTTGAAACGAGATAGGAAAGAGGACGCCCGTCCCACCTGACTGGATATCGTTCCGGTAGGTCAAATGCCTGATCCCTAAGCCGATATCACCCTTTGGCCAATCGGCTTATGTGTATCCTGTGCATAGTGCGGGTCCTCATTCCGGGGACCCGTTTTTAGCGAAGTACACGGAGGTACAGCCCTATATATAACGGTTATCAGCAGGGATTTCGTCCCAGAAGCAATTACGATCGTGACCTGGTCAACGACAGGATCCATTTCAAGGAAGTTCTCCTGATCGGACCCGAAGGCGAAAGCTATGGCGTCGTTCCCCTCAGAGTCGCCCTTCAGAAATCCATGGACATGCAGCTCGACCTTTACTGCGTCAGCCCGCAGGCCCATCCGCCCGTCTGCAAGATCATCAACTACGGAAAGTTCAAGTTCGAGAAGGGAAAGAAGGAGAGGGAAGCCAAGAAGAACCAGAAGAAGACCGTC
>CASDOO010000014.1 GCA_949282275.1 uncultured Bacillota bacterium | reverse complement strand
TCTGGCGACGATGCAAGCCTTGATGGCCTGGTTGAGGGCGCTGGCACCGACCAAGGAGATCTGGACTTCGCCTTCCTGACGGATGTTTCCGGCGATGGCACCGGCAAGCTTCTGAATCTGAGTGTTTCCGCTGGCTTTTAATGTGGTCATTTTAGATAAACCTCTTTCGAGATATTATTATACTATTTTCAATCCCCTTTACAAGGAATTTAAAAGAAAAGGGGGGACTTGTCAGTCCCCGCTATCTTCCATCGTTTCGTTGATGAGGAGGAAATCCTTGACACGGCGGGTCGTCTTGTCGACGTCGAAGCGGATGCCGTTGACAAGCATCCTTCCCTTTCGCGGGACGTCGAATGCCGCCGGAAGACCCGTCATGGTCCGATGGATGGAGGCATCCTTTATCGTTCCCAGGACCGAGTCATAGGCGCCGTTCATGCCGGCATCGGTCAGGAAGAGGGTTCCCCTGTTGAGCAGCTTGGCATCGTTGGTCTGGACATGGGTATGCGTCCCGAAGAGCGCCGTGATGCGCCCGTCGAAGTGCTCGGCAAGGCATCTCTTTTCCGCCGTCGCCTCGGCGTGGAAGTCGACGATGTGGATCGACTTGCCGTCGTCCTCCGCAAGGATCCTTTCGAGATCGTAGAAGGGATTGCTCTGGCTCATGTTGATGAAGACGCGGCCGATGAGGTTCGTCACGCGGATGGTGGCATCGCCGACCTGGAATGTCGCCGTCCCCTTCAGGGGGCAGGCGGGATCGAAGTTCGCCGGACGGAGGGCACACGGCATGGGATTCTTGGGACTGAAGGCGTCCTTGGCGTTGAAGAAGTGGTTTCCGCTTGTCAGGCAATCCACGCCGCAGGAGAGGAAGAACTTGTAGTGTTCCATCGACAGGCCATGGCCATGGGTGGCGTTTTCCCCGTTGGCGATGACGAAGTCGATTTCGTCCTTCTTCCGATGGCGGGCAAGATATTCCTTGACGGCCTTCCTTCCCAGGGGACCGACCACATCCCCGAGGAAGAGGATGCGGATACGATCACTTGGCAACTTGGATGGCCCTCGTTTCGCGGATGACGGAAATCTTTATCTGGCCGGGGAACTGCATCTCGTTCTCGATGCGGTCGCGGATGCTGATGGCCATCGCCTTGGCATCGTCGTCGGAGACTTTCTCCGGGACGACCATGACGCGGACATCCCTTCCCGACTGAAGGGCATAGCTCGACTGGACGCCATCGAAGCTCTTGCAGATGGTCTCGATCTGCTCCAGCCTCTTGATATAGGTCTCCAAGGTCTCGCTGCGGGCACCCGGGCGGGCGGCGGAGAGGGTATCGGCAGCCTGGACGAGCTCGCTGATGAGATATCTCTTGGGAGCATCGCCGTGGTGGGACTCGATGGCGTTGATGACGGCATCGGGCTCGTTGAACTTCTTGGCCAGTTGGCTTCCGAGCTGGACGTGGCTTCCTTCCTGCTCGGCATCGATGGCCTTTCCGATGTCATGGAGAAGGCCGGCTCTCTTGGCCATGACCGGATCCAGTCCCAGCTCGCTTGCCATGACGGAGGAAAGATAGGCGACCTGGATGGAGTGGTCGAGGACGTTCTGGCCATAGGAGGTACGGTACTTCAGACGGCCGATATAGGGCAGAAGGCCGCCGGAGATACGGGGAAGGCCCAGCTTGAAGACCGTCTGTTCGCCGATCCGTCGAAGGGTATCGTCGAACTCGGTGGAGATGCGCCGATAGAGATCCTCGATGCGTCCGGGCTGGATGCGGCCGTCTTTGATAAGGGCCTCGAGGGTGAGCTTGGCCTTTTCCCTGCGGATCGGGTCGAAGCAGGAACAGGTGATCGTTTCCGGCGTGTCGTCGATGATGAGAGAGACGCCGAAGATCTGTTCCATCGACTTGATGTTGCGTCCTTCGCGGCCGATGATGCGGCCCTTCATCTCGTCGGAGGGCAGGGCAACGGTCGAGGAGGAGTGCTCGGTCGTGACGTCCTGGGCATACTTGTCCATCGCCAGGGCAAGCATGGCCTTGGCCTTGTCCTGGACCTGGCTTTCGGCTTCTTCTTCCATCTGTTCGCGATAGAGGGCGATGCGCTTGGCTTCCTTGACCTCGACCTTGGCGAGAAGCTCCTTCCGGGCCTCTTCCTCCGTCAGGTTGGCGACCCTTTCGAGCTCCTTGTCGAGGGTTTCCACCTTGGCCTGGTAGGCCTTTTCCTTTTCGACGAGGGCATCTTCCTTCTTGGCAAGGGCATCCTCGCGGTTTTCGAGGGCGTTCCTCTTCTGGTCGATGATGTCCTCCCTTTGGATGATTACGTCCTCCCTCTTGTCCAGGGCGCTTTCCCTCTGGTCGAGCTTGTTCTCGTTCTGGAGGATCTGCTTCTTCCTTTCGTTGATGTCCTTCTCGGCATTCCGCAGAAGCTCTTCCTTCTCGGCCTTTCCCTCGAGCTTGGCGCTTTCGAGAAGCCTTTCCGACTTCTCCTTGGCGGCCTCAAGGATCTTCTCGCTCTCGCGGAGGGCGGAATTCTTGCGGCGGCGGAGGATGAAGTAGGTGATAAGTCCGGCGGCAAGGGCACCGATGATGAGACAGACGATGCCGGCAATGACGCCGACGAGGATGGGTTCGTTCATATGCAAGTCCTTTCTTGGCACATTCCAAAAAAATCGAGTTCCTGTGCCATGGGAACGGTTCTCTAGGAAAAAGATTTTGATGACCGACTCTATCTGAAAACGGAGTTCTGTGTCAAAAAACTCTTTTATATCAAAAATACAAGCCGAGAAACCTGTATCGATGAATATTATAAACAAAAAAAGAGGAAAGGAGCAGTCAAAAAAACGGCAATCGGGATTTTGCTTCGATTGCCGTTTGGCCAGAAAGACCATCCAAGAGGAAAAAGGATCGTCCAATGCGGCCCTTTCTTTTCCTAGTCCTGCGTCTTCTTGCCGGAGAGACGTTCCTTGACAAGCTGCTCAATCTCGTTTTTCTTTTCGGGATTGGCATTGAAGAAATCATATACGGAAGTGATGCCTTGACCAAGCCTTTCGCCCTGGTAACTGAACCAGGAACCGCTTTTTTCGACCAAGTTGTAGTCGACAGCAAGCTGGGCGAGCTCGTTGTCGTGGCTGATTCCCTTTCCGAAGATGAGGGAAATCTTGCAGGCGCGATAGGGCGGCGCGACCTTGTTCTTGACGATCTTGACGTTGACGACGTTTCCGATGTACTTGTCGCCTTCCTTGATCTGCTCCCCGCGCCGAATCTCGATGCGGATCGTCGCATAGAACTTCAGGGCCCGGCCGCCGGTCGTCGTCTCGGGATTGCCGTACATGACGCCGACCTTCTCGCGGAGCTGGTTGATGAAGATGACGGTGCAACTGGTCTTGGAGAGGATGCCGGCGAGCTTTCTGAGGGCCTTGGACATCAAGCGCGCCTGAAGGCCAACGCTGGAATCCTCGAAGGTTCCTTCCAGTTCCGCCTTGGGGACGAGGGCGGCGACGGAATCGACGACGATCAGGTCGATGGCATTGGACTTGGCCAGCATGTCGACGATTTCAAGGGCCTGCTCGCCATAGTCGGGCTGGGAGAGGATGAGCTCGTCGACGTCCACGCCCAGGGTCTTGGCATAGTCCGGGTCGATGGCATGCTCGGCATCGATGAAGGCACAGCGTCCGCCAGCTTCCTGGGCCTGGGCGATGGCTTCCAGGGCGAGGGTTGTCTTTCCGGAGGATTCCGGGCCGTAGATTTCGATGATCCTGCCTTTTGGGTAGCCGCCGACGCCGAGGGCCGCATCCAAGAGGAGGGAACCGGAATTGATGACGCGGACATCCTTCTCGGGGGTTTCCCCCATCTTCATGATGATGCCCTTGTCGTTGTAATAATTGCGAATCTCCCGCAGGGTCGCCTCGACGGCCTTGTCGGTGTCGACTGCCGCTGTCGTCTTCTTCTCCGCTTCCTTGGCTTTCTTTTCCATGGGATTGTGCTCCTTCACTATATCTTTGTGCGCATCGGCGGAAAAACAAACCTATTCCCCGATTTTCTCCATCAGCCTTGCGAAGGCAAAGTCGACAAGCTGCCGCCTTATCCGCTCGCGGTCGCCCTCAAGGTCCAGCCGATAGCCATAGTAGTCTTCCTTGACCTTGATGCCGACATAGACAAGGCCGACGGGCTTTCCCTCGTCTGCCGTAGGTCCGGCATTGCCGGTGAAGCTGATGGCGACGTCGCTCTCGAAGAGACTTGAAGCGGCAAGGCACATTTCCTTGGCGCATTCGGCGCTGATCGCGCCATGGCTCTCCAGGGTTTCCCGGCGGACGCCGAACTTTTCCTTTGCCTCGTCGCAATAGGTGACAAGGCTTCCGCGGAAGGCCTTGCTTGCGCCGGGAATGGCGGTGAAGAAGGCACCGAAGAGACCGCCCGTGAGGCTCTCCATGGCGGAGAGGGTCATGTTCTTGGCAATCAGCCTGTCGAGAAGATCCTTGGCTTCCATGCTATTTGTCTCCTTTCAGGACATTCTTGTTCTGGGCAAAGTAGATGACGCCCGAGACGAGGGAGGCAAGAAGGGCAATGGCGGCAAGGACGTTGGTGATGATGTAGGTATACTGGAAGTTTCCGAGGCCCTGCAGGTCGAAGTAGTTGAAGGGGAAGCCATTGAGGAAGAGGATGGGGATGACGATCATCTGGAGGACGGTCTTGAGCTTTCCGTAGACGTTCGCGGCAAGGACCTTTCCCTTGCTGGTGGCAACCATCCTCAGGCCATCGACGGCAAGGTCGCGTCCGATGAAGAGGACGGGGATGAGCGGAAAGAGGAGGAAGTTGCCATCGGCGGTCATCTTCGTGGAAAGGAGGACGAGGGCGGAGTCGACCAGGAACTTGTCGGCGAGAGGATCCATGAACTTGCCGAAGTCCGTGATCAGGTTCCTTGAGCGCGCCATGTGTCCGTCGATGGAGTCGCTGATGGCGGCAAGGACGAAGATGACGGCGCTGACGAGGTCGATCCAGGTGAAGCCCGTCGTTCCCAGTTCCGGCGCGAAGCTTTCCGCCGCGGGAAGGAAGGAAAGGCAGTAGACGAAAATCATGAGGAATGCCATCACGAAGCGTCCGATCGTAATTTTATTGGGTGTATTCATTTTTTACCTCTGATGCCGGCCCTGTAAGCCATGTTATGTCGAGGATGACAATTTATCTAGGCTTTCGCCTGCCCCTTCCGGTTCATTTCCCGGTCGGTGCTTCCCTTACCAAAATTTAGGTTTCTCGCTTGCGGGGCTTTCCAACGTTGCATTCCTCCGGTTTCCCGGAGTTTCGTCACTGTGGAGCCTTAGGGAAGAGACATCCTGCCCGAAGGTTTAGATTCTCTTCCGCCGTCTTGGTTTCCCAAGCCCAAAGTTATTTTTTCCTTTGGCACAGGCACTGCTCTCATCGCAGAGGGCGCGAGCATGGACTTTCCTCGAGGACCTGGGTCCCTGCAGTCATCCGGGCCGGCCCTATCATTATACCGACTTTCTGTCCAAAAGAGAGGGGTTCATCGCAAAACATCCCGAAAAAGGTCAATTGATGGCGTTGGGGTTGATTCCCGCCTTCGACAAGGCCTTTTCCAAGGCGGAGATACGCTTGAGAAGCTCGAGGTTGTTGATGGCCGCATCGGCGTTCTTGGCAATGCCGGAAAGCTTGTTCTTGAGGGAGGCGTTCTCCGTCTGCATCTCCTGGAGGGTGGACTTGAGGAGGTCGATCTTGTTCTGGAGGGATTCGATTTCCTTCGTGCTCTCCTTCAGATAGGTCTCGAAGCTTTCGTAGTCCTTGATGACGATGTCCAGGAAGGTGTCGACCTGCAGGGAGTCGTAGCCGGGCTTCGTTCCCGTGAATTCCTTGTGATAGATCTTGTTGGCGTCCAAACGCAGCTTGATGTCCATGTTTTCTTTGCCTTCTTTTCTCTTGCCATTATAAGCCCAGAAGACAGGCGGAAAAAACAAAAACGGACGGGATTTTGGATGGGTGACGGGATTGGGCAATGGGAGAAAGAAGGAGAAGCGAGACATGAAAACTGTTTGCTTCCTTAATTGTTTTGAAAATAATAGTATCCCATGCTATAATCATTGCCAAAAAGAGGTAGGAATCCATGCCAGAAAATCCCTTGCAAGGCCTTGTCGTGACCGAGGCCATGAAGAAAAAGGTCCAAAAGCTGACCGAGTACGTCGACCGCGTCTTTTCCAACGGTTCCCTGAACATCTTTGCCCCGTTGATGCAGACGGACTATCGGATCCTGATGCATCTTGCCAAGAATCCCGGCTCCCATCCTTCGGTCATGGCCGATGCCCTCAACATCACCAGGCCGAACATCGCCGCCAACCTCCGCATCCTGGAGGAGAAGCAGTTCATCCGCCGCGAGATGGATCCGGCCAATCGCCGCCAGATCTATGTCTACATCACCGACATCGGCAAGGAGCATCTTCTCCGCATCAGCCATCAGCTGGACTATCTCTTCGCCTGTTGGCTCTCCCTTCTTGGGGATGAGGGGACGGAGCATCTTTTCCGCATCCTCGAGATTTCCTCCGACCCGAAGAACATCACGGCCGACCTGAGGAAACTGACCCTTGGCTGAGATGGATTTCCCTGTCCTCGGAAAAAGGATCCGGGAGGCGGATCTCCTGATCTTTTTCGATTTCGAGGCGACCGAATACACGCATCGGGCAATTGCCTTGGGCATTGTCGCCTATGGCAAGGAACCCGGAAGCCTCCTTCCCGGAAGGGAAGCCTTTCGCTATCGGCGGCTGATTAGGACCAAAGACACCATCGGAAAGATCGTCGAGGAGATGACGGGCATCACTTGCGAACGGCTGGAAAGGGAGGGGATCGACTTCTCCTCTTGCCTCAAGGAAGTCATCGACCTCTGCCGGAAAAGCAGCAAAAAGGCCTATCTCTCCTATTCCTGGATGGACATGAAGATCCTGCAGAACTCCATCGGGGAGGCCTCCTTCGAGATGGACTTCTTCCATCATGTCCGGAAGTGCTACGTCGACCTGCACGACTATCTGTCCCATTTCCTCGTCGATCCCAGGGGACAGTCCCTTTCCGTCGCGAAGCTTCTTTCCCGTCTTTCCATTCCCTTCGCAGGCGAGAGGCACGATCCTTTCTACGACTCCCTGGCCCTTGCGGAAATCTACAAAAGGATCGTGACGGAGAAAAAAACGTTCCTTGACGAGATCCTTCGAAGCTATGCGGCAAACAGGCAGCTTTCGGATGTCGACCATGAACTTGCCGCCCTTCTTGCCGAAAAGGGTACGGCGACAAGGGAAGATCTCATCGCCCTCCTGGAGGAGAGGATATGATCAACTATCCAGACGGAAGGAAAAGGACGTTCGTTCCCGTCGACAAGTCCAAGGACCATCGCCTGAAGCAGAACAGGACGGAAGAGGACAGAATCCGGGACAAGTACATCAAGAGCAACATGGGCATGGCCTTCGAGGCCGATGTCTCCAAGACGTGCGACTTCTACCGCGAAAGGGAAGAGGCGGATATCTACAAGAGACCGACGCCCATCCGCATCGTCCGCATGAGCAAGACGAAGAAGGGCATGATCGAGGAAGCCTACTTCGAGGAAAAGTCCACCACGGACTATGTCGGCATCTACAAGGGGCTCTATGTCGATTTCGAATGCAAGGAAACAATCCACGACACGATTCCCTACCACATGATCCGCGAGCAGCAATACCGCCATCTGGAACTCATCGCGAAGATGGGCGGCATCGGCTTCTTCCTCGTCTCCTTCAAGACGGTCCAGGAGGTCTACCTCATCGACTGCAAAAAGATCCTGGCGCTGACGAAGGAAAAGAAGCATCCGGGATTCAAGCGTTCCTTCTTCATGGAAAACGGCATCCGCGTCCGGCGTGGATACAATCCGCCCTACTATCTTCTCGAAGCCATCGAAAAAGCCTTTCCGGACCGGTTTTCAGGACAATAGACGGCCTATTTCCTCTTTTTCTTTCTTCTTTCCTTCTTTTTCCGATGGCGGAGCACGAGGAGAAGGACGAGAAGCAGAAGGACAAGGACGACAACGGCGATGACGATGAGAAGGATGGGGATGGTGACTTCGATCGTCAATTCCCCAAGAATGATCTCTTCGCCGTAATAGTCGATGGAGACAAGGATCTTTCCTGTTCCCGGAGAGATGGCACGAAGGGTGCCGTCATCGGCAATTGTCAGAAAATCCGTACCGTTCGTCGAAAGTTGGATATTTTCTCCATAGCCGCCAGAAAGGGACAAGTCAAGCTTCGTGCTTTGGAAAAGGTCTATCGTGACATTGTCGATTTCGTTTCCGTTTCCATCGACGATCGTCGGCAGGTCCTTTACGGTGACCAAGGTCGACTTCTGCATCTGGACCTCTTCGTTTCCGTCCGTATAGCGGATGTCATAGGTGACAAGGGCCTCTCCGGCCTTCTTCGGCGTGAGGGTCTTCATGTCCTCGCCGACGGAGACAATTTCGGGGGCGCTAGAAGTGACTTTGGCCTCGATTTGAGGACTGTCCTGCGGAATGGTGACGTCCACGGCGACAGGATGATCGACATAGAGGCCATAGCTTCCCTCAAGGGAAGAGAGGTCTGGGACAAGGGAGAAATCCGGGGCGAAGGCCTGGTCCACCCATTCGGGATGATCGACGAAGGGATTGCGATTGTTCTGGACGTTCTCGTCGATGAGGTCGTTTCTCTTCCATTCGTAGTCGTCGACGGGATCGAGGCGGTTCCACTCGAGGAAGGTCGAAAGGCCGTGCTGGACGCCCATGAAGCTGTCGTTGTCGTCCTGAAGCGACCAATCGTCCGTCAGGACGAGGTAGGGCTCGTGGACGTCGTTGTTTCCCTTTTGGGAATAGCGCGTCGCCATGTAGAAAAGCGATCTGGCGACATCGCCCTTCCATTCGTCCATCGGCTCGAACACGTCGTGGCCGTTTTCGTCCTTTCCGCGATAGCCGGAAATGTCCGTCGTTCCGTCGGCATTATAGGAGTGGATAGCCTTTGCCGATTCCTTGTCGGCGACTTCGCCGAAGTCCAGGTCATTGTGTCCGCTGGAATTGGTATAGCTATCGGCCGCGATCAGGTGGTGGAGATCGGTCCCGGCGCCTTTTGCCGGATCGCCCTTTTCCACAGGGAAACCGTGGCTTTTTGCCCAGACATGCTCCTTGTCGATGGAAAGGTTTGCGCTTCCTACCTTCTTGTCCGTCCAGGAGATGCCCGTGATGTTCTTGTCCGTCTTGAACTTGTTGACTTCGGTGTTGTAGGCCTTACTTCTGTCGCCGTTTCCGGAAGAATACAGCTGGACGAGGAAGTAGTTGTTCCCCTCGTCCTGGTCGAAGGTATAGGTCTCGGGATTGATTTCCTGGGAGATTGTCCAGTCCCGGTCGGTGATCTTGTACCAATCGGTGACGGCGTCATAGCTGACGAAGGTGTTGTCCACGGAGATTGTGTCATAGAGGGAGTCGATGAAATCCGCTCCGGAAAGGCTGGTGTCGACATCGGCATAATAGCCATCGACTTCCCCCTGGGTGGAGTCCTCAAGGACGAGCAATTCCCCCGGCGCGCAGGCCTTGTCCTGGAAGGCAGGGCGGGGTGCGGAGTGGATTCCGCCAAGAAGGAAGGGGAGGCAGAGCAATGCGAGTGTTTTCATATCTTTATTTTACACTCCCGGAGGGCTTTGGGCATCGTAAAAGGAACGTAAATTCCTTCTTGCGCTATGGGCATCCCGAATGGAATGGTTTAGAATAGACGCAATGTGGAGGTGAACATGTTCTCGAATCAGAAATTCCTTATCGTTCTCGACCTGGACGGGACGCTGCTCAGTTCCGAAAAGAAGATCCTGCCCAAGACGAAGGACTATCTTCGCTTCCTTTCCTCCCAAGGCCATGTCGTCACCATGGCAAGCGGAAGGCCGCCGAGGGCGATACTTCCCTATTATCGGCAGCTGGATCTGGATGCGCCGCTCATCGGATACAACGGCTCGATCATTCTCAATCCCCATGAGGGAAAGACGATCTTCGAGAAGCGTTTTCCGAAGAGGGCCGTCCTCGACTTCCTGGATTCCTTCCCGCTTTCCATGTTCGACAACCTCGAGGCCGAGTATGGCGAGAAGATGTTCTTCCTCAAGGACGAAAAAGCCTACGTCGACTATTTCCACAAGGAGGAGATGGACGTCACCTACGGTCCTTTCCGGGACTTGATCGAAGAGGACTGCAATTCCTTCCTCGTCTCCCTCAAGGACGAGAAGGATGCCTGCAAGATACATGAGAAATGCCGGGAATACGACGACATCGGCATGCGCTTCTGGTACGATAGCCCGAAGATCGGGGAGTTCTATCACTACACGACGAACAAGTCGACGGCGATCCAGTATCTGGAAAAGGTCTACGACATCGATAGGGCCCACGTCATCGCCTTCGGGGACGCGGACAACGACGTGGAAATGCTGGGAAGCGCCGGCATTGCCTTTGCCATGAAGAATGGCTCCGACCAGCTCAAGAAGATCGCCGACTTTGTCACGGCATACGATAACGACAACGAAGGCATCTACCATTCGCTGAGAAGCATCTTCGACTGAAAAAGGCGCCCATCGGGACGCCTGTCTCTTAAGCGACATTCCCTCGGCGAGATCGCCGGGGTTTTTTAGAGGCCCATCCTTTCCTTGAGGGACTTGACGCGCTCGTCCATGATTGCCTTGGCGGCGACATCGTCATGGTTGCGGACCTCGACATAGAACTTGACCTTGGGCTCGGTTCCGCTGGGACGGATGGCAACGAAGGAGCCGTCGTCGAAGACGAACTTCAGGCAGTCGTTGTAGTCGATGTCCGGGTCGACAAGGGGCGTCTTCATCTTCTTCTCGAAGTCGGTGACGAAGCGCTTGCCATAGTCGTAGAGGACGCGGACGTTCTCATGGCCGATGATGGAAGGCGGATCGTTGCGGAGCTTCTCGATTTCCTCGCCCATCCTTGCCTGGCTGTCCGCTCCGTAGAAGTAGACGCTGACCTGGTCGTTGAAGAAGAGGCCGGTCCTTTCGCTGAGCTCGCGATAGGCGACGTCCAGCGTCTTTCCCTGGCGGAGATAGTATTCCACCATGTCGGCGATGTAGATGATGGACTGGAGGGAATCCTTGTCGCGGATGAAGTCCTTGAGGAGATAGCCATAGGATTCCTCGTAGCCGAAGAGATAGGTCTGTCCGGCGTTTTGGAGGAGATCGGCCATCGTTCCGATGTATTTGAATCCCGTGGCGGTGGTGCGGACCTTGATGCCGTAGAGCTCTGCCGCCTTGGCGCCCTGTCCGCCGGTGACGAAGGTGTTGCAGACGACGCCGTTTGGATCGAGCTGGTTTCTTCTCTTGAGGGTGGAAAGGACGAAGTCGATCAAGAGGGCACCCGTCTGGTTGCCCGTCAGTCTCTTGAGCTCGCCTTTGCTGTCCAGGAAGGCAAGGCCGCAGCGGTCGGCATCGGGATCGGTGACGAGGATGAGGTTGTACTTCTTGCCTTCGGCATTCAGCTTGCGGATGTGGGCGAAGGCCCCTTCATAGGCTTCGTCCGTCTCGGGGTTGGGGTTCTTCGTTCCCTTGAAGTCGGGATCGAAGAAATCCTGTCCGGGAACCGTGCTGACTTCGTATCCGGCGCCGCGAAGGGCCATCGGGCCGACGATGCAGTCGCAGCCGCATTCGGGGGAGAAGACGATCTTCGTCAGCCTTTCGCCCTTGAAGACGTCCTTGTAGAGGGACGTGCCGATTTCCTTCTGGACGAAAGCGATGTCATAGGAGGAATCCTTGTCGAGGAAAGTGATCTTTCCCTGGAATTCCTTCTTCACCGGCTCATAGGTGACCATAAGCTCATCGGGAAGGGAGGTAATGACGGAGATAAGCTGGTCGACGACCTCGTAGACGCCTTGGCAGCCCTTCTCGTCGTAGAACTTGTAGCCGTTGTATTCCTTCGGGTTGTGGCTTGCCGTCAGCATGATGCCGCCGACGCAGTGGAAGTGGCGGACGGTATAGCTAAGCTCCGGGGTCGGATGGGGATTGTTAAACGTGTAGACATTGAAGCCCATCTCGGTGAGGACCTTGCTGGCGATGTCGCGGAATTCCTTGGACATGTGTCGGTTGTCGAAGGAGATGGCAAAGCCTCTCTTGAAGCAGGCCTCCGGACCGTATTTGGCAAGGAGGAACTTTCCGACGCCGATCGTCGCCCGGCGGACGGTCAGGAGATTGAGTCGAGCGCATCCCGGGCCCAGAAGGGCACGCATGCCACCCGTGCCAAAGGCAAGCGGGGCAGAGAACATTTCCTTGACGGTATCTTCATCGGCTTCACGAATGTATTTCTTCTCGTCTTCGCTGACAAGCGGGGAATCCAGCCACGCCTGTCTCTTCTCACGATAGTCCATTGCGTTATGCCTCCATTTCCTTTCTCCGAAGGAGCGGTAACTTGCTTCATTATAGAACAATTCGGGAAGGGGTTACAACAAAGCTGTCAGGTGTTGGAGAAGGGGATGAAGTTTCTTTCCCTCTCCCTTTTCCGCGCGAGGAATTCCTCGAGTTTGCGTCTGTCCCTGTCATAGTTCTCGATGACATGGAGATAGACGTCGAGCTCGATTCTGTCGTCGGAATAGTCCTTGTAGGCCTCGATAAGGGGCGACGTGGAAAGATAGCTTCCCAGGGCATCGAGATCCTTCTCCTGCTGCATGAGGTAGTGCGTCAGGTTGTAGATGTTCTTGTATTCGACGCCCTTGTAGAGGATGCTCTTCTTTCCCGAGAGGAAGTAGGCCAGGGAAAAATAGGCTTTCTCCCGGTTCCTTTCGGCTTCCTTCTCGATCTTGAGGACCTGCTGGAACATCTTGGGATGGTCCTTGGCGTAGAGGGTTGAGAGCATGTGCCGGGAAAGAAGCTGATAGCTGACGATATGGAGGAGGACATTGTTCACGTTCGGCGAGTAGCTCAGCATGCTTTCCCCCATCTCTTTATAGGAGGAAAAGACATGTCTTCCGATGCGGAAGGACATATAGGGATTGAGGACGTACGAGGCCAGGAAGACGAAGACGTCGTCGGGATAGGAAAGCGGGGAAAGCTTCCGGATCCTTTCCGCCTTGTCCGCTTCCTTCTCGGCGATGAAGGAAAGAAGCCGGTCCTTCCTCAGTTCCCTTGAGAAGTATTCGCTGTCCAGGAACATGACCTTGGCAAGCTTGAAGAGGGAATCGTAAGCCGTCGTTTTGTATTCGTATGTCATAGCGCCACCTCGAAAAGGGATCCCAACAGATAGACCACGAAGGAGAAGACGTAGGCGATGAGAGCGATCGTGGTCATTGTAATAAGCAAGGCCTTGAGAAGCCGATAGGTCCTTTTCTTCTTCTGGTTTCCGAAAAACAGGACCGAACGCAGGTCGATATAGGCATCCTTGAGCCTCGAGAAGTCCTTGATGTCGCCAAGAAGGACCATCCGGTTGTTGATGGCGCCGCAGATATAGTCATAGAGATCGACCCTCGTCTGGCGAATCGTCTCGTAGATGGTGTCCGCGTTCTTGGCAAGGAAGCGCCTGGCGTATTCGAAGGACTCCCTTAGACGGGTGCGGTAGGACTGGAAGAGGACATAGACGATGTCGAAGACGAAGATGACGACGGGATAGCCATAGAGGACGTAGGTCATCAGAAACGTGGGATCGGGTTGGAAGAGGAAGGCATGGAAGGCTTCGAAGGGGATGATGAAGAGAACGGCAAGGAAGACATTGGCCAAGATGAAGAACAGGACTTCCAGGAAGCGGAGGATGGCGGAGATGATGTCCCGCTTCGGTTCGAAAGCCTCTTTCTTGACGCGATCGATGGAGCGGGAGACGATGTGCTCCATGTCCGACAGATAGTAGTCGAGCTGGACGGAGACGGCCTCTTTCTTGACCTTGTCCCCGATGTTTTCGTCGAGGATGATGTCGTTGAGGGGCTTCTCTTCCCCGGCGCATTCGAAGACAAGATCCCCGATGGAGGTGATTTCCCCTTCGTAGTCGGGATCGATCGCCAAGGGATTGATGTAGTATTCCGGAAAGGAGTGGAGGGCGAGATAGTCGATGGCGTTCTCAATCAGGAAGGCCTGGTAGACCGTCTTCGGGTCGATGCTTAGGGCCTCATAGCTGCGGACGACTTCCCTTGCCCTTCCGCTAAGGTGTCCCTTTGCCTTGCGGACGTTTTCCCTAAGGATGGAGAGGCTTTCCGATTCCTGGATCTTTTTCCTTTCGTCCTTGACGTATCCCTGGCAGTTCCATCCGGAGAGTTCCGCAAGGAGATAGAATTTCATCTTGCCATCCATGTGCTAGGCCCCCAAGGGAAATAGCCATTGGAAGAGAGGCGAGAGGAAACCGTCCGGAAAAGGAAGGATTTGCCGTATTCCGGCAAGAAAGACCACGAGGAAGACATAGGTGAAGAGGATGAAGAAAAAGGAGTAGAGGAAATGGCCCATGGGATTGGGACCGATGCGGATGGTGACGTTGCTCCCAAGGACGAAGACCTTCTGGAGAACATAGGCGACAAGATAAATGACAAAATAGACCATGAGGGAGAAAAGAAGAAGGGCGACTTGTGCCTTTTCAAGGAACGTCATGCCTTCGACATAAAAGGCACTGAAAGACGAAACGAAGACATTTCCGAAAGAAAGCAAAAGCTGTTTGTCCGGAAGAAACATGCAGACGAGGATGAAGACGGCAACAGGAATCGCGGCGGAAAGAGAAGCAAAGAAAAAGACTTTCATGCGATTGGACGGCAAAAAGATGGCAGGGATGAGGAAGATGGGGAATAGCGCGAGGATTGCCGCCGACAAAGACATCAGTCCATCCTCTTTATCGAATCGATGATGTCGGATTCCCGTTTCGGAAGGGGCGAGAGGAATTCCCGATTCGCCAAATAGGAAAGCGGTCCTTTCCTTAGGCTCTCGCGGAAGCGGAAATAGGAGGCATGGAGGAACTGGTTGCGATAGGAATACATCTTCTTGAAGAAATCGTTAACCTCGAAGTCGCCATACTTCGCATCGCCGACAATCGGATGGCCGATGTAGGCGAAATGGACGCGAAGCTGGTGTGTCCTTCCGGTCAAAAGCTCGGCCTCGACAAGGGAATAGCCGGAATTGAACGCCTTTACGCGGTGGTAGGTGGTATGGGCTTCCTTTCCGCCATCGCGAATCGTGGAAACCTTGACGACATGCGTCTTGCTGTCTTTCTTCAACGGGAAGTCGATCGTTCCATCCCTCTTGATCCTTCCGGCGACAAGCAGGGTGTACTTCTTCTCGATGTCCTTTCTTTCCCGGAAGAGACGGATAAGCTCATTGAGGGAAAGGAGGTTCTTTCCGAAGAGGACGATTCCGGACGTGTTCCTGTCGAGCCTATGGGCCGGGGAAGGAATGAAACCTGTCGGATCGTTGATGTCGAACTCGCCTTTCTTGGCAAGGTAGTTCAGGACCATGTTCTGGAGGGTAATACTCTTTTCTCCCTCCTCGGCGTGGACAAGAAGGCCTCTGGGCTTGTCGGCAACGAGAATGTTCTCATCCTCATAAAGAATGGTGAAATCCGGCTTGACCGGCCTAAGGACAGCTTCCTTCCGGAACTGCTTGAGGAGATCTTCCTTCAGATAGACGGAGACGACGTCCCCGGTCTTCAGGATATAGTCGATCTTGGCCTTCGTTCCGTTTACCTTGACGTCCTTCTGGCGGAACATCTTATAGATGAAGGATACTGGAGCATCCTTCAGGGCGCGCTTGAGAAATTTGTCGATGCGCTGCGATGATTCAGTTTCTTTGATTTGGAATTCCATATTTCAAATTATAGCATCTTATAAGGAAAAGCCTATTCAAAAATAGCTTGACAATGGCCTGCGGAAAGCTAGAATATACTATGCTGTCCGCAAGACAGAAATCGTTTGGAGCGATACCCAAGAGGCTGAAGGGGTGGGCTTGGAAAGCTCATAGACAGGTAAAACTGTGCGAGAGTTCAAATCTCTCTCGC
>CASDOO010000013.1 GCA_949282275.1 uncultured Bacillota bacterium | reverse complement strand
ATCGCCTTTGACTTCTATGATTTCTTTTCGACCATCGGTGTATTCAACAAGAAAGTCAGGGTAGTAATTTCTAATCATGTGAGAATCCGGGTCAATATACTGCACGCTAAGACCATTCTCAACTCCGGTAAACATTCCGGTGAAGTAGATTTTCTTGATATCGTCGCGTTTCAGAAAGTCTAAAAACAGTTTTTCCTCGGGGCGTGAGTCAAAGCAATATATGTCGGTATGGAAGCTTTTAGAAACATAGTCTTTTACCAAGGCCTCTGTTCTCGAAATCGTCAATTCTTTTTGTGCATGGAAGGTGAAATGGTCTACTCCGCTCGGATACTTGATCAAGGGTATTTCCTTGACCTTCGTCTCGTCTTTTTCGTCAATTGCGTATAGATATTTGAAGACCTGGGGAACTAATTCTGTATACAAAATTGAATTGTACTTTGAAATGAGACCGACAACTTTGTCAAAGTCCTTGTCGCTTTCTAATATTCTTTCAATCCTCAAAGGATCCTCATTTAAATAACGGGAAAGCTCAAAAATTATATCAAGCTTGGAGTAGTTCCTATTTTCATCCGAAACAAACTCTTTTTTCTCTGAGAAAGACCGCGAATCAAATCCTTCTTTTATGATTTCGGTCGACTTGTATTTTTCTTCGTCTTCCGGTTTGAAATTGAAGTGAAAATCATCCTGGTCTCTTTTACGAGTTACTAATACATATTGCTTGATCAGCTCAGGTAATTTTAATGTTTCAACTGGAGGAACGATATGTACGGCAAATTCCTCTTTTTCCTTTGCACCTGCATGGTTTGCAATATCGATATCTATGTTGAAGTTCTGCTTAAGCTCATTGTCTAAAATCTGATAGTTTTCACGGGAAAGATATACTTGAGCTGTTTGTTGCTTTTCGGTAATGCTTCTAAGGCACCGCATAGTCGCCTGGAGAACGAATATCTTCGACTTTGGGGATCGGAACAAAGCGACAGCGAAGAGAGAACGGCAATTCCAACCTTCTCTTCCTTTATTGTCTAGAAGGATTACCTGCTTTTGGCTTCCTTCGGACCCGACAACATCCAAATCGTTGAACATGTGGATGTCGGAATCCTTAGTGTCTCCAACATTAACGAGAACCGTGTTTCTGTCCAATCCCAAGTCATTCAGGATTCCTTCCACGGCAGGCTTGATCTCATTCATGATTTCGTCAATGGAAGCGCCGAAGATAGCGATCTTTGGCTTGAGTCCTTCGTAAAGATTATTGCCGTATGTTTCGAAGAAGTCAGTAAGGATACGCCTCAGGAACTCTTCATTTTTTACATTGTCGAAGCCATGGATTTTCACCTTTTTCAAGTATTCATTATCGATCGCTTCTTTCAATCCATAGGCATAGACAACTTCGGGAAGGATATGATTCTTGACGTAAGGGGTTCCGGTATAGTTATAGCATGCAACCAATTTTGTGCCTTGGGCTTGAAGAGCGTGGCTAATTCGATTGATGGTGTAGCGCAATGATGTTTCGCGGGAGGAATCGTTCAAAGAGCTCTGAAGATCCGCGCCGAAAAGATGGTGGGCTTCATCGACATACACGCCGAGTTGATTCAAACGTATAATCTTTTGGTACCGTTGGTTGAGTTGCACTTCACGGTCACTTGAAAAGTCATCAAAATCACCATATAGGCCACCAGTCAACTCGTTTGCCTGCTCAAAGAAATCTGGTTCCAAAAGCTTATCGATAGAAGTCTTCTCACGATGAACTTCCTTAAGAATAATTTTCTGAGTGTTAGAAACTATTATGTTGTAGTCACTTCCATCAATAGTATTCAAAGTTGAAGTATCATCCAAGTAATGAAATTTAACATTTGCAGAAAGGAATGAGGCATACTCCGGGGGAATGACCTTGGTCATGTCAAAACCTTTAATTTCCCGCAAGGACTGGAGAACGGTTTTGTCTGGTGCAAAGACAAGTGCGTTGTGGCAGAAGCATAGGTCATCCGGATATTTGCTGGCCAAAAGAAACTCGTAGAAAATGCAGGTGGCCATCAAAATCGTCTTTCCGGTTCCCATCGTCAAGGCATATATGTAATTCGGATAGTCCTGCTCAAAGTCTTTAATCTCATCAAAAAGATTTTTGTAGACCTCATTTGTCATGTCATCAAACATCGTCGCTTGATAAGCCTCTTCTTGGAAATCGCCAAACTTAGGGACGCTGTATGGTGCACGAGACGAGAATGCATTTTTGTGAAGATGCCAGTCAGTGAATATTTCGCTGACCTTCTTATTTTTCAGGAGCTCTTTAATTAAAACATAGATTTCGAATGCTTCAAATTGAGGCTTTCTCAGGAAAGCGTTGGGCCGCTTGGATTTATCGTTATAGTCTAGAATCTTCTTAGAAACAGGCTTATAGAATTTTCGAATCTCGGATTTCTCTTCGATGTAAAAAGCACGAAGAGCATCGTAAAAAGGACAATCCAGCTGCTTCTTTTCACTTTTACGGGTTGCCATATCACTTGGCCTCGATTTCAAGAGACTGGGAAAGAAGATCCGTGATTTTCACCCGTATTCGGCCATGTTTGGCAGGAATAACATAGGTGCCAGCAACAAGTTGATTTTTTCCGGGGTTATCGATTACCTCAGGACGCAACACACTGCCGTCATAATTCCAGTCAATCATGATTGAATCGGCCAACTGGCGCCAGTCCTCAACGCTTTCTTTTTGTAAAGAAAGCTTTTGCAAAAGATTCATAGGATAGAAGGACTTGATTACAAGCCGGTTGTTTTCGATGGCAATCTCGGCTCGACTATCTCTCTTAAGTTCAATCTCTCGCTTATCCAATAAGATATCCTCGATTTGAACATCGATTTTATAGTTCACTCTTTGCTGGAAAGAAGCGGCAAGGTCGGGCTCGTGTCCCATACAAACCAAGGTTATTCGATCGACTGGCTCATCGGGCTTTTCATCTTGTCTTTTTTGATAAAGCTTATAAGGAAGGTTGGAGATAAGGTTCTCTAAGTCAGCTTTTGTGGCAATATGGTTGACAGGCATGATTTTCACATTCCTACCCTCCAATTCGCCATCAAAAACATTGTTCGAATCAAATCTTTGAACTTGTAGCGTGTCAATCAAAAGGTCACGTGCCTGTATAGGATTATTGAAAAAGTCGTAATTGTTCACGTTATATACTTCAAAGCCAGTTGTAGTGTCCTTTTCTAACGGGTTAGATTCAATAATATTGAGCAATCTCTTTGTAGTTGTTTGTATCGCCCCAAGGTTAATGTCTGCTCCAATAAACCGTCTTCCTAATTTAAGTGCGACAGCTTGCGTTGTTCCAGAGCCCATGAAACAATCAAAAACTAGATCCCCCTTCTTTGAGGAAGATAACATAATTCGCTCTACCAATTTTTCTGGCTTTTGGGTAGGATAATTTGTGATTTCTGGTGAATTTACAATAGTTTGGAAGCTCGCAATATCTGACCAAACATCAGAAATGGGAACACCTTTTGCTTCGTCAAGATATAGTTTTCGTTCTTTTGTTATAGATTTATATCTTCTTCCATCTTTATCAATGGATGAAAATCTTTTCAGTTGTTCTTCTGAATATGGAAGATATTGTTTATTAAAGAAAGCCTCATTGTTTTTTGTATAGAATAAAATTGTATCGTGGCCGCGCACCCATCCGTTAACCAAGCTTTTATATCCAGAAACACCAGAGAGGGCCCATATTATTTCGTTTTGGAAATTATTAGGTCCAAATATTTCATCCAATATTAAACGAATTGCACTATCCCTATGATAATCTAAATGTATATATAGCGACCCGTCATCAGCTAAAAGCTCATGAATAAGTAATAACCTTTCATACATAAATTGCAAATATTCGTCATTAGTCCAAATGTCTCCATATTGCTTTTCTTCAAAAAAGCTAATATCACTTTCTGCAGTCGTACCATTTAATTTAATTTTCTTTTTGTATTCCGCCTTGCTGTCAAAAGGTGGGTCTATATAAATAAGATTGATTTTCCCGCGATAATCTTTAAGGAGGTGGCTCATGACTTGGATGTTGTCGCCCCAATAGATTTTGTTCATCCAACCAGAAGCATCAGGATTACCGTAACATTCTTTGAGTTGGGCAGGAAAAAATTGTGTGCTTGTGAAAGGACGTTTGCCGGTCCAGCGTAACTCCGGATAGCCTTTAATCACAGGCTTTTCGATATCGAACAACTTCATCTGCTCGTTTTTGTTCTCTTCCATTTCTACTTCCTCCCACAGAAGAATCTGAAGTCACAGGCTCGACATGTTTTCTGGTCAGTGCATTTGCCAGAGAACTTCTTGTGCCTAATTGCATCAACAACATCTTTGAAAGTCTCGATTGTCTTATTGATGTCCGAATCATCCTTCCGGAAACTTACATAAGGGTTGCCGTCTGTCTCACCGGTATAAAACGCCTTCATCCCATCAATTTTAATACCATATCTTTGCTCAAAGAGATATGTATATATCTCCAACTGTCGTTTTACTCTAGTCATTTTGACGGAATCGGTCATATCAGGCTTCTTTTCGGTCTTGAAATCGAGAATCTGGTATTTTCCATTAGAGCCCATTATCAGATCGACCTTACCATCGATAGCAAAGTCATCGATGTTCAAAGATATAGGCATTTCCGTGTTTTTGATTGAGCCCCAATCATCCCCGACTCTCTTAACATAGTTCAACACGTGCTTCTTCGCAGTCTCAATCTGTCTGGGGCTCAAATAAGAGTTTGTCGCCTTGGAAGCTGTGTGGTAATTCAAATCAAGCCAAGAGGAAACATTCTCTTCCGTTATTGCATCCTGGTTGCCTTCGATCGCTTTCCTATTGACGTCTTCGATGGCTTCATGGACTACTGTTCCGAAAAGAGTTCCACCAGTTCTAACGGGTTCGAATCCCAATTCATTGAAAAACTTGTATTGGGTGGGACAGGTAAGGTAAACATTGATGTCACTCGTGAAGGAATAAGACGGCGTAAGAAACATGTCTTTGATCGAGGAAAACTCGTATTTGCTCAAATCTATTTCAGAAGGAATCCCTGCATATAGACTCTTGAAATAGGAACTGGGTTCATTCCTCTTCGCTGAATCACAAGCCAAGACAAGGAGATCCTGTGCTCTGGAAAAAGCGACATAGAAGAGACGCCAGAAATCGAAATACTTGATTTCTTCGAGTGGCTCGAAAGAGCCTCTTCCGGAGAATTCCTCAATGATGGCCACCATGTTTTCGTCATATTGCTTTCGAGGTGTGGCGCTTTGGGATCCGACGATAACAATCGGGAACTCCATGCCCTTTGACTGATGAATAGTCAAAAAAGACACGCACCCACTCGGGGCGTATTCGCTCTCGTCCTCGTATTCGCCAAGACCGCCATCCAAAAGAAAGCGAAAATAGGTTCCGAAAAGTCGCTTTACGACTTTATCCATGTTCTTGTCGCTGAAAACAATTAGGCCATTTATGGCTTCAAATTTGACTATCAGGTTCAAAAAAGAAGCAATGTTCCGGGCGCTTCTCGTATCCCTGACTCCAAGCGAAAGGTCTACATCGATAAGGCTTTTGAATGGTTCAAATCCTAAGGCTTCGTAGACCAGTGTAGAGAAGGAGTAATTGAGTGTCCCGACCAAATTGATATGCTTCTTCGCCTTTTCTTTCACCCATTCCATTAGGTCCACGCGTTTGTTCTGTCTTAAATCGTTCGTGCAAAACTGGATGCAGTCGACCAAATACTGTTCATTCGGATAGAGTTCTCTCTCTTTCCGGGAAACGTTTAGCTGGGCGACATATTTCGGAAACAGAAGGAGCATAAGTCCAATCAGAAGTCGAATCTCATCCCGCTGGAAGAAACGATTTGACCGAGGGGAATATACTGGAATCCCATTCTTTTCCAGAAAGTCGGATAGATCGGAAGCTACCTTGGTCTTGACGGAACGGAAAAGAAAGGCGATTTGGTTCAAATCTTTTATTTTTCCGGAAGAAACAAGTTTCTTGATGAAATCGAGGATATTGGTTTTAAGCGTTATTTCTTCATTTGATTCAATCTTTAAAACCGAATCATTCAACTGCTTCCTCGGGTTTGCGGCAATGATACTCTTGGAATAGCGGTATTTTCCCCAGTCGAATCCAAAGTTTTCTCCCTCAGTGGTGTTCATCCATTTATTGTAAAAACCGACTATTTTTTCTGTGGAGCGATAGTTTTGGTCGAGGTGGACGATATGACAGTCGGGAAAATGCTTGGGAAATTCCAGAATATTGCGAACGGTGGCGCCTCTGAAACGGTAGAGAGCCTGGTCGTCATCGCCAACGACACAAACATTCCTCTTCGAGCCAAAAAGAAGAGTGAGGCTTTCTTGGACGTGATTGGTATCTTGATACTCATCCACCATCACGTATTCAATCTGCCCCAATATCTTTTCTTTGAACTCGGCGTTATTGGACAGCATCCGATATACTTCAGTTTGAATCGAGCTGAAGTCCAGTAGGTTGCGCTTTGCCCTGAGGTCTTTATAAACCGAAAGAAGATTGCCGTAGAAATGATGAATCCTACTCGGGGATTCCAAGAGCTGTTTGGAATCGATGAGCTCTTCCTCTAGTCGATTCAAATCACCCATGATTTGGGCACACTTATCCCAATATGAGCTCTTATCAATGTAATTATCGAAATCTGTGACTTTTTGGAACTCGGAAAAATGGCGATAGATGAAATACTGCTGATCAAACTGGTCCATCAAACGGAAGTTCTTCGACAGGGAAGAATAAGACAAATTATCTTTGATCAATTTGAGACATATTGAATGAAAGGTGCCAACCAGCATCTCTTGCGGATTCATCTTCACGTTATATTTCGAGGCTTCCGCCGAGAGCCGTGTCTTCAGTTCCTGCGCTGCCTTTTCAGTGAAAGTACATACCAGGATCTTTGATGGATCTACCCCTTTTCCAACAATAAGATTCATGGCCCTATTGATGAGCGTGAATGTCTTCCCGGTTCCTGGTCCGGCCACAATCAAAAGGGGCCCGTCGGTGTGCCTTATGGCTTCGAGCTGATTTGTATTTGCTTTCCTGGCTAAATCGTTTTGGAAGGCTGAAATAACACTTTCGGTTGGATTCATATTGCCTTTTTATTTTACCATTCTGGGATTCGTTTTGGACATCCTAAGCTTTAGGTTAGGGACTGGTTATTTTTCCTCGCGAGCCTAAAATAACTTCCACCGAATTTACATCGTTACCTCTATCCCTTTTTCGACCATTGCTTCACCGAATCCTTCTTCAACTCCACTGTAAGAATGACGTACTGACCCACCGCATGGAGCTTGGAATAGAGATTGGTGGGCTGTGCGTCGGTGGCATAGGCCTTGCCTTTCGGGCAAAGGATATCGGCGCTGTTTGCCTTCTTGGAGTGCTTGTAGTTGAGGACGACCTCGATGCGGTCACGGAACACGATGACCTGATTCACGAACGTCCGATAGAGGATGGCCTTTCCCTCATCGGTTAAGGTTCCAATCTTCCTTAGCGCCTTGAAGGTCGCAAGTATCTCTTCCTTCTCGAATATCGGGTTCTTCGCCTTGTCCTTGTCAAGGTCGTGGTCGATCTTGGCCACCTTATCCTGCAGTTCCCTGTAGCACGCGTTGAAATCCGCGAAGGGGGCCCCCTGCTCGATGGCGAGCATGATGTTCTCCATCTTCTTGCGGGATTCCTCCCTCTCCTTCTCCAAGGATATCCTATACGGGGACTCCTGCAACTGGTTCTCGTAGAGGACCTTGCTCAACTCCTCCAGGCCATGGTCGTCGCCGAGGAACTCCCTTATGACCTCCGCCACGATCCCCTCCAGGAACTCTTTGGATATGGACCTTCCCTTGCACTTCTTTTCCCTCACCGCGTTCTTACACCGATAGTAGGTGTAATAGCGGTGCTTCGTCCCGGAATGGCCCCCGTAACCACGGACCATGCTGTTGCAGTATCCGCAGATGCATTTGCCGTAGAGAAGATAAGGGTTGATTGCCCCGAAGGTTCCGAGGTGTTTGCTGTTGTCCTTGAGTTTTGCCCTTGCGAGATTGAACGTCTCATCGTCGATGATCCTGGGGATGGCCTCGGTGTTCACATGGTCGCGGAAGCGAAGGACGCCGGTGTATCTCTCGTTCTTGACGATGTTGTAGATGCCGACGGAGGAGAACTTCTTGCCGTTCGGCTTCACGATATTGAGCTCGTCGAACTTCTTCTTGATGCCGTTGCACGTCATGGTCGTCTTCGTATAGAGATTGAAAATCTTCCTGACGATCTCCGCCTCCTTCTCGTCCACCACGTAACGATGGTCGACGGTCCGATACCCGAAGGTTCTCATTCCTCCTATGACCTTTCCGTTGATGACGTTCTCGGTCATTCCACGAACGACCTTCTCCGAAAGATCGGCGGAATAATATTCGGCCAAGCCGTCCAAGACGGACTCCAAAAGGATTCCCTCCGGGCCGTCGGAGATGGCCTCGGTCGCGGAGACCAGCTTCACGCCGTATTTCTTGAGGATGGCCTTGTACTTGAGGGCATCCAGACGGCTCCTGGAGAAACGGTCGAAAAATACCTCTCCGATTACTACAAGGGCCTCGGCTTCCCCAGACCCAAGGGCTTCTACGGATACCTCAGGGACATCGACATCAACATCTACAGGGCGCAGTTCGAGGAGAAGGAACGGCTGAGGAACCTCGACCTCCAAAAGCAGAAGGCCAAGGAGATCGCCGCCTTCGGATTCTGAGGAGGAAAGGAAATGCTGGAAAAGAGAACGGAGAAGATCGAGTACATCCCGCCCTACGAGGCTCTCCAGACCTATGAGAAGATCATCGCCGAAAGCGCCAAGAGCTTCCTGAGAACCAGCGACGGAAAGAAGATCCTCGCCATGGTCCACGAGATGAGAAAGGAGGGTAAGACCCAGGACGACATCGACGTTGCGGTGAGAAGGGCAATCACAGGACGAGAGACGATAGAGATCGTCTGAAGCGAGGCCGTCAGGGAACACGCCTGACGGCCGTTTTTGCGAAGTTCATCCTTCGCTATTAAAAGCGGTTAAAAGCTGATCCCTTAGAGGAAATCCACCTTCTTTTCTTCAGAACACCTGATTCACCCGAACAAGGCCTTCGGCTTCTCCGAAGACTATATAAAACGCCAATAATAAGGGCTCCAAAAGGGGTCTGACACCAAGGCGGTAGGCGAACTTTTCAAGGTTCGGCTTTTTTCCGAAAAGAGTCGAACCATCGGACGGATTTTAGAAATCCATAAAGTTTTCAGAGAACGAAAAAATCCCGATTACATCGGGACTTTTTGATGGTATCAAGCGAATCTTTCAAGCGGGTTTTCATCAGCTTTTCGACTGCTTTTTCCTCTTTTTCGGAGGGTGCCGAGAGCTGATTTTTAGGCCTCTTTTTCTCAAAAGTTCGTCTGTAGCCGTAATGGTGGCCCAAGGCAGGGTCGAACTGCCGACACCAGCATTTTCAGTGCTGTGCTCTGCCAGCTGAGCTATCGGGCCATGTATGGATGACAGCCTTATGATTCTATCAAAGTGCCTTTCGGTATGCAAGAAGTTTCGTTCGTGTGATTTTTTGTCTTTTTGATCTCCATCGGATTTCGCTTTGCTTTTCTTTCTGGACCTGCTACCCTCGAGACATGGGGAGTCCATTACAGCAAAAAGACGATTTATTGGAAATCCTTCGCCATTGCGAGGATCCTTTGTCCTTTTCCCTTTCCACGATCGAGCGGCTTTCCATCATGGCCTCCCTTCTTTCCCTGCCGGACAAGGAAAGGACAGAAAAGGACAAGTGCCTTCTTTCCCTTTTCCATCTCCAAAGAAAGGAAAGGCTACCATGGGACTACGGCGTCTTCCTTCTTCTTGCGGCAAAGCACGGAAACCCTTTTGCCGCCTTCCTGCTTGGCGAATGCCTACGCCTCGGACTTCCTCCCTTCAAGAAGGATTCCACAAAGGCCTATCGTTTTCTCCTCCTTTCCCATGAGGGCGGATACCGAAGGGCTTCCGTTCGCCTTCTTTCCTTTCGAAACCTTCCCAAAGGCCTCAGACGGACGATATCAAGACAAGCTCTCATCCCAGGGAAGGATGTTCATACCCTCGAATGTCTCTCCAAACACTATCGTTTCATCAACCAAGTCGATAAGGAAAAGGAATGTCTCGAAAAGCTTCTCGCCACAGGAATGAAGAAACATCTGCTTCGGCTTCTCGATATCCTTCTTTTCGGACCAAGGAAGACAAGAGATATCCAAAGAGCCATCGTTCTTCTCGAGGAAGCCAAGAAAGAGGGAAGAAAGGACATTTTTTACTATCTTGGGCGAATCCATCTGGAAGGAAAGGGCGTCAAAAAAGACATCGCAAAAGCAAAGATCTCCCTTATCAAGGACAAAAGAAATCCAAAATCCCTTCTTCTCCTTGGAAAGATGCAACAGCATGAAGGAAGAACGGAAAAAGCCAAGTCCTGCTATCGAATGGCATTGTCGTTAGGAGAAAATAAGGCACTTCCCCTTCTTGCCATCCTGGAGGCAAAAAGCGAGAATCCCGTCGAAAGAAGACACGGATTCCTTTCCCTAAGACGGTTGAGCGTCACGGACAATTCCCTTTTCTTCCCGCTTTGTCTTGCCTATGGAAAAAGAAGGAACGGCCTTCTTTCGGAATTGTATCTCCGTAAGGCCCTGCTGGCAAAGGACAGGAAGGCAATCCATTTCGCCTTGAAGTACAAAAGGAGAATGTCGGATGCCAAGAAGGCTCTTTGGGAACTTGGGAATGCCAAAACAAAAGGCGGAATCCGAAGACGATTGGAACAGGAAGGGAAAGAGGAGGAAGAAGGAAGGCAAATGGCTTTTCTTATGTTCACGAGGCTGAAAAGGAACTTGTCCATTCCTTGAGAGGCGTTTTTGCAATAAAATAATGGGTATGCCATATACCCTCGAGCTATCGGTCCATGATATCGTCGATGTCCTGAGAAGAAGAGGACATTTGGATAACCGCATCTTCAGCCTTTCCTCGATGCAGGAAGGCACAAGGCTCCATAGCCTTTACCAATCGGAACAAGGGGCGGACTATCTTTCCGAATACAGTCTTTCCCATGTCTTTCAGCACGGAAAATACCTCTTCCGCGTCAGCGGCAAGGCCGATGGCGTCTTCATCCGTCCGGACGATTCCGTCACGGTCGAGGAAATCAAGACGACAATCGCCGACCTGGAGGAATTTTCCAGGGACCACGCCGACTGGCACTTGAGCCAGGCGATGTTCTACGCCGACATCATCGCCATGGACAGGAACCTGGACAATGTCCGCATCGTCCTCACCTATATCCGGCAAAATGACTTCAAGAAGAGAAAGCAGATCGAGAAAGTCTTCACGAGGAAGGAACTGGATGCCTATGTCGAATCCCTCCTTTTCGAATATGCCGACTACATGGACCGGATAATGGAAATGAGAAAGGAAAGGAACGACACGGCAAAGACGCTCTCCTTCCCCTATCCTTCCTTCCGAAAAGGGCAGAAGAGGATGATGGAATTCGTCGAAGAAAACGCACTCAAGGGAAAGAACGTCTATATCGAGGCGCCGACCGGGATCGGCAAGACGCTTTCCTGTCTCTTCCCGCTTCTCAGGCTTTTCGGCCGTGAGGAATGTGACCATGTGTTCTACCTCACGAGCAAGAACGCCATCAAGACGATTGCCATGAACGCCATGAAACAGATGGTGGACGGAAAGGCGAAGATAAAAAGCCTTCTCATCACCAGCAAGGAATACATCTGCTTCAACGATAAGAAAGGTCATTGCAATCCAGACGAATGTCCCTTTGCAAGAAATTATTATGACAAGCTTTTGGATTCCATTTTCGATATCCTTGGCCGTTACGATTCCATCGATAGGGAAAGAATCGTCTCTTTCTGTCTCGAAAAGCATATCTGTCCATTCCAGTTCCAGCTCGATCTCAGCCGCTATATCGACGTCCTCATCGCCGACTATACCTATGTCTATGATTACCACGATAGGTTGGACTTGGAAAACTCCTCCCTCTCGAAGATGAAGTCCTTCCTTCTCGTGGACGAATGCCACAACCTCCCCGAGCGCGTAAGGGACATGTACTCCCTGGAAGTCATCAAAGCGGAGATCGACAAGGGCGTGACATTCTGTCCAGGAAAGGACCTCACTCCCTTGAGGAAGGATCTCAAGAAACTGTCGGAAAGCTTCTCCCGCTTCGTCGTCGACGAAGAAAGGCCGAGGAAGGATGTCCAGGTCCTCAAGGCTTTCCCGCCCGAATTCGAGAATGCCATTTCATCCTTCCTGGAACACTTCAAGTCCATCCTGAAGAAAACGCCCCATGTCCTCAATGACGATCTCCACGAAATCTTCTATCTTCTCAATTCCTTCGACTACCTCAGAAAACTCATTGTGGAAGAGGAACGGAAGGAGTTCCTCGTCTATGCCAGGATCGAGGAGGAAAAGGTCGTCTCCGTCCGGATAACCTGCCTGGATGCCAAGCCCTTCATCCACCAGGGAAACGAATCCTTCAAGGCCTGCTTCTTCTTCTCGGCAACCCTTTCCCCGAAAGACTACTACATCGACCTTCTTGGCGGCGAGATGGAAGACCGTTCCTCAAGGCTCATCATGGATTCCCCCTTCCCCAAGGAAAACCGGCTTGTCCTCGTCGATACGGCCCATTCCCTTCGCTATCGGGACAGGACCGAGACCATGGAAGGCATCAAAAGGACCATCCAGGCCCTCGTCCAGGCAAGGAATGGAAACTATTTTGTCTTCTGTCCCTCCTTCGAATACCTCTATAATCTAAGGGAGCTTCTCAAGGACATGCCCTGGAAGCTCTTCGTCCAGACAAGAAGGATGCAAGAAGAGGAGAGGGAAGAGTTCCTCGCTTTCTTCAAGGACGACGAAAAGGAAACGCGCGTCGGCCTTCTGGTCATCGGCGGCATCTTCTCCGAGGGAATCGACCTCGTCGGGAAGAGGCTCATCGGAGCCATCGTCATCTCCATCGGCCTCCCGCAGATCGGTTTCGAAAGGGACAAGATCAAGGAATACTACGAAAACGAAGAAGGGGAAGACAGGGCAAAAGGCTTCCGCTATGCCTATGTCTATCCGGGTCTCAACCGCATCCTGCAGGCAGCGGGAAGAGTCATCCGCAGCGAGATGGACAAGGGCGTCATCCTCTTCATCGACACTCGCTATCGCCAACAAGTCTACAACGACGTCTTCGACGAACTCTATCCGGACAGGAGGATGACCAATTCGCCCTCCGCCGTCCATGAACAATGCCGTAAATTCTGGGAGGACAAGTCATGAACTTCGATCAAGACCATATCCGAAACTTCTGTGTCGTCGCCCATATCGATCACGGAAAGAGCACCCTTTGCGACAGGATCCTGGAAAAGACAGGTGCCGTCGAGATCCGAAACCTTCAGCCGCAGCTTCTCGACGACATGAGCATCGAGAGGGAAAGGGGCATCACCATCAAGCTCAACGCCGTCAACGTCACCTACAAGGCAAAGAATGGAGAAACTTACCTCTTCAACCTCATCGACACGCCAGGCCATGTCGACTTCACCTACGAGGTCAGCCGTTCCCTTTCGGCATGCGAAGGCGCCATCCTCCTGGTCGATGCCACCCAGGGCGTCCAGGCCCAGACTTTGGCCAACGGCTACCTTGCCATCGACAACGGCCTCAAGCTTCTTCCCGTCATCAACAAGGTCGACCTTCCTTCTGCCGACTTCGAGAACTGCCAGCTCGAGCTTATCGACACGCTCAACATCGATCCCGACCTCTGCCTGAAGGTGTCGGCCAAGACCGGCGTCGGCGTTGAGGAACTCCTCGAGAAAATCGTCGAGTATCTTCCCGCACCCCATGGCGACGTCAACAAGAACTTCAAGGCCCTCATCTTCGACTCCAAGTTCGATTCCTATCGTGGCGTCGTCGTCATGATACGCGTCTTCGACGGCTCCATCCGCGTCGGGGACAAGATTCGGCTCATGTCCAATAACGCCGTCTTCCAAGTGACCGAGCTTGGCATACGGACACCCGAGGAAAAGAAAGTCGATTCCTTGTCTGCCGGAGAAGTCGGCTATCTTGCCGCTTCCATCAAGAACATCAAGGATGTCTCGGTCGGCGATACGATAACCCGGGATGATGCCCCTATAAAGGAGCCCCTCAAGGGATTCCGCAAGACGACACCGATGGTCTACGCCGGTCTCTATCCGAGCGAGAACCAGGATTTCGAGAACCTGCACAATGCCTTGGACAAGCTTAGCCTAAACGATGCCGCCCTCGTCTATGAGCCGGAGACATCCATCGCCCTCGGCTCGGGCTTCCGCTGCGGCTTCTTGGGTCTTCTCCACATGGAAGTCATCCAGGAGCGTCTTGAGGACGAATACGACCTCGACCTTGTCTGCACGGCCCCTTCGGTCGTCTACGAGATCTGCTATACCGATGGCCGGGTCGAAAGGATCCAGAATCCGGCCGACTTCCCTAAGGACAGGACGAAGATCAAGTCCACGTCCGAGCCTTTCGCCGACGTCAAGGTCATGGCCCCGAAGGAATTCCTCGGCAACATCATGACCCTATGTCAGAACAAGCGCGGCGAATTCAAGAACATGACCTATATCGACGAGACCCGCGTCGAACTCTTCTACAAGATGCCCCTGAGCGAAATCGTCTTCGACTTCTTCGATCGCCTGAAATCCGTCTCCCAGGGCTATGCCTCCCTCGACTATGAACCCCTCGACTACGAAATCAGCGATGTCGACCGCATGGACATCCTCCTCAACGGCGAGCGTGTCGATGCCCTGACGACGATCATCTACAGGCCCTTTGCCTACAGCCGTGCCAGGGCGGTCGTCGACAAGCTCAAGGAAGTCATCCCCCGCCAGCAGTTCGAGATTCCCGTCCAGGCCATGATCGGCGGAAAGATCATCGCAAGAAGCGACATCAAGGCCGTCCGCAAGGATGTCCTTGCCAAATGCTATGGCGGTGACATCTCAAGAAAGAAGAAGCTTCTCGAGAAGCAGAAGCGCGGCAAGAAGCGCATGAAGGAATTCGGCAAGGTCCAGGTGCCGCAGGAAGCCTTCATCGCCATGCTGACAGTCGACGAAGGAAAGTAGTAGAATCATCCGAAAGGACAGAAACATGCCAAAGACCGACGAAGGAAAGCGATTCACGGATCTGGCCTACGCCACCAAGGAGGAGGTTAAGGCCGTCTACAACAGGGACAATGTCCAGAGGGAATGGGAGAAGGTCCTCTCCTACCGGGCAACCTTTACCTGTGACAGCGAACTCCGGGACAACGACCAAAACGCCTATTTTCTCGTCCTTTCCCCGGCCATCCTCAAGGAATGCTATGCGCTCGAGGAGAACCTCTTCAAGGATCTCGTCCTCTATCTTTCCCTTTCCCGAAGCGCAAAGGAAAGCTTCCTCCTGAAAAGAAAGACGGCTTCCCTTCTTGCGCTCTCCCACCATGGCCTGGACAAGATACCAAGCCAGGCGACGCTGGAGAGAATCGCGCGCAACGAGATCGAGAACGTTCCCACAAGCCTTTTCCTCCTTGGCGAATACTCCCATGCCTTCGATTCCCCGACCTTCCTTCCGGATGAACACGGCCTCTTCCGTCTCAACAATGCCCTTCAGGGCGAGAGGGGAGAAGAAGCCATGCTTCGCACTTCCAATGCCGAAAGCCTTGTCAACACGCTCAGGCATCCCCTGCCGGAACGGATTCCCGATAGCCTGACGTCCTACTTCCTATTCCTGGAGCAGAAGGACATCCCGCTTTTGGCCCGGGCCGTCCTCTCCATCCACTTCTTCCTCTCCGCCCTTCCTTTCGAATACATGAACGAGGAAACGGGAGCCCTCTTCGTCAAGAACTTCCTTTTCCACTCGGGTCTGGACGCAATCGGCCTTGCCATGGATTTCGAATCGGTCTTCTTCGCGCGCTCGAAGCGTTTCTATGAAAGACTGAAGGAGACGGAGGAATCCCTGGACCTGACCTATGTCCTGGCCTTTGTCCTTCCCTTCCTGACAAAGGACGAGGAAGGTATCCGCCAGCTTCTCGAGGAATGTCGGAAAGAAGCGCCTTCAAAGGAAGAGGATATTGAGAAACCTTCTGCCTTCGATTCCGAATTGGCTCTTCCGACCTTCCAGAAAAGTGAAGACAGGAAGACGATTGACGAAAGGGCAAAAAGACTTCGTGAAATATACCCGTTCCTCAAGAAGAAGGAAGCCCATTTCTATGCCAGCCACTGCACGATTGGTTCCTTCTACACCATCGAAGATTTCCGCAAGGAGGAATTGACCGTCTACGAAACGGCGCGTTCCTCGATGGAAAGCCTTGCCCGAAAAGGCTTCTACCGAAAGGAGCAGCAAGGAAAGAAATTCGTCTATGCCCCCATCCCGATGAAGGACGAACCTGCGGACAAATGATCGAGAGCCTTTATATCCACATCCCCTTCTGTGACCATATCTGCGCCTATTGCGATTTCCCGAAGGTCTTTTCGCATTACTTCGACAAGTCCCTCTACGTGAAAAGGCTGATCGAGGAAATCGAATCCTTTTCCATTCCCGAAAAAAGCCTGAGGACCATCTATGTCGGCGGCGGAACGCCGACAAGCCTTTCCGTTGACGAATGGAAGCCTCTTCTCTCATGCCTTTCTCGCTTCCTTCCCGTCGAGGAATTCACGATCGAGGCAAATCCGGAATCCCTGACAAGAGACAAAATCGATCTCTTTAGGCAATACGGCGTCAATCGGATTTCCCTGGGCGTCCAGTCCTGCCGGGAAGATGTCCTTTCGGCAATGGGAAGGAAACACACGACAGAAGACGTCGTCCGTGCCGTCAAGGACCTGCACGAGGCCGGCTTTGAAACCATCAGCCTCGATTTCATCTATGGCTATCCCGGAACCACGAAGGCGGATTCCCTGAAGGACATCGACTTCGCCCTTTCTCTCGCCCCCTCCCATCTTTCCTTCTATTCCCTCCAGATCGAGGAAAACACGCTCCTCGGAAAGAAAGGGACCTTCGTCGACGACGACAGCCTTGCGGAAACCTACGAAGCGATCCTTGCCCGTCTTGAGAAGGATGGCTTTCATCGCTACGAGGTCTCCAACTTCTGCCGTCCGGGAAAGGAATCCCGACACAATCTCACCTATTGGCACGACCAGGAATACTATGGCTGCGGCATGGGTGCCAGCGGCTTTGTCTCTTCCGTTCGTTATCAGAACACCCGTTCCATTTCCGAATACCTGAAGGGAAGAAACGTCCGCACGAAGGAGAAAGTCCTGAGGGAAGACAGGAAGACGGAATTCCTCATGCTCAACCTCCGTCTTGAAAACGGCTTTGCCCTCAAGGATTACGAGGATCTTTTCCATGAGGATTTCCAAAAGGCGCACGAAAAGGCCATCCAAAGACTTGATGGCGCCCTATGCATCAAGGACGGTCGGGCCTTCATAAGGAAGGACCTTCTCTACATCATGGATTCCGTTCTCCTGGAACTTCTCTGAATTTCCACGTTTCCTGGTTTTCCGAATTTTCGCTTTCCTTTTCCCGCCCTTTGGGTTTATATGGGACAAAGGAGACTATTGAAATGGACGAAAAGAAAATCCGGGACATCGCCAGGCGATTCAAGACGGCAAGCGTACGATTGGTCCTTGACAGGCCGGAGTCGTTCCTTCGCCTCTTTGCCAACAAGGGCAACCTCCCGACGCCCCAGGAACTGCAGGACGTCATCGACGAAGGCTATCCTGCGGAGATCGCGCCACTCGTCCATTTCGTCGTCGGCATCCTCTTTGCCCTCAATGCCATCGGCAGGCAGGAAGGCTCCTTCCTCTATAGGACGCTTTTCCTCGATGGCCAGGAGGACGCCTTCCAGGACGCCTATTCCCGCTCTTCCTACTATCGAATCAAGAAGAAAGCCATCGGGGACCTTTGCCTCCTTCTTGCGAAATGACTTTGCTTTTTTCGCCCTTCCTCCCAAAGAAGGGTGAAGGGAGGATGATATGGAAACGCTCAAAAGACTCTTTCGCGAGGACAGGAAGGAAGTCCTCTCCTCGCTCCTCATCGTCGTCATGACCCTCTTCCTGTCGCCAAACGGGATCTTCCTCGTTCTTCTCCTTCTTCTCTCCGTGACGTTGACCCTCCTTTTCCTCTGCCGATGGAAAAGGCGATACGACAGCCACATGAAAAGGCTCGCTTCCCTTTCCTTCTTTGCCGCCTTCCTTTCCAAGATATCCCTGGGAAAAGGCATCCATGACGCCTATCGGGATAGCACGAGTCTCCTTGTCGGCTATTTCACGCCCGTCCCGCTTGAGGACATCGCCGGCATGACCATGGCTCCCTATGAGCTGGGACGCTTTTCGCCCTATCTTCTCTACGTCGCCAAGAAGGATGCCTCAAACGAGGCCTACCTTCCCGACTATCGCCTTCTTCTCGAGGAACTGCAGGAAGAAATCCGAAGGGAGGAAAGCCTTTTGGAAAAGGACAGGAAGACAAGACAGATGGCAAAGGCCATGTTGGCGACATTCCTTGCCGTCTTCCTTCTTTCCCTTGCCCTCTTCGACGGCCTTTCCCTCAAAGGAAAGGATGGAATGCTTGGCCTTCTCGTCCTTCTTGTCGCCTCGCTCCTCGTCCCTTCCATCTACCTTTCCAGCCTGATGCGCCTAGGAGGAAGAAAGCATGCTTGAGAAAGTAAAAAGCCTGTTTCGGAGAAAGGAAGGCAAGAGCGATGCAAAAAGAGGCGGAGACAGGAAAACGGTCAAAGTCCAAATTGCCGTCCTCCTTGTTTCGCTCCTTCTTGGCATCGCCCTGGGCTTCCTTCTTGAAAAGCCCCTGCTTGTCTTCTATCTTCCGCTTTCCGCATTCGGCCTCTCCTATCTTCTCCTTCCGGAACAGGAAGAAAGGAAGCATCGGGAAAGGGAAAGGTTCCTGATGGACTACTATCTCTATGTTTCCCTCGAAAAGAATCCAAGGGAGGCGATGACTCTCGCCCTTGAGGAAATGGACATCTGCAAGGACAAGGACGAAATCGTCAGCCAGATCGAAGCCGGGATGCCAAAAAGGGATGCCTTCCTCTATGACAACACCTTCCAGGCCGAAGAGGCGGCAGATAGGCTTCTCCTTCTTTATTCCTCGGAAATGACGGACATCGAGGAAATCCGGCCCCTGGGAAGGCTTTTGCCAAAGGAGAACGCCCCAGTCCCTTCCCTGGAATTCCTTCCCTTCCTCATTGCCCTCTTCCTCATCCTTTTCGCGATGGCCTATCTTGGAGGATCGATGCCATGAGATGGTTGGTCTTTCTTGCAGTTCTTCCTCTTCTCTATGCCAGTTTCCTCGACGTTCTTTGCAAGAATCGATTCCTGGAAAGGGCCGACAAATATGCCATCCTCGTCCAGGAAAACCTGTCCTCGGAGAAAAGGCCTTCCGACGGCCTCCCTAAAGACATCGTCTACGTCTGCCTTTCCGGCTGTTCCCTGAGCGAGGAAGAAAGCACTTCCTTCCGCCTCAAGTCCTCAAGGCCGCTTCTCTTGACGGGAGAATGCGTCCATAGGGACTATGTCCACTATCGAAAATTGCCTTGATTTCGTATATACTATCCTTCTGTCGAAAGCAAAGCGATTGAAACAGGAGGCAGATATGTTCGACCTAATCGACGATCTTGAAAGAAGGGGATTGCTGGAAAGCTTCTCCGACGAGAAGAAAATCAAGGAGATGCTCAAGACCAAGAGGACCGTCTATTGCGGTTTCGACCCCAGCGCCAGGTCCCTTCAGCTTGGCAACTTCATCATGATCAACATCCTTCGCCGCTTCCAGAAGGCAGGACACCGCGTCATCGCCCTCCTTGGCGGAGCGACGGGAATGATCGGCGATCCCTCCGGAAAGCAGAGCGAGAGAAAGTTCCTGGAAGGCGACCAGGTCAAGGAAAACGCCGAATGCATCCGCAGGCAGCTTTCCAAATACATCGACACGACCGATCCCGAAAAGGGCATCATCGTCAACAACTACGACTGGTGGAGCCAGACAAACATCCTCACCTTCCTCCGGGACTATGGAAAGAAGTTCCAGGTCAACTACATGCTCTCCAAGGAAGTCGTCAAGTCGAGGATCGAGGTCGGCATTTCCTATACCGAGTTCAGCTACATGATCCTGCAGTCGGGCGACTTCCTGCGTCTTTTCCAGGATGAGGGATGCCAGATCCAGTTCGGTGGCGGCGACCAGTGGGGCAATCTGACGACCGCACTCGATTTCGTCCGCAGAAGCCTGGGAAGCGAGACAGAGGCCGAGGTCTTCTCCTTCAAGCTGATCACCGACGCCAACGGCAAGAAGTTCGGAAAGAGCGAGAACGGAGCCCTCTATCTCGATCCCGAGATGACCTCTCCCTACCGCATCTACCAGTACTTCATGAACGTCTCGGACACGGATGTCCGCAAATACCTCTATATCTTCGATGACCGTCCCATCGATGAGATTGATGTCATCTACAAGAGCCACATGGAACATCCCGAGCTCCGTCAGGGACAGAAGGAGCTTGCCAAGACGATCGTCACCGCGCTTCACGGAAAGGAAGCGGCCGAATCCTGCCTCCGCATGTCGACGGCCCTTTTCTCCGATGACTTCCAGGGGCTTGGAAAGGACGAACTCTCCCAGCTCACGGACGGCCTTGTCGTCCTCGAGGCAAAGGAAGGCCTTCCCCTCGTGGATGTCCTCATCCAGCTCAAGCTGGCCTCTTCCCGTCGCGAAAGCCGCGAGTTCATCAAGAACGGCGCCGTCAAGATCAATGGCGAGAAGACGACGGATCTCGAAAAGATCCTGTCCAAGGAAGATGCCCTTCCCGGCGGATACGTCTTCGTCAAGAGGGGAAAGAAGAACTACGCCTCAGTCCTCTTCCAAGAATAGCCGAATCCTTTCGACGAGCGTCTCGTCCAAGCGATAGTATTCCCGGCGGCGAAGGGCCCCGACAAAGGTCTCTTCCCGCTTTTTTCTTTCCTCGGCATCGGCAATCTTCTCGATTTCCTGGTATTCCTTCACCAGGTCATGATATTTCTTGGTGGAATCCTCCGTCAGCAGATTGTTGTGTCCGCCTGTTTCGAGAATGACGCTTTCGCAATCGGGAAGACTCTTCTTCTGGCAATAGGTCGCGATGGCATTGTTAGGAAGGACCATCCTGTCATCCTTGCTGTAGAGAAGAAGGATCTTCGTCTTCCCGTTTTTCAGGCCTCGCTTGGCATTGACCATGTTCCGCCTTCCAAGGAGAAGCCAGGAGATCGGATAGACAGCCGGTGCCATGAACCAATAGAGGGCCTTGCTGACAAGCTGAAGGGCATCCAGTCCCGTCTTCGTCGGGGAAAGGAAACCGGAGCGGGAAACGACCTTCTTGATTTCGGGATGCTTCTTGAGCGCCCCGACGACGCAATAGCCACCCCAGGAATGGCCATAGAGGATAATGGGAAGGCCATCGTTGACATTTCTCTTTTCGACATCCGAGATGACATTCTCGAGGACGTAGATGCCTGTCCCGAAGCTGTCCTGGTTTCTGCCTTCCGAAAGGCCAACGCCATACTGGTCATAGGCAAGGACGACGTAGCCCATCCTCGCCAGCATGTCAATGTCAATGAGATACTGGAGATGCGTCCCTAAGAAGCCATGGGAGAGGATTACGAAACCCTTGAAGGACGTCCTGCCTTTTTCCTTATAGAGGAAGCCGGCAATCTTCTTGCCATAGTAATAGGCTTCGTAGGGCTTCCTTTCGAGAACGTCCCGGTAATCGGAAAAACGGAGATAGCAGGGATTCTTCGGATCCTCGCCTCGGACCCAAAGCGTCTTCCGCAGGACAATGGCAAAAAGGACCATCGCTGCCAGAAAGTAGAGGAACAGGACGGCCAGCGCGACGATAATCGCAATCCAGTAACCAGGCATTTCTTTCTCCTTGTTTCTTTTCTTTAGATTATATTCGAATGCCCTGCCGGAAAGAAGGAGAACGGTATTTTTAGCACTCTCGACTTGAAAGTGCTAATTTCCAGGCTATAATATCCTTGTCGAAAGAAAAGGAGGCACAATCATGGCTGAAGAACAGAAATACACAAGAAAGGTGATCGAGGCCATCAATGCCGGAATCGCCATCACGAAGGACAAGGGGCTTCCGAGCTTTGACGTCCCGGAGCTTTTGCGAGCCCTGTTCGACCAAGAGGACTCCTTCTATGTCAATATCCTGAAGAAGCTGGACATCGATCCCAAGGTTGTCAGCCAACAGATCAACTCTTTCATCTCGCAGACGGCAAAGACGACCTCGGCTTCGGAGCCGGATTCCTCGGCAGATGTCAAGAACATCCTCTATTCCGCGACGAAATACGAGAAGGCGATGCAGGACGAATACCTTTCCGTCGAGCATCTTCTCCTTGCCCAGTTTTCCTGCCGCCATTCCCTCATCCAGAAGCTCGGTCAGCTTGCCAACTATGACAAGAAGTCCTTCGAGAAGGCCATCACGCAGATCCGCGGCGGAAACCACGTCACCACCGATACCCCGGAGACCCAGCAGGAGGCCCTGAGGAAATACGGCCGCGACCTGGTCGGAGACGTCGCTTCGGGAAAGATCGATCCGGTCATCGGCCGGGACAACGAAATCCGCCGCGTGATGGAGATCCTCTCCCGGAAGAGCAAGAATAACCCCGTCCTCATCGGTGATCCCGGTGTCGGAAAGACCGCCGTCGTCGAAGGCCTGGCCTGGCGTATCTTCAAGGGCGACGTTCCCGAGACGCTCAAGGACAAAACGATTTGGGAGCTCGACGTCGGAAGCCTCATCGCCGGCGCAAAGTATCGAGGAGAATTCGAGGAGAGGCTCAAGGCCGTCATGAAGGAAGTGGTCAAGAGCGAAGGACGGATTATCCTCTTCATCGACGAGATCCACACCATCATCGGTGCCGGAGCCGGTGGGGAATCCTCTTTGGATGCCGCAAACATCCTCAAGCCGATGCTGGCCAGGGGCGAGCTCCACTGCATCGGGGCGACCACGCTCGACGAATATAGGAAATACATCGAAAAAGATGCCGCCTTCGCCAGAAGGATGCAGAAGGTCCTCATCGACGAACCGACCGTGGAAGACACCATCGCCATCCTCCGCGGCATCAAGGATCGCTACGAGCAGCATCACGGGGTGGAAATCACCGACGATGCCATCATTGCCGCCGTCACCCTTTCCAAGCGCTATATCACCGATAGGTTCCTGCCGGACAAGGCCATCGACCTTATCGACGAAGCCTGCTCCAAGGTCCGCATGCAAATCGACACCATGCCCGAGGAGCTCGACGAGGTAAGCCGCAAGCTCATGCAGCTCCAGATCGAGAAGGTCTCCCTGAAGAACGACGAAAGCGATGCCGCGAAAAGAAGACTCGAGGACATGGAGAAGGACATTGCCGAACTCCAGTCCAAAAAAGATGCGCTGACTGCCCAGTGGAAGGCGGAAAAGGCCGAAAGCGAGAAGCAGAAGCAAATCAAGCAGAAACTGGACATCGCCAAGCTCAACCTCGAGAAGTCGATGTCGGATGCCGACTACCTTACTGCTGCCCGGATTCAGAACGAGGAAATCCCGCAGCTTCGTCAACAGCTGAAGAAAGCTTCCCAGGAAGTCTCAAAGGGAAAGCTACTTTCCGACGAGGTCAACGACGAATCCGTCGCCGAGGTGGTCTCCGGATGGACGGGAATCCCCGTCAGCAAGCTGACGCAAAGCGAATCCGACAAGCTTCTCTCGATGAAGGACGAACTCGCCAAGCGGGTCATCGGACAGGACGAGGCCCTGACCCAAATCACAAGTTCCATCCTTCGCAACAGGGCCGGTCTTTCCGATCAGGACAGACCGATCGGAAGCTTCCTCTTCCTGGGACCGACCGGCGTCGGCAAGACGGAGGTTGCCAAGGCCCTTGCCGAACAGCTTTTCGACTCCGAGAAGCAGATCGTCCGCATCGACATGTCGGAATACATGGAGAAGGAATCCGTCAGTCGTCTCATCGGCGCGGCCCCTGGCTATGTCGGCTATGAGGAAGGCGGCCAACTGACGGAAGCCGTTCGCAGGAAACCCTATTCCATCGTCCTCTTCGACGAGGTCGAGAAGGCCCATCCCGATGTCTTCAACGTCCTCCTTCAGGTTCTCGACGACGGAAGGCTCACCGATGGCCAGGGAAGGACGGTCGACTTCACCAACACGATCATCATCATGACCTCCAACCTCGGCTCGGAATTCCTCCTCGACGGAAATACCCAAGATAGCCGGAAGAAAGTCATGGACCTCCTCAAGCATTCCTTTAGGCCGGAGTTCCTCAACAGAATCGACGAGATCGTCCTCTTCAATTCCCTTGGCGAAGAGGTCGTCGACAAGATCGTCGAGAAGTTCCTCAACCTCCTCAAGAAGCGTCTGGAACAGCGCGAAATCGCCTTCGACTATGACGACAAGGCCGTCTCCTTCATCCACAGGAACGGCTACGACCGCATCTATGGCGCAAGGCCTCTAAGACGCTACATCCAGAACAGCGTCGAGACCCCTCTTGCTACCGAGCTTTTGAAAGGAAGGTTCCAGAAAGAGATCCATCTGACAGCGGACGAGGACGGATTGAAGTTCACCGCATGATCGAATTGTCCTCGCTTACGAAATAGGAAACATGCAAGATATCAAAATGACATGCCCACCAACTGGATGGACATGTCATTTTTTACCTCTGTTGTCTTTATTTTTTCCTAATTATTAAGTAAGAAAAATGTCTAATCCATTTTATTCTTCTTGCCAAATTTTTTTCTGTATTCGTAACAGCAATCCCGCAAAGGACAATTCCCGCACTGCGGATTTCTGGCAAGGCAAACATTACGACCAAAAAGGATGAACCGGCGATGGACCTGGATGATGTGGCCCTGATGGATTTTCTTCTCCAAGGCAATCTCGGTCTGTTCCGGCGTCAGCTTTTCGCTGACGATGCCTAGCCTTGAAGTCACTCTTTTGACGTGCGTGTCGACAGGAAGATAGGGATAGTCATAAAGCTCGGCAAGGACGACGCCCGATGTCTTGAAGCCGACACCGGGAAGGGCCATCAGCTTTTCCCTGTCCTTGGGAACCTCGCCGTGATATTCCTCTAGAAGAATCCGTGCCGTCTTGACGAGATACTCGCTCTTGGTCTTCGAGAGGCCGATGCTCTTGATTTCCTTTTGGATGTCCTCGGCCTTGGCCTTGGCAAAGCTCTCCAGGTTCGGATAATGCCGAAAGAGCGTCTTCGTCACCTTGTTGACGCTGACGTCCGTTGCCTGCGCGGAAAGGATCACGGCAAAGAGCAGCTCGTAGTCCTTCTCGTGATGGAGGAAGCATTCCGTCTCGGGATAGAGCTCCTCCAAGACGGAAAGGATCCTCTCCAGCGTCTCAGTCGTCATCGATCGTCCAATCCGTGTTGAGGATGATGTCCCGGATTTCCTTCTTCTTGCGGGTATCTTCGTCCAGCGTCGAGACGCCGATCTTCTTCCTTCCCTCGCTTCTTTCCATCTCCAGGACAAGCCTGTCGGCCGTCTTGAAGGAAATGTTCCCGCTCTTTGTCAGGCTTCTCTGGCAGGCTTCCCGCACCATGCCCTCGTCCGCCCCTTCCCGGAGCCATTTCGTCACCATGTCCCTTTCGATCGGGGAGAGGGTATGGCCACAAAGCTGCTCAAGCTCGGAATAGATGTTGTCTTCCCCATCATGGACGACCTGGTCCTTCTGCTCCAGGGCAAAGTCCTTGAGAATGTCGTTGAAGAGACGCTTCTTGAAGGAATCGATGGAGCTGTATAGCCCATCCTTGCCGCCGTCGACGATCTCGACGATGCCCTTGGAAAGAAGATGGGAAAGGGCCGTGTCGATATCTTCCTTTCTTGCCTTCATGTAGGAGGAAAGGATGTCGCACGTCAAAAGGGTCTTCTCGATCCTAAGAAGGTTGTCGGAGACAAGAAGGACCATGCAATCCATCTCGTCCAGGCCATAGGCCGTGTATTTCTTGACGATGGCATTGGGGAAGGACAGGTCATTGTAGTCGATGTTCATTCGTCTTTTCCTCCTTCGTGGCAGTTATCGTATCATCCATCACCTTTGGAGTCCTTTCCCTTCGAAGAGAGATTCAAGGCCCAGTTCCGCGATGGCCGTCCTTTGTCCTTCCGCGCTTAGGCGTCCGACTTCCTGCCTCACCTTCTCCGGATTGAGCGAAAGGATGTCCTTCTTCCTCTTCTGGATGGCCTTGGAAAGACGCCTGGAGAAATGGAAGCCGATTTCCTCCCGGAAGCGATAGGCCCTAAGGATTCGCAAGGGATCCTCCCGGAGCCTTCGATAGGGATTGCCGACCATGCGGAGTCTCTTCCGTTCGATGTCCTTGAGGCCTTTCTTGGTCGGGTCGCGGACATCCAGGGACCAGTCGGCATAGAGCGCATCGCAAGTATAGTCGCGTCTTCGATAGTCCTCATAGAGGCTTTTCACGAAATGGACCTCGCTTGGATGCCGATGGTCAAGATAGCGCCTTTCCCGGCGAAGGGAGGCGATTGTCACCTTGATTGCCCCCAGGCGGAAGGAAACCGTTCCGTATTTCTCGTAGAAAAGGCCATAGGGAAAAACGGAGGCGACCGTCTTGGGGTCGTTGCGGACGGCAAAATCCATGTCGAGGTTTTCCTTTCCCAGGATCGCGTCCCTCAGGGAGCTTCCGACAAGGAAGACATTCTCCTTGCCAAGCTTTTCCTGAAGAAGGGAAAAGACCTCCATCTGCTGCGGCGATAACGTGACTTTCATGAAAAAAGCCGCCTCCAGGGGAAGAGACGGCGGACAGCCTTACCTGTCGTTGAGAAGATCCTTGAGGGTCTTGGAAGCCTTGAACTTGACGGCCCTGCTGGGAGGAATCTGGATCTTCTGGTCAGGATGGGAAGGATTGACGCCCTCTCTTCCGGGACGTTCGACAAGCAGGAACGTTCCGAATCCGGCGACCTTGACGGAACCGAAGTCCGGATCCACGAGGCCCTTGGCGATGGCGGCGAAGATCAGTTCGACGGCGCGAAGGGCTTCACCCTTCTGCATTCTTCCGTCCTTTGCCAACTGCTCGGCAAGATCTTCCTTTGTGATAGGCTTTGTTTCTGCCATAATTTTTACCTGCCTTTCTTGCATGAATATAGCAGGTATTTCCAACGAAATCAACACTCGGAGCCAGAAAGTTTAAGTAATGGCATTTTTTCGGCATAACATCGGGACTTTATGCAAATTTGAACAACCTTTCCCACACGATTCCGACGTCTTGTTGTGACACCATGTCCAGTCCGTTTTCCAGTTCGCACGATGGTGAGAGGATTGCTCGTTTTTGCTCTGCCTTGATCGTTTCCGCCTTGTTCGTTGTCTTTTCTGCCGTCTTTCCCTTCAAAGTCATGCAAGCGGTTACAAAGAAGCATTTCTCTTGCTAAAATCAATTGATTCCATGAAAGGAGATCCCATGGCCAACAGAATCATTCTCAACGAGACATCCTACCACGGCAAGGGAGCCATCGAATGCCTGCCCGCCGAAATCCGGGCGCACGGCTTTTCCAAGGCCCTTGTCTGCTCCGATCCCGACCTTATCCGTTTCAACGTCACCAAGAAGGTCACAGACGTCCTCGACAGGGAAGGCCTTCCCTATGAGCTCTATTCGGAGATCAAGCCCAATCCCACGATCGAGAACGTCAAGAACGGCGTCGAAGCCTTCAGGAAGGCCGGTGCCGACTACATCATCGCCATCGGCGGCGGCAGCTCGATGGACACGGCAAAGGCAATCGGCATCATCATCGAAAACCCTGAGCACGAGGACGTAAGGAGCCTGGAAGGCGCCGTCCTGACGAAGAAGCCCTGCACGCCGATCATCGCCATCCCGACGACGGCCGGAACGGCGGCGGAAGTCACCATCAACTATGTCATCACCGACGCGGAAAGGAAGAGGAAGTTCGTCTGCGTCGATCCCCACGACATCCCCGTCCTTGCCGTCATCGATCCCGACATGATGTCCACGATGCCCAAGTCCCTCACCGCGGCAACGGGCATGGATGCCCTCACCCATGCCATCGAAGGCTATACGACGAAGGCGGCCTGGGAGATGACCGACATGTTCCACCTCAAGGCCATCGAGCTCATCGCCAAGAACCTCCGCGGCGCCTATGCCAACACGCCCGAGGGAAGGGAAGGCATGGCCCTTGCCCAATACATCGCCGGCATGGGCTTTTCCAATGTCGGCCTTGGCATCGCCCACTCCATGGCCCATACCCTTGGTGCCGTCTATGACACGCCCCACGGCGTCGCCTGCGCGATGATGCTTCCTATCGTCATGGAATACAACCAGGAATACACGGGCGAGCGCTTCAAGGACATCGCCATCGCGATGGGCGTCGAAGGCGTCGAGAAGATGAGCCAGGCCGAATACCGCAAGGCCGCCATCGATGCCGTCAGGAAGCTGAGCCAGGATGTCAGCATCCCCACGAAGCTTGAGGCCATCAAGGAAGAGGACCTTCCCTTCCTTGCCACTTCCGCCCTCAACGATGCCTGCACCCCCGGCAACCCCAGGGACGTCACGATCGAATCCCTGACCGAGCTCTTCCGCAAGGTCATGTAGCCTTCGTCGAATCAACGATACGGGGCAGCTTCCGGGCTGTCCTTTTTCCATGCCGTCATTTTCTTGTTCCGAAAACGCCCATGGAGTAAAATAGCCTCGACATGGAAAAAGAAAGAGAAGCAATCCGCTTGGCAATCGTCGACGACGAAGTGACTTTTCGTAACCAGATTGCGGCTTTTCTTCACCGGTTCGGTTCGGCAAACAACTTCCTTTTCCAAATCGATTCCTTTGAAAGCGGAAATGCCTTCCTCGGGAATTATCACGCTCTATACGACATGGTTTTCCTGGACGTCCAGATGCCTCTTTCCAATGGTATAGAAGTAGCAAAGACGCTTCGGACAAAGGACTCGAAGGTCGCCATAATATTTGTCACGAACTTTGTCCAGTTTGCGCCCGAAGGCTACCAAGTCCACGCCTTGGATTACATCCTAAAACCGATCGAATATTACGACTTCGAAATGAAGCTGAAAAAAGCCATCGCCGCCATCCGACATGAAAAGGAAATCCGGAAAGAGGAATACATTGCCTTCCCGAAGAAGGAAGGGATTGTCCGCATAGCACTCAAGCACATCCGCTATGTCGAAAGCGTTGGCCACAACGTCCTTTTTCACACGGTAGACGGAGAATTCAGCAAGTACGATTCTTTGCGTCATACGCTCTCCCAGCTTCCCGGAACACTGTTCCTTCAAATCAACAATTGTCAGGTCGTGAACATGGCCTACGTAACGAAAATTGACAAGATGAAGCTCTTCCTGGATACGGATATGTTTCTCATCTCCCATCCTCGGAAAAAGGATGTCATGGAGCGGTTGACACGTTTTTTCAACCTAAACGCTTGATATGTATTCCTTTGAGACACAATTCCTTATCAATATCTCATCCAACATCGAAAGTTTGTTCGTTCTTTATTTCTTTACCATTCCGCTTGAGAAACGGAAGTCACCATGGTTACTTTATCCGCTGACCTTCGTTCTTTCCTTTGCCTTCATTGCCCTCTTCGCATGGATACGATCCGCATCCTCGGGCATCCTGACAGGAATCCTTGTCACGCTTCTGATGAACGCCTACCAGCTCGGTTCTCTCTTCCTTTTGACGAGGGAAAGCGTTGCCAAGACCATCGTCGAATACATCGGTGCCTTTGCCCTGAACTTCATCGTCGCCCAAATAATAGGAATGCCGGACTTCTTTCTTGGTACCCAAGCATTTCTTCCTTTCTCTTGGACAACTGGCAACATCTATGGTGACCTCATTCTTCGTCTTCTTTTGCGGGCAGTCATATGTTTTCCATTGGTTCGGCTGCTTTCCCTAAAGAAGAACGTCGTCGATGACAGGAACACCAGGACAGCAGCCATCGTCATCATCGCCATTGCCT
>CASDOO010000012.1 GCA_949282275.1 uncultured Bacillota bacterium | reverse complement strand
GCAGCAGGGATTTGAACCCTGGCTGAGCTTGCGCCCACTGCTGGTTTTCGAAACCAGTCCCTTCAGCCTCTTGGGTACTGCTCCAACGAATTCATTTTAGCGTTTGACCAACGCGAAAAAAAGTATATTATTTCCATATAGGTAAATCAACCATGGATACAAAAGAAAAAAATACGGCTTCGGTTTCCGTCCGGCCCCGGGAAAACTCTTTCGCAAAGGAATTCCTGTTGGTCTTCCTTGTCCTCATCTCGTCGGCCCTTTTTAACGCCTTCCTTTATGCCTGCTCTCCCTTCCAGGACGGAAAGGTCCTGGAGATCGTTTATTCGGAGAACATGTCCTTTTCCGTCGAGACAGGACTTCTCTTCCATTCCCTCATGGCTGGCGGGATTACGATTGTCTTTTCCTATCTTTTCTATTTTCTCCTCAAGCCTTCCGGCCTTTCTCCAATCATTGGCAAGAAGGGAAAGAATCTTTTGCCATTGTCAATCCTTTCCCTTTTCGGTCTCCTTGCCCACGTGGTCCTGTCGATCATCCTGACCGGATTCGGCCTCCATCCCCTTCTTTCCGCCTTGATCGTCCCCTTCCTCTGCTCCCTTTATTATTATTTCCTTTACAAGCTGTATTTGGAAGAAAGAACCTATTCCAATGCCCTGTTCTGGGAAATCTTCCGCTTTGCAATCGTCGGTCTTGTTGCCGCCGTTTTCGATTTCCTGGTCTGCTATCTCGTCCAGTTCCTGGCCTTCTCGGGAAACGAAGCCGTCTATGTCACCGTCATCGCCACGGCCTGCGGCTTCCTTGTCGGCGTCGTCATCAACTATCTCATGTCCACCTTCATGGTCTACAAGAACGCCAAGACGAATACCTCCAAGACGGGAAAGGGCATGCTCGCCTTCTTCCTTCTTTCGGCACTGGGCCTTCTTATCGGCATCGGCATCCAGGCCTTCCTCTATGATTTCCTCTTCCTCCAGAAGGACATCCTTTTCCTGTCCTACCCCGTCGATTTCGTCATCCGCACCCTTATCGTCATGGTCTACAACTATATCACCCGGAAGATCTTCATTTACCGCTAAATTCCCTCTTGCATATGAACAGGCGCTCCCGTATAATTATTAGGCTGTTTGCAGGCGTAGTTCAGTGGTAGAACTTCAGCCTTCCAAGCTGATCATGCGGGTTCGATTCCCGTCGCCTGCTCCAGTAAGGGATCAATGGCTCCCTGACGGGAGCTTTATTTGTCTAGGAGGATGGAAATGCCATTCATCAAGATTCTGACCAATCTCGAGATCGGGGACAGCCTCAAGAACGAGATCTACAGGGACTTGGGGAAAAGCATCTCCATTCTTCCAGGCAAGAGCGAGGCTTGGCTCATGATCCAGGTCGAGTCCTCCAAATCGCTCTGCTTCCAGGGCAATACCTCCCCTTGTCTCATGGCGGAGGTCAAGCTCTACGGAAAAGCGGGAAAGGAAGCCTACGACAGGCTCGCCTCGGCCATCACGAAGACGGCGTGCGATAAGCTCTCCCTTCCTTCCGATCGCGTCTATGTCGAATTCGAGGAGACGCCCTTCTGGGGATTCGAAGGAAATCTCTTCTAGTCTTCCACTTTCCCCTTCCACGTGATAGACTAAATGCCGTTCTCGATGGTTCCGTAGCCAAGTTGGCAAGGCACAGGACTGCAAATCCTTCACCGCGGGTTCGAATCCCACCGGAACCTCCATCGTTGCGCTCGTAGCTCAGCTGGATAGAGTATCTGACTACGAATCAGAGGGTCATGGGTTCGATTCCCTTCGAGCGCACCACTTGTACAAACTGCCCGAGCAATCGGGCTTTTTTCGTATCAATTCGGTTTCGTCGTATTGTTTTCCGATGTCCAGCCTGCCAGCAAAGGAAACAATGTTCTTTTCATATCGTATCTTTTGTAATCTCTTTTGCATAAAATATGGTTCGAATGACGAAAATCCGTATCCCATTGGACTTGTCTTGTCCTAGAATACAAATATGATGAAACTTATATCATTTGCTGTCTGCTGCTATAATTCGGCAGCCTATATGGAGAAGTGCGTCTCTTCCCTTCTTGTCGGCGGCGAAGATGTCGAAATCCTCATCATCGATGACGGAAGCACCGATGACACCGGCAAGATCGCCGACCGCCTCCAGGAGGAAAACCCGACGATCGTCCGCGCCGTCCACCAGGAAAACCGCGGCCATGGCGGTGGCATCGACCATGCCCTGGAACTTGCGACGGGACGCTATTTCAAGGTCGTCGATTCCGATGACTTCCTGGAAAAGGAGGCCTGCCTCAAGTTCCTCGAAGCCCTTCGTCAGCATGAGGATCTCGACCTTGTCGTCACCGACTATGTCTATCATTACGCCGACAGGCCGGACAAGGTCATCCGCTATGGCAATGTCTTCCCGACCGGAAAGGCCTGCTCCTTCAAGGAAGTCCATCACATGAAGGCCTACCAGTACCTGACGATCCATTCGGTCGCCTACAGGACGCAGTTCCTGAGGGAGAGGAACCTGAAGATTCCCCACAAGACCTTCTACGAGGACAACTATTTCATCTATGCCCCCTTAGGAAAGGTCGAGAAAATCCTCTACCTTCCCTATGCCCTCTACTATTATTGGATTGGGCGTCCCGATCAGTCCGTCCAGAAGAAGGTCGCCCTCAAGCGCTACAAGGACTATATCCGCGTCGCCCTTGCCTGCTTCCCGATCTATGACCTCCATGCCGTCCGCAAGGAAGACAAGAGGAAGTACCTCATCCTCCTCCATCAGATGCGCATCACCCTCATCGAGGCCCTCATCCATTGCCGCATGAAGAACGACAAGGAGAGCCGTCTCGTCTTCAAGAAGATGAAGGAAGAACTCAGGAGCTTGAACAAGAAGCAATACCGCCTCTTCCGCCTCGACCTCTACTGCGGTTCCCTCTTCTGGCCGTCCTTCCTTGGCGTCATGATGGCGAACATCATCTACTTCGTCTCGCACCTTGTCGTGAAATTCAACTGAACTTCCGAAGGGAAATCGCCTTTTTCCTTGCCTGGCATTTTCCGGAATAATAATATATAGACATGCCCAATACCGAAACCACTAACGCGCTTTCCAGCATCATCCGCATTGTCGTCGTCGAGGACGAGCAGAGCGAATTCGACTACCTCCGTCCCATGCTGGAAAAATACTTCAATTCGATCGACAGGGAGTTCAAGCTTCGGCATTTTCGGGATGCCAAGACCTTCCTTTCGGAATACGACGATGCCACGGATATCATCCTCATGGACATCGAGCTTGGATCGGAATCGGGAATGGAGGCCGCACGGTCCATCCGCCAGATCGACGAGGACGTCGTCATCATCTTCTGCACCAAGATGGCCCAGTTTGCGGTCCAAGGCTATCAGGTCAATGCCTTGGACTTCATCGTCAAGCCCTATACCTACGAGAACCTGGCCTTCCGCCTGAATCGCGCCATGAAGACCCTTGGCAAGGAAAGACGCTTCATCCTCGTCAAGACGAAGGAAGGCTCGCAGAACCTCCCCCTGGACGACATCCTCTATTTCGATGTCTTCGGCCATTCCCTTGGCATCCACACGAAGAAGCAGACGCTCTATTCCTGGGGTTCCCTTGGGAAATACGAGGAAAGCCTCAAGAATCAGGGCTTCCTCCGCTGCTCCAATTCCGCTCTGGTCAACGCCCGCCATATCCAGACCATCCGCGGCAAGGAGGTCCTCATTGACAACGGGGACAAGATCACCATCTCCCGCCCGCGCCACAAGTCCTTCCTGCAGGCCCTTTCCCTTTGGACGGGGGCCAACATCAAGTGATCAATCCGATCAATTCCCTTTCCATCTATACCTTCGATCTCGAGCTTCTCCTTTTCATCGGCATGTTTTGCTTCCGGTTCGACCGGAGGCGTTTTTTCGTTCCCCGCCTTCTACTTAGCCTGGCCGTCATCGTCTGCTATACCCTGCTCTGGGACCTTGGAAACGGCTCCTTGGCCGTGGACATTCCCTGCTACACCCTGCTTTTCCTCCTGGCAATAGGCCTTGTCTACTTTTGCTTCGACATTCCCTTCCTTTCCTCGGTCTTCCTTGGGACGGCAGGCTATACCTGCCAGCATTTCAGCTACAAGGCCATACAGCTCTTCCTCCTCTGGATGGAGATTTCCATTCCTAGCCTAAGGGAGGATGCCGTCCTTGCCAACGTCATCTATTTCCTTTTCTACCTTTTCTTCCTCCCCTTCTTTTACTTTTTCTTTGCCCGGAAGATCAAGGCCCAGGACGACAGGCTCATGAACAACCGGCGCACGATCCTGATTGCCGTGCTCATCCTTTTGGGCGCGACGACGATGAACCTCTTCTTCGAGAACGCCATCAATCCCTTCGAGCAGGTCCAGCTCTTCCTTGTCTGCTCCATCTACGACCTCTTCTGCTCCATCCTCGCCCTGCTCTTCCTTTTCCAGCTCTTCTTCCAAGGCAAGATGCTTCGGGAATACCGCGAGAACCGGAATCTCTGGCTCCAGGAAAAGAAGCAGCTCGAGATCAACAAGGAGAACTTCGACTATCTGATGATCCTCGCACACGACCTGAAGCACATCGTCGAGGACATCGATGCCACGTCCCAGAAGGAGAGGGTCAGGGACCTCAATTCCCGCCTCATGGCCTTCGGGACCGCCCTCAAGACCGGAAACGAATCCCTGGACCTTGTCCTTGCCGAAAGGAAGCCGAACATGGACAAGAACAACATCGCCATTACCGTCATGGCCGATGGCGACTGCCTTTCCTTCCTGCGGCCGACGGATTGCTATGCCCTATTCATGAACCTCATCGACAATGCGATGGAGGCCCTCATGAAGATCGAGGATCGCAATGCCCGGACGCTCTCCCTTTCCATAAGGAAGGAAATGGGCCTTGTCTTCATCCACGAGGAAAACCCCTACCACGGGGAAGTCCGCATCCAGAATGGCCGTCCCCTGTCCCAGAAGAAGGGCGAGTATCCCCACGGCCTTGGCGTCTCCTCCATGCAGAGGGTGTGTTCCCTCTATGGCGGGGAGATTTCCTTCCATGCCCGGGACGGGGTCTTTTCCTTGGACATCGTCCTCGACCCGAACAAGGATCTGCACGACAGCGCCTGGGAGTGATTGCAATCGAGGAAAGGAAGACGACAGGCTACGATTCCAAAAGGTTGCCCGTTCCCTTCATCCCTTATATTGTTCCCAGTTTCCGGGACGACTTGTATGGACAATGATTCGGATGCGGGTTTCCTATCCTCCGCCCGCACCTTGCTTTCCGGTCGAAAATCCTCCTTTCCGCCCGAAAGCTGATACGAAAGCTCTTCCATCTTCAATCTCCAGCGCGAGAAAGGCCGATTGTCCCCTGCAATCGGCCTTTCATTTGTCATCGGCGCAACTTTTCATCGATTCTAGGAAAGCTCTTTCACGTTGCAAAACAATTCATATATAATGAGTGCAAGAGGTTATTAAAATGAAACATCAAGATCTCATTTCGCAAATGACGCTGGATGAGAAGGCTTCCATGATGAGTGGAAAGACCGTCTGGGAGACCCAGGAAATCAAGCGTCTTGACGTCCCTTCCATGTTCCTTTCTGATGGTCCGACGGGCCTGAGAAAGCAGCTTGGCGCTTCCGACCAGCTCGGCCTGAACGAGTCTGTCAAGGCGACCTGCTTCCCGACGGCGAACACGATCGCCAACTCCTTCAACGTCGACATCGCCCATGAGATCGGCGTCCAGCTTGGTTCCGAGGCCAAGGCCCTCGACGTCAATGTCCTTCTCGGTCCCGGCATGAACATCAAGAGGAATCCTCTCTGCGGACGCTGCTTCGAATACTTCTCCGAGGATCCCTACCTCGCCGGAAAGATGGCCCTCAACTATGTCCAGGGCATCCAGTCGGAAGGTGTCGGTTCCTGCGTCAAGCACTTCGCGTGCAACAACCAGGAGCTGCGCCGCATGCAGAACGACTCCATCCTCGACGAAAGGACCCTTCGCGAAATCTACCTGAGCGCCTTCGAAATGGCCATCACCGAGGGCGAGCCTGCCGCCGTCATGTCCGCCTACAACTCCGTCAACGGCGACTTCGCAAACGAGAATGAGCATCTTCTCGTCGGCATCCTTCGCGACGAGTGGAAATTCGACGGTGCCATCATCACCGACTGGGGCGGAAACAACGACAGGGTCAAGGCCCTTCATTGCTATTGCTCGCTGGAGATGCCTTCGACGGCAGGCGAGACCGACCGCGAAATCGTCAAGGCCATCCAGGACGGCAAGGCCGACGAGAAAGACCTCGACCAGTCCGTCGACTACCTCCTCAATGTCATCGACCGCTTCGGAAAGAAGGGCGAAGAACAGGGCATCGACTTCAAGAAGGGCGAGGAAATCGCCATGAAGGCCGCCCTCGAAAGCATCGTCCTTCTCAAGAATGCCTCTTGCGTCCTCCCTCTCGCCAAGGAGACGAAGATTGCGCTCATCGGTGACTTTGCCAAGAACCCGCGCTTCCAGGGTGCCGGTTCGAGCAAAGTCAATCCGCCGGAGGTCTTCGACCACGTGGACATCCTTTCCAAGGCGGAGGGGCTCCAATGCGTCGGCTATGAGCAGGGCTATGAACGCTACGGAAAGAAGAACGATGGCCTAGCCAAGAAAGCCCTCGAGCTTGCCAAGAAGGCGGACGTCCTTCTCTACTTTATCGGCCTTGACGAGCATACCGAGGTCGAAGGCCTCGATCGCGAGAGCTTCAAGCTGCGCCAGAACCAGATCGACCTCCTCAAGAAACTGCACAAGACCGGCAAGAAGGTCGTCACCATCCTTGCCTGCGGCGCTTCCGTCGAACTGAGGGAAGTCGACGAGAACAGCGATGCCCTCGTCTACATCGGCCTTTCCGGCCAGTGCGGCGCGAAGGCCCTTGCCAAGATCCTGACGGGCGAGGTCAATCCTTCCGGCCACCTTTCCGAGTCCTTCCCCATCGCCTACGAGGACATCCCCACCAGCAAGTACTTCCCCGGCAAGCTGAGGACGAGCGAATACCGCGAGGGACTCTTCATCGGCTATCGCTACTACACGACAAGGGACATTCCCGTCCTCTATCCCTTCGGCTATGGCCTTAGTTACAGCAAGTTCGAATATTCCAACCTCGTCATCGACGAGAACGGCGTCCGCTTCACCGTCACCAACGTTTCCGACGTCCCCGGAAAGGAAGTCGCCCAACTCTACATCGGCCTTCCCAATGCCAAGGTCTTCCGCGCCAAGAGGGAACTCAAGGGCTTCGTCAAGGTCTCCCTCGAACCGGGCGAAAGCAAGGAGTGCACGATTTCCTTCGACAAGTACAGCTTCCGCTACTTCAACGTCCTCACCAACGCCTTCGAAGTGGAAGAGGGCGACTACGAGATCCTCATCGGCGCTTCCAGCGTCGACATCCGCCTGCGCGGCATGACCCACCGTCAGGGAACGACCGACAGGCTTCCCTACCAGGATCTCAACCTCGAGCACTACAAGACCGGTGACATCCAGAACGTCCCCGACGAGGAATTCAAGGCCCTTCTTGGCCACGACATTCCCGACTGCCACTTCAAGACCAATGCCAAGGGGCGCTACATCATCGACAGCAACACCACGATGCGGGACCTTGTCAATGCCCAGGGATGGTTCGGTCGCTTCTTCGGCCGTGCCGTCCGCTTCGCCATCAAGGTCCTCTATGCCTTCGGCAACCGCTCCATGGCCGACATGCTTGTCCAGGGCGTCTGGAACCAGACGGTCAAGACCATCTCCAGAATGACCAACGGCTTCATGTCCTGGGGACAGCTTCTTGGCCTCATCGACATGTTCAATGGCCATTTCTTCCGCGGCCTCTCCACCCTCTTCAAGGAAGGCTCGAAGAAGAACAAGCTCAAGAAGCAGCTGAAGAAGGAAGGAAAGAAGTGCTAAAAGCGCCTTTCCTGGCGTGATTATCGAGAGGGGTACAGGGCCCCTCTCTTTATTGTATGCATGAACCGGAAAGGAGGATTTCTATGGTTCATTATCTCGACTATGGCCTTTCCCTTCTCAAGGGAGAGCAGGACTTTGCGACAACGCTCGAGCAGGGGAAACTCGTCGATGTCCCGAACTGTCCGGTCGATCTGCCCGAGAATGGTTTCTCGCCCTTGGACTACCAGGGCCTCTTCACCTATGCCAAGACGTTCGACCTGGATTTCGATCCCGAGAAGGAGGAAGCCTTCCTCGTCTTCGACGGGGCAATGGTCCAGGTCCATGTCTATCTCAACGGCATCGACCTCGGCAACAAGGTCTCCGCCTTCGTCCCGGCGCGTTTCGACATCTCGAAGGCTCTCCGCCAAAAGGACAACGAGCTCCGCATCGTCCTTTCCTCCTATGAGGATCCGACCATTCCGCCTTTCGGAAAGGCCCTGGACTACATGACCTTCGCCGGCATCTACAGGCCCCTTCATGTCGACGTCGTCCCGAAGACGCATCTTGGAAACGTGCGCATCTTCGCCCATGCCGACGGAAGGCTTGAAATCCATCCGGAAATCCTCGGTCCAAAGGAGAAAGTCGCTCTCCGCTATACCCTCAAGGACGGGAAAAGGCTTTTGAAGAGCTTTGACGAAAGCGTGACGCACATCGAGGATATCGTCCCCTGGGACCTGGACAACCCCAAGCTCTACGATTTCGAAATCGCCCTGGATTCCCCCTTCGGGACGGACAGGAAGCGCTTTGCCATTGGCTTCCGGGACGTCGCCTTCAAGGAAGACGGCTTCCATCTCAACGGGAAGGCGATGAAGCTAGTCGGCCTCAACCGCCACCAGTCCTATCCTTTCGTCGGCCCGGCCATGCCCAAGCAGGCCCAATACGACGATGCCCGCATCCTCAAGGAATTCGGCATCCAGCTTGTCCGCACCAGCCACTATCCCCAAAGCGAGGATTTCCTCGATGCTTGCGACAGGCTGGGCATTCTTGTCATCGACGAGGTCCCCAGCTGGCAATACACCGGAAAGGACGAAGCCTGGCGGAAGAACTTCCTCTTCTTCATCGAGAGCATGGTCGACAAGGAAATCAACCATCCCTCCCTTGTCCTTTATGGCGTCCGCATCGACGAGGGTCAGGATGACGACGAACTCTACGAAAAGGCCAATGCCATCTGCCACGGGAAGGATCCCTATCGCCAGACGACGGGCGTCCGCAACTTCAGGAACAGCCATCTCCTGGAGGATGTCTATGCCTTCAACGATTTCGGTGGCGGCCTTGTCGGAAAGAGCCACGTCAAGAGCGCACGCAACAAGCCCTATCTCGTCAGCGAGCACAACGGCCATGTCTTCCCGACGAAGAATGGCGACAACCAGCAGAAGCGTATCGACCACGCCTTCAACCACCTGCGCGTCCTCGAGGATCTCTATTCCAAGGAAGGCATCGCTTCCGCAATCGGCTGGTGTGCCTTCGACTACAACACGCATGCCGACTTCGGTTCCGGCGACGAGGTTTGCTATCACGGCGTCTTCGACATCCATCGCAATCCAAAGCCTGCCGCCTATGCCTACAGGATGCAGACGGCAAAGGAACCTTTCCTCTATTTCGCCAGGCCCCTTGTCCCGGGCGATACCGATGATGCCCTCATCAAGCATGTCGTCCTCTTCACCAATTGCGACTACGTGAAGTTCTACCGTGGCGATAGCTTCATCGGCACCTTCTCGCCCGACAGGAAGACGTATCCTGGCCTTCCCCATCCCCCGATCGTCCTGGACAACTTCATGGGCGAGATGCTTCTCCAGGAAGGCCTGACGAAGAAGGACGCCCTTAAGATTGGAAAGTGCCTGTCCCTTGCCGGAAGCGAAGGCTTCCACATCCAGAAGCGCAAGGTCATTCCCTATATCCCCGTCTTCCTCAAGAACCTGATCCTTGGAAGGCTGACCATCCAGAAGATCGTCGATATCTTCTTCAAGTACATGCTCGTCTGGGGCGAGAAGGCATCGACCTACCGCATCGAGGGATACATCCGGGACATGAAGGTCTTCGAACAGGAGATGGGCTCCCCGAGCCGTTTTGCCTTCGACGTCACCTGTGAAAAGACCGTCCTGCGAAACGAGGAATGCTATGACGTTTCCAGGATCGACGTCCGCTATCATGACGAGTTCAATATCGATGCCCCCTACCTGACAAGGACCTTGACCCTGAAGACGGAAGGCCCCATCGAGGTCATCGGGCCGTCCTCCCGTCCCCTCAAGGGCGGCTGTTGCACCTTCTACGTCCGATCCAGGAAGGTCGACTTCCAGACCCCGGCCAAGGCCATCCTTGAGGCCTTCGAGGGCGTGAGGGAAATCGACTTCCATGTCGAATAGTTTTTCCTTCCAATTCCGGTTGAAATTGGTATAATCCTACTTGCCGGCTTTTCGCCGGCTTTCTCGGGACGTTGCGCAGCTTGGTAGCGCGCTTGCTTTGGGAGCAAGAGGCCATGGGTTCAAATCCCATCGTCCCGACCATATTTGTAGTTATATTTTGATACAATCTATTGTGCCAAAATTAAGTATAGAAACCTCGAAAAATCGGGGCTTTTTTTGTAGTTGTTGCTCTTGTGGTTTATATCACTTTTAAAGTACAAAAAAAGTTTTTGCCCAATAGTCGAACGATTAGGAAATTAATTAATTTTTCATGAAAGGAAATAAGCAAATGTGAGACGTTTATGAGCCTTTTAAGACACAAGTAAAAACATTATATAATCTATTCTTTGCTTATTCAAAGTTAGTATCTTTAGCTGTATAATGTAAAAGAAAATTAACGTGGACTTTTCCGGAGTCATCATCTTTTTGCCACACAACCTAGTGATGAATAAGTAATTTTGCATTTATCATGATTTTGGAAGGAGAATGATATTCATGG
>CASDOO010000011.1 GCA_949282275.1 uncultured Bacillota bacterium | reverse complement strand
CAAAGTTTTCATGCCTTTATTCATGTGTGTCCTCCTAGTGAATAGCATTCGCACAGAAATAATCCTTACTAATATAGTAGTTTGCCTTCCTCATTTCAAGAAAACTATTTCACGCTTTATAAGCCGGCCTTCCGATGGTAAAATCTTCCCATATGTCGGAAATCATTGCCATTGCCAATCAGAAGGGCGGTGTCGGAAAGACGACGACGGCCTACAACCTCGCCTCGGCCCTTCGGAAATACAACAAGCGAATCCTTCTTATCGACCTCGATCCCCAGGGAAACTGCTCCAGGGCCCTTGGCATCGACCCCTCCCTTTCAAGGAAGACGATGCGGGAGGTCCTCCTTGGCGAAGTCGAGCTGAGGAAGGCCATAAGGAAGACTTCCCTTCCCCATGTCCACATCCTGCCCTCCAACCTCTCCCTTGCCCTTGTCGAGAGCGCAATCTACGACCGCGGGGAAAAGCCTTCCTATACGCTTTTGAAGGATCGTATCGACCAGCGCACAAGGAAGATATACGATTTCATCCTCCTGGACTGTCCGCCTGCCCTGAGCTTCCTCTCCCTCAACGGCCTTGTCGCCGCAAAGGACGTCATCGCGCCGGTCCAATGCGAGTATTTTGCCGTCGATGCCCTTTCCCAGCTTCTTTCGACGATCGCCCGCGTGCAAAGGACGGACAATCCCGACCTGGAGATCCTGGGCCTTGTCCTGACCATGTTCGACTCACGGACTTCCCTTGCGACCGAGATCGCCCAGCAGCTGCGCTCCTCCTTCAAGGACAAGGTCTTCAACAGCGTCATCCCAAGGAGCGTCTGCCTTTGCGAGGCGGTGATGAAGGGAATCCCCGTCGATGTCTACAAGCCTAGCGCCCAGGCAAGCGTCGCCTATGCCGGCCTTGCCCGGGAAGTGATGGAAAGCCTTGAAAACCGCCAGAAGGCGGCGGAATTATCGTGAGGATGGGGAAGGTCTTGAGGCCTTCCTCTTTTCGTATTCGATGCGTTCTCTTAGGGAAGGCAGGCAACCGCAATAGTTCTGCCTGTAGACCTGGTATTCCTTTCCGATGCGGATGCCCTTGAGCTGGCCGTCCTCCTTCTTGAAGTCGGAATAGAGGTACTTCGTTCCGGGAAAGCGTCTCGATAGGGCCATGGCAATCTCGTTGAGCTCCTTGGAAGGCTTCTTGCAGGAGACGGTCATCACGGTCGTGAAATAGTCGAAATGATGCTCGTAGGCATATTTATAGGATAGGAAAAGCCTGTGGGCATGGCATTTCAGGCAGCTTTGACCGCCTTCGTGGTCCCGTTCCCTCCCGACCATGATCTTGTCATAAAGGGGGAAGTCCTCCTCGACCAGGACGAAGGAGACTTCCCTTCCATGGTCCATCGCATAGCGATAGAGGAAGGACTGGATGGCCCTGTTCCTTTTCTCGTATTCCGAAAGGGGACGGATGTTGGGATTGATATAGCCGACGGTCAGGTCGAAATAAGAAAGAAGAAGGGAAATGGGATGGCAAAGGCAAGGGCCACAGCAGGCATGAAGAAAAAGACGGGGTCTCTTCCCGGACTGGATGACCCGGTCCATCTCCTCGTGGAATTCGCGGTTGTAGTCCCTATCCATCTTTCCGATCCGTCTTGATGAACATCGCATCGCCGAAGGAGAAGAAACGATAGCGTTCCTCCACGGCATGGCGATAGGCCTTGAGGACGTTGTCGCGGCTGGAGAAGGCGGAGACAAGCATCAAAAGGGTGGACTTGGGAAGGTGGAAGTTCGTCACGAGGCAGTCGATTGCCTGATAGCGGAAGCCGGGATAGATGAAAAGCTTCGTGTCCCCGGAACAGGCCCTGAACGTGCCAAAGCGCTGGTAGACGGATTCCAGGGTCCTCGTCGAGGTCGTCCCGATGGCGATGATGCGCCTTTTTTCCTTCTTGGCGAGGTTGAGCCTCTCGGCGGCATGCTCGTCCAGGACGTAGAACTCGGAGTGCATGTCGTGCTTGCGGATGTCGTCCTCCTTGACGGGACGGAATGTCCCCAGGCCGATATGGAGCGTGACGTCGACGATCTCGACGCCCTTTTCCTCGAGCCTTTCGAAAAGCTCCTTCGTGAAGTGGAAGCCCGCCGTCGGCGCCGCGGCCGAGCCCTCGATCTTGGCATAGACGGTCTGATAGCGGGAATTGTCCCCGAGCTGGGCGTGGATATAGGGCGGAAGGGGCATCTTGCCAAGACGTTCGAGGACTTCCATGAAGATGCCCTCGTAGTCGAAGCGGAAGACGCGAAGGCCTTCGTCCCGGACCTCAAGGCAGGTCGCGACCAGCTCGTCATTGGCGCCGAAGGAAACCTTCGTCCCCACCTTGACGGTCTTCGCATTGCCGACAAGGCAGAGCCATTTGTCCTTCTCGTCCTCGAATTGGCGCAGAAGCAGGACTTCGACATGGGCATGCGTTTCCTTCTTCTCGCCAAGAAGCCTTGCCGGTATGACCTTCGTGTTGTTGCGGACGAGGACATCCCCAGCATGGAGATATTTCTCGATTTCGGCAAAGCAGGGCTCATCCGCTAGCTCGCCGGAAAGACGGTCCATCACCAAAAGGCGGGACCTGTCCCTTCTCTCGCTTGGCGACTGGGCGATGAGCTCGGGTGGAAGCTCGTAATCGTAGGAAGAGAGCGAATAGACGTCGTAGTCGAATCCGGGCGTATTCATCAGCAGCCCCTTTCCGTGCCGAAGCGGGCAAGCGTCTCGGCAGCAAATTCCAGGAAGCGGTCTTCCTTGATGGCGTCTCTGGCCCGTTCCATCGTGTGGATGAGGAAGCGGATGTTGTGGATGGAGCAAAGCCTTCCGCCAAAGCCTTCCTCGCACTTCATCAGGTGGTGAAGGTAGGCTCTCGTGTAGTTTCGGCAGCAATAGCAGTCGCAATCGGGATCCAGCGGCGCAAAGTCGCGCTCGAAGCGCCTGTTCTTGATGTTCACCCTGCCGAAGCTCGTCATCAATGTCCCATGCCTGGCAAGGCGGGTCGGAAGGACGCAGTCGAACATGTCGACGCCCTTGCGGATGCCGTCGAACATCATGTCCAGGCTTCCGATTCCCATCAGGTAGCGGGGCTTGTCATAGGGAAGGTAAGGAACGGTCAGGGAAACCTCGTGGTATTCGGTGATGCGCGGTTCGCCGATTGCCGTTCCGCCGATGGCAAAGCCATCGAAGGGAAGGGGCGTCAAGGCCTGTGCGCAATACTGCCTCAGGTCGGCATAGTCCCCGCCCTGGACGATGGCAAAGAGGGCCTGGTCCTCCCTTTTGTGGGCCGCAAGGCAGCGCTTCTCCCAGCGGATCGTCCTGTCGACGGAATTCTTCATGTATTCCTTCGTGCAGGGGTAGGGCGCGCACTCGTCGAAGCACATGGCGATATCGGCGCCGATGTCCTCCTCCAGCTTCATCACGCTCTCGGGCGAGAAGAAATGCCTGTCGCCGGAAAGGGGATCCTTGAAGCGGACGCCTTCCTCGGTGATCTTGTCGCGCAGCTTCGAAAGGGAGAAGACCTGGTAGCCGCCCGAATCGGTCAGCATCGGCCCATCGTAGTTCATGAACTTCTGGACCCCGCCGGCCTCCCGGACGATGTCGCTTCCCGGACGCAGGGCAAGATGATAGGTATTGGCAAGGACGACGCCCGCCCCCATGGCCTTGAGTTCCTCCGGCGAGAGGAGCTTGACCGTCGCCTGGGTGCCCACGGGCATGAACATGGGAAGCTCGACAGTGCCGTGGGGCGTATGGAGATAGCCATAGCGGGCTCCGCAGTTCCTGTCCTGGTGGAGGATCTCGATGTAGAAGTCCTTCGCCATCTTACTTCCTCGAGCCGCAGGGGCCGATCTTCGCAAGGATCCTTTCCTTGGCAAGGGCAGGATTGACCTTTCCCTTGGAAAGCTTCATCGCCTGTCCGACAAGATAGCCCAAGGCGCGGTCCTTTCCCTTCTGCCAGTCGCTGACGGACTGGGCGTTCTGCGCCAGGACGTCCTCGACGACCTGTTCGATGATCGAGGCGTCGGAGATCTGTTCCATGCCCTTCTCCTTGACGATGGCGAGGGGATCCTTGCCCTCCTCGAGCATCTCGGCAAGGATTTCCTTTCCCTGCCTGGAATTGATCTTGCCGGCGGAGAGAAGGTCGGACAAGGTGACGACCTGTTCCTTCGTGGGACGGATATCCTTCAGGGCGATGCCGTTCTTGTTGAGATAGCCCAGGATCTCGACCATGAGCAGGTTCCAGAGGGTGACGGGATTCTTGACGGAAAGGTCCAGGCAGTCCTCGAAATAGCGGACGAATTCCCTGTCCTTGAGAAGCTCCTCGATCTGATAGGCGTCAAGGCCCTTCCCGGAGAGCTCCTTGCGGTACTGGTCAGGAAGCTTGTTCATCGAGTGGATGCAATCATAGATGAAGCCTTCGTCGAGGTCGATGGGAACGATGTTGGGCTCGCGGAAGTACTTGTAGTCGACGGCATCGGTCTTCTTGCGCATGAGGACGGTCTTCTTCGCGTTCTCGTCATAGCGGCGCGTCTCCTGCTCGACCTGTCCACCGGAAAGGAGGATTTCCGTCTGCCTGGCGATCTCGTAGTCGACGGCGGCGCGGATGTTCTGGATGGTATTGAGGTTCTTGCATTCGCACTTCGTGCCAAGCTTCGTCTCGCCCTTCGGGCGAAGGGAGATATTGATGTCGCAGCGCATCGAGCCGTTTTCCATCTTGCCGTCGGAAACGCCAAGATAGGTGACGATCTCGCGGATGGCCTCGACGTATTTCATCGCCTCCTCGCCGGAATGCATGTCGGGAAGGGAGACGATCTCGAGAAGCGGGGTTCCGCAGCGATTGAAGTTGACCAGGGAAATGTCGTTGAGATGGATCTGCTTTGCCGTGTCCTCCTCCAGGTGGGCCTGCTCGACGCCGATCCTTCTTTCCTTGCCGTCAAGGGTAATGAGGACATGGCCGTTCTTTCCGATGGGGCGGAACTGCTGGGTGATCTGGTAGCCCTTGGGAAGGTCGGGATAGAAATAGTTCTTGCGGTCGAAATAGAGGGTGCGGTCGATGGTCATGTTCAAGGCCGTGCAGATCTTGATGCCGTAGTTGACGGCCTCCTTGTTGACGACAGGGAGGGTGCCCGGGAAGGCAAGGTCGAAGGGAACGGTCTCGGAATTGGGCTCCATGCCAAAGGAGCACGGAGCCGAGGAGAACATCTTGGACTTGGTCTTGAGTTCGACGTGGATTTCCACGCCAATGACAGGTTCGAATTCCATCTTAGTTGCCCTCCTTGAAGACGATATCCTTAAGACCGGTCAGGTCCTCGATTTCCTTTCCAAGGCCCATGACATAGCCATCCTCGAAGATCCTTCCGGTGATATTGACGCCGAAGGGAAGGTTGTCCTCAAAGCCCAAGGGAAGGGTCAGGGACGGATAGCCGCCGAAGTTTCCGATGGTGAGGATGTTGTCGAGGAAGTCCGGCTTCGTCGACCAGGCGGTGGAAAGGGAATCGATGCGCTTGGGAAGGCCATAGCTTGCGGGGACAAGGAGATAGTCGATGTTGTCGAAGAAACGGTTCATCTCGTCGACGATGAGCCTTCTTGCCTTCTGGGCCCGGTTGAACATCTCTTCCTGATTGGCGGAAAGGAGGGAGAAGCTTCCGATGACGAAGCGTCTCTTGATCAGGTCGGAGAAACCCTTTGTCCTTGCCTTCACCATGTATTCGGAATAGGTCTCCAGGTTGCCCTCAGGCTTTGGGCCGAAGCGGATGCCGTCGAGGTTGGCGTTGTTGGACGTGCTCTCCGCGCAGGAAAGGATCATGTAGGTCGGATAGAGGGCATCGAGAAGCTTTTCGGGATAGTCGTATTCGACGATCTCGAAGCCGCGCTTTCCGAGCTTGTCGAGAAGGTCGGCATAGCTCTTGCGGATGACAGGATCGGTAATGGCGTCCATGACGGCCTTGAAATAGCCGATGCGATGGAGGGTCTTCCGCTTTTCCACGTAGGACTCGTACTTTTCCTTCTTCCGGTAGGAGGAGGACATGTCCATGCTGTCGTGGCCGCTGAGGACGGAAAGGACATGGCTGCCATCCAGGACGTTGCGGGTAAAGAAGCCGACGGCATCCATCGACGTGGCAAAGGGGAAAAGCCCATGGCGGGAAATCCTTCCCCAGGTGCACTTGAAGCCGACTGTGGCACTGTAGCTTGCCGGCTTGCGGACGGAATCGCCCGTGTCCGATCCCAGGGCAAGTGGAGCGATGCCTTCGGCAACAGCCGCCGCGGAGCCGCAGGAGGAGCCGCCGACGATACGCTCATGGTCATAGGGATTGACGGTGTTTCCCTTGTGTCCGGTCGTTCCGGTCCCGCCCATCGCCAGTTCGTCCATCGTCGTCTTGGCGACAAGGATCATGCCGGCCCGCTTGAGCTTTGAGATGACGGTCGCGTCATAAAGCGGGACATAGCCTTTCAGGATGTCGGAAGAAGCCGTCGTCTCGATGCCTTTGGTCGAGAAATTGTCCTTGGCCAGGAAGGGGATGCCGCGGAGGTATTCCTCCGGCTTGACTTCCTTGATCGCCAAGGCAGCCTTCCTGGCTTCGTCAAAGGCCGTCGCCTCGAAGGCGTTGCAGCAATCTTCCTGGACGCCTTGGATACAGTCCTCGACCAGCTCGATGGGGGTGACGAGCTTCCGCACCAGGGCGTCATGAAGCTCGGATATCGACTTATTCATCCACTTTGTCATGCTTGTTACCTACGACTTTCGGGAGCTTGATCTGGTTTCCCAGCCTCGTGTTGGAATTCCTGACCGCATCGACGGCCTTGAGCGGCTTGGTGGGCTTGTCCTCACGGAGGATCTTCTGGTGATCCTTGTAGGGGAAGGTCATTTCGTCGGCCGCGTCGACGCCTTCGATGTTCTTGAGGAAATCGATCTGTGCCATGACGGTCGAGAAATCCTCCAGGATAAGGTCGGCCTGACCTTCCGAGAGCTCGAACATCAGATTCTTGGCGCATTCCTCGATGATCTGCTTGGTCACTTTGATCATGGGATATCTCCTTGACTGAAAAAACGTTTTCGTTTGAGCCTATAGATTATATATCAAAGAAGTCATTCCTGCTGAGACTTTTCTGCTTCCTCGAGCATGGGAAGGATCGTCTCCTCGTCATAGACGGTCACGCCTAGGCTTTTTGCCTTCTCGAGCTTGCTTCCGGCGTCCTCGCCGACAAGGACGAAATCCGTCTTCCGGCTGACCGAGGAAGAGGAAAGGCCGCCGAGGGCCTCGATCCTTTTCGTCATCACGTCCCTGGGGACGGAAATCGTGCCGGTCAGGACGAAACGCTTGCCCTTGAAGAAGTTGTCCTTGGCCTCCTTCCTGGGGTTGAGGAGACGGAAGTTGAGGCCATACTGGCGGAAGCGCTCGATGTCCGCGCGGTTGTTCTCGTCCTGGAAGTAGTTGACGATCGAAGCGGCGGTAATTCCGCCGACGTCCTGGAGAAGGGAGAGTTCCTCGACGGACGCCTGCATCAGCCTGTCCAGGTCCTGGAAATGGTCGGCAAGGACGATGGCTGTCTTCTTCCCGACCAGGGGTATGGCAAGGCCGCAAAGGAGCATGTAGAGATCGTTGTGCCGGGATTTCTCGATGGCATCCGTCAGGGCCTTGAAGCTCTTCTCGCCGATGCCGTCCATGAGCATCATCTCTTCCTTGTGTTCCTTGAGGGCGTAGAAGTCGGGCGTGGAGCGAAGAAGGCCCTGGTTGAACAAGGACTCGCAAAGTCTTTCCCCCATGCCGTCGATGTCCATCGCCATGTCGGATGCAAAGAAGATGAGCTTGTTGATCTTCCGAGAGGGGCAATGCTCGTTCTGGCAATAGGTCTGTCCCTGGACACGGGTCAATTCCCCTTGGCAGTACGGACAGGTCGTCGGGAAGGTATAAGGAACGACATCCTCTTGTCTTCTTTCAAGGATGACTCTTTCGACTTCCGGTATGACGTCGCCGGCTTTATGGAGAGAGACATAGTCGCCGATTCGAATATCCTTCTCGCGTATGAAATCCTCGTTGTTGAGCGTCGCCCTCGAAATGAGCGATCCGGAGACACGGACAGGATCCAAATCCGCCGTGGGGACGACACGTCCCGTCCTTCCGACGGTGATGAGGATGTCCCTTACCCGCGTGATCTGCTCCTCGGGCGGGAACTTGTATGCGATTTCCCACTTCGGCGTCTTCATCGTGTAGCCGATCGTGTCATAAAGCCGCATGTCGTTGACCTTGATGACAAGGCCATCGATGTCGTAGTCCAGCAAAGGCCTCTTGTCATGGTATTCGTGGACGTAGTCGAGGACGGCCTGGATGCCTTTGACGACCCTTCGTTCGGGATTGGTCCGGAAACCAAGGGAGGCGATATAGTCCAAAGCCTCGGAATGATGCGTGAAGCCCATGGCCAGGGCATCGGGAACGTAATACCAGAAGGCATCGAGCTTCCTTTTTGCCGTGACCCCGCTGTCGAGCTGGCGAAGCGAACCCGCCGCGGCATTGCGTGCGTTGGCAAAAAGATTCTCGCCCGTCTTCTTTCTTGCCTCGTTGAGAAGGGCAAGGGTCTTCTTCGACATGTAGACCTCGCCCCGGACCTCGAGATCCCGCTTGTCTTCGATATGGACGGGAATGCTGTGGATGGTCAGGACGTTGTTGGTGACATCCTCGCCGACGGATCCGTCTCCCCTTGTCGAGGCAATGTCCAGTTCGCCATCATGGAAGAGAAGGGAGCAGGCAAGGCCATCGATCTTGACCTCGCACATGTATTCGACCTGCTCCAATCCGGTCAGGCGTCTTATCGTCGCGTCGAAGTCGACGAGTTCCTCCTCGTTGAAGACATCGCCGATGGAAAGCATGTATTTCTCGTGGACGACCTTCCTAAAGCCCTTGGCGATCATGCCGCCGACGCGGCTTGTCGGGGAGAGCCGGCTCTTGAGGTCGGGTCTCTTCCGCTCCAGCATCTGAAGTTCCTCCATCAGCCGGTCGTACTCGAAATCGGAGACGCTTGGCTCGTCAAGGACGTAATACTGGTAGTTATAGTGGTTGAGGAGCTGTGTCAGTTCCTCGACCCTTTTCTTTTCCTGATCGATCGGTTCCATCTATTCGTCCTCCTTCATCTTGCGGAATGCCCGGAAGCCGACGACAAGCTTCTTCGTCCCATAGGGCGCCGGGAAATCGACGATTATCTTGTTTCCGTCCAGGGCAGTGACCTTTCCCACGCCGAAGGAAGCATGGACGACCCTGTCGCCGACGGCATAGCTTTCCGTCGTCGATGGCCGTGCCTGGGCAAGGGCCTTGGCCTGTCCGACATCGAAAAGTCTTCTTCCGAGGCCTGTCGAAGCGGCGGGCCGATGAAGGCCGACATGGGCCGCGAAGTCCTTCTTCGGTTCCGCCTTGGGAACGACAAGATTTGCCTCGCGGATGAAGCGGGAAGTCACGTAGGGCGATCCTTGACGGAAATTGACGCCGCCAAAGGACGAGACCCACAGTCTCTTCTGGGCTCTTGTCATGCAGACGAAGAAGAGCCTTCTTTCCTCTTCCATCGCCCCGGCCCTTCCATCCGTTAAAGAATGATAGGAGGGGAAGATCATCTCGTTCATGCCCGTGACGAAGACATAGGGGAATTCCAATCCCTTGGAGACATGCCCGGTCATCAGGGAAACCTTGTTGTCGTCCTCGATGGCATCCTGGTCGGACTGGAGGGCAACCTCGATGAGGAAGTCGACAAGGTCGGGTTCCCTCTTGTTTCCTTCCTCGTCCACATAGTCCTCCTCGAAGAAGTTCTGTATCGTCCGCAGGAATTCCATCACGTTGTCGAGCCTGCTCGTGGAGGAAGAAGCCGTGTAGGAGAGTTTCTCGCTTTCCTTCCTGTCGACGCTGCGGACATGGGAAAGGAAGCCGGCATTCTCCAGGTACTGGTTCACGGCCGTGACGATCTCGTCCCCCTTCTTGCCCATGCGATAGGCCTTTTCGAAGGCGTCGTAGGCCGAGTAGAAGTCCTGGAGGGCAAGACGGGTCGCCTTGGTGAGCTTGATCTTGTCCTGATGGTCGCGGAAGACGGTGAAAAGCGTCTCGTCCCCGCCAAGCTCTTTTTCCAGTTCCTTGGCCTTGTCCAGCGTCACCTCGCCGATTCCCTTGTTGGGGGCCTTCAGGATCCTCTGGAAGGAGAGATCGTCCTTCCCGATGACCAGCTTCAGATAGGCAAGGGCATCGCGGATTTCCGCTCTCTCGTAGAATTTCATGCCGCCATAGATCTCATACGGGATCTTGTAGGCGGTCAGTTGCTTTTCGATGGCATTGGAGAGATAGTTGGCCCGATAGAGAATCGCGAAGTCGCGATAGTCCGCCTCCTTCTTGCGGACAAGGGCGGAAATCGTGGAGGCAATGTCCCGTCCCTCGCTATCGGAATCGTAATAACGCGAATAATGGACCTTCTCGCCTTTCTCGCCGCTTGCGGCAACGAGGTTCTTGTCCACCCTGTCCCTGTTGTGGCGGATAAGCTCGTTGGCATGATCGAGGATTTCCTGGGTCGAGCGATAGTTCTCGTCGAGGACGACCGTCTCAAGACCGGGGAAATCCCGGCTGAGCCTGTCCTTGATGATATCGTTCTTGGCGCCGCGCCAGGTGTAGATGGTCTGGTCGGGATCGCCGACGACGGTCAAGGAGGCCGGGCCGCCAAGCAGGATCTTGAGAAGACGGTACTGCAAGGCATTCGTGTCCTGGAACTCATCGACGAGGAAATGACTGTATTTGTTCTGCCAATTGCGGCGGACTTCCTCTTTATCCTCGAGAATGCGGACCGTCAGGATGAGGAGATCGTCGAAATCCAGAAGGTTCTGCTTTGTCAGATAGTCCTGGTAGCGCTGGTAGACGGTGAGCAATTCGTTGAAGGTGTAGGTAGCACCAAGAGGGACATCCGAGCTTGCAATCTGGTCGGGATACTTGCCTTCCGTCTTCAAGGAGGAGATCTTTCCGGTGACCGCCTTGCAGAAGTCCTTGCTCTCGCCCTTGGTCATGTCCTTGAAGATTTCCTTGTAGATCGTGTTCTGATCGTCGTCTCCGGCAATCGAGAACTCCCGGGAATAGCCATCAAGGGCCAGGATTTCCTTCTTCAGGAAACGATAGCAGAAGCCATGGAAGGTCGCGATGAGAGGATAGCCGCGGACCTCGAAGCCGCCTTTTTCCATGATGTTGCGGACCCGTTGGGTCATCTCCTTGGCAACCTTGTTCGTGAAAGTGATCGCGACAATGCGCGTCGGGGAAAGTCCCATGCTAAGAAGATAGGCAATACGATAGGTCAGTGTCCTGGTCTTTCCGGTCCCGGCGCCGGCGATGATCCTGAGATAATGGGCGTCGCTTGTGGCAGCCTTGCCCTGTTTTTCGTTAAGCTGAGAAAGAATGTCCATGTTCAAGTCGCTCCGTCGTTCGACAACGGAAAAATTATAGCAGAATTCCGCCCCCTTTCCCCTGGAAAACCCTTCCTTTTTCCCTCGCCTTTCCTTGGCAGGATTCCGCCATCCCGAAAAGACAAAATTCCCTGTCGGAAGCACATGGAAAAAAGAAACGGAAACAGCTCCAATTTCATTCAAAGAGTTACATGAAATTGTACCCGATACTGTACCCGAAAATGTACCCTTGATGTACAAGCATGAAAAAACGGCCCTTTTTATGGGCCGTGATATCCGATTTGGCTGGGATACTTGGATTCTGATAGGTGTGGTCTCTTCGGGGCAATACAAGTATATTGTTCCAGAAGAGTGTTTTTTTGTTTCAAT